>CANRPK010000020.1 GCA_947632455.1 uncultured Bacilli bacterium
TTCATGTGAGTGTTGGTAAATATTAGAGCCTTATAGGCTTAGAGAAAACCACGCCTTTTAGACGTGGTTAGTTATTTTACATTTATCAAAGTTATGATATACTAAAAAAGAAGGTGGGGGAAGGTATGACTTTAGAAAAAGGAATAAATCTTTTATTAGAGATAGAGAATTTAATTACAACTAATTATTTAGCTTTATATATGGGCGAAAGTTTAAATAAAGTAAATAGTTTAGAATATGAAACATGTTTTCAAGAATTAATTGAACTAACTAAAAAAGAAACCAAAATAATTTCTTCATTAGTTAATTTATACTCAGTAAACTCATTAAAACAAGAATTATTAAATAGAAAAGTAAGTAAACGCGAAATACCCTTAAGTTTAGGACATTTAACCGACGCTGAGGTTTTTCGTTTATTACATATTATTGATAATATATCCGGGGATGAATTATTAGAATATGCATCTACTCTAAAAACAGATATTGATAATTTATTATTGGCTTTTTTAGAGGAACTTATTAATAATCCTTATTATGCTGATATTAGAAATAATTTAATATTATATCGCTATAATTTAATATACATGAATATGGAACTAGAAAATTCCTTCTTTAATGATATGTTATCTACTGAAGTTAGTTTAGAAGCCTCTAAATATCGCACTGCTGAAGTACCAAGCTATATATTTGTTGATAAAACTATTTTAGTCTTAGAAAGCCTAGATTATATTGATTATATAAAAAGTCATGATGGTGAAGAAAATCCTAATTCCCAAAGCCTAATAATTATATCCATCATCAATATTTTAACTCGCCTAACTCTATGTGAAGAAGAAACACTTTCATTAATATATGATGATTTAACCGATCTATTAACCTCTGAAGATTTAACATTTACTACTAAAAAATTAATTAATGATATGCAAGACATTTTAAAAAATATGCACTTTGACTGGGCTCGTTAAAAAAAGCTTGCTAAACCGCAAATAATAATTTATAATAAATATATACAAGTGAAGACAGACCTGGCAAGTCTCGAGCTATATAAAAAATTAAGGTGATTTCTCTAAAAGAAATAAGTAGGGTGGAACCGCGAATATTATTCGTCCCTATAATTCTTTTAGAGTTTTTTTAAATAGGAGGAAAAAATGAATATAACTCAAGAAGAAATAGTTAATTATTGTAAACAATATGGTTTTATCTTTCAAGGAAGTGAAATTTATGGCGGTCTAGCTAATTCCTGGGATTATGGTCCTTTAGGAGTAGAATTAAAAAATAATATTCGTAAAGCTTGGTGGAAAAAATTTGTTCAAGAAAATCCTTATAATTATGGATTAGATAGTGCTATTTTAATGAACCCTCAAGTTTGGGTTGCGAGTGGTCATGTCACAAATTTTAATGATCCACTAGTAGATTGTAAATCTTGTAAAGCTAGACATCGCGCTGATAAATTAATTGAAGATTTTACTAATGGTCAAGTAACCGCGGATGGATGGAGTAATGAAGAAATAGAAAATTATATAACTGCTCACGAAATCAAATGTCCTAAATGTGGTAAAAGTGATTTTACACCTATTCGTAAATTTAATTTATTATTTGAAACTAATATGGGTGTAGTTGAAGATGCTAAATCAAAAGTATATCTAAGAGGGGAAACTGCTCAAGGTATATTTGTAAACTTTTTAAATGTTGCCCGTAGTATGCGTCTAAAAATTCCTTTTGGTATATGTCAAACTGGTAAGAGTTTCCGTAATGAAATAACTCCCGGTAATTTTATCTTTAGAACTCGAGAATTTGAACAAATGGAATTAGAATTTTTCTGTAAACCCAATACTGATTTAGAATGGTTTGGTTATTGGAAAAGTTTTTGTATTGAATTTTTAAAATCTTTAGGCTTAAATAAAGCTAATTTAAGATATCGTGATCATGCCAAAGAAGAACTTTCATTTTATAGTAAAGCGACCACCGATATTGAATATAAATTTCCAATGGGCTGGGGTGAACTTTGGGGTATAGCCGATCGTACTGATTATGATTTAACTGTCCATTCTGAACATTCTAAAGTTGATTTAAGATATTTAGATCCTGAGACTAATGAAAAATATTTACCATATGTTATTGAACCAAGCGTTGGTATCGATAGATTATTTTATGCTATTTTATCAGATGCTTATCAAAAAGAAACTTTAGAAAATGGTGAAGAAAGAGAAGTTTTAAAAATTCATCCTTATTTAGCTCCTCTAAAAGTAACTATTTTACCATTAATAAAAAAAGTTCATGGCGATAAAGCAATGGATATATATGGCGATTTATCTAAATATTTTATGTGTAGTATAGATACAAGTGGTTCTATTGGTAAAAGATATCGCAGAAGTGATGCTATCGGTACTCCTTTATGTATCACTGTAGATGATGAAACAATCAATAATGGTACAGTTACTATTCGTAATCGTGATACTATGGAACAAATAACTTTAAAAGAAGAAGAATTAAAAGCTTATATTGAAAAATTTATGGAGTTTTAATTATGTATGAAATGCGTTTACATGAAGAACCATTTAATCTTATCAAAAATGATATCAAGAAAATTGAATATCGTCTAAATGATGAAAAAAGAAAATTATTAAAAGTTGGCGATACAATTACTTTTTTAAAAAGACCAGACTTAAAAGAAAAAATTACAGTTCAAATTACCGCTTTAAAATATTATCCTAATCTTTATGATATGTATAAAGATACATTCGATATGTATTTAAAAGACATTTATTCTAGTGTTTCTGAAGCTGTTTGTGCAACTTCTTATTATGAAGAAGCCGAAATTGAAAAGTATGGATGTGTTGCTATCTTTTTTACTAAAATAAATTCTTAATATTTACATTAACCATTTAATTTAGTATAATCATAGTATAAATAATTTTAAATATTTACCTTATTAAGAGTGATGGAGGGAATAGGCCCTATGAAGTCCAGCAACCTATTAAGTTAGGTGCTAAATCCTACAGTTAGTAAGCTGAAAGATGAGGATAGTTTTAACACTTAAAGATTATCTTTAAGTGTTTTTCTTCTTTTTAAGGTAAATAAAAGGAGGAAATAAAATGGAAAAATTATTTACAACTGAATCTGTAACTATCGGTCACCCCGATAAAATGTGTGATTTAATCGCTGACACTATTTTAGATGCTTATTTAAGGAAAGATCCTAATACTCGCTGTGCTTGTGAAGTTGCCATAAGTAAAAATAAAGTCTTTATTATGGGGGAAATAACGAGTAAAGCTACCATTAATATTGAAAAAATAGTTCGTAAAACAATTAATGCTATTGGCTATAATAATGATGAATTATTGTTTAATGGTAATACTGTAGATATTATAATTGATATTCATAAACAATCTTTAGATATTAAAAGGGGAGTAGATCAAAAAGAATTAGGCGCCGGAGATCAAGGAATAATGTATGGCTATGCCACTAATGAAACTATAAGCTGCATGCCAAAAGTTCATGAATTATCTTCTATGCTTGCCAAACGTTTAGAAAAAGTAAGAACTAAAAATATTATTCAAGGTTTAAGACCTGATGGCAAAGTCCAAGTAACACTAGCTATAAATAAAAATAAAGAAACTATTAAATGTCTTGTTATTTCTGCTCAACATGATCCTACTAAAGATTTAAAATTATTAAAAGAAGAAATAATCAAAGAAGTAATTAAAAAAGTAATACCAAGTAATTTAATCACTAAATCTACCCAAATATTTATTAATCCAACCGGTCGTTTTGTAATAGGTGGTCCCGCCTCTGATTCTGGGTTAACTGGACGTAAAATTATGGTTGATACTTATGGTGGTCTAATCCCTCATGGAGGAGGAGCTTTTAGTGGTAAAGATTATACTAAAGTCGATCGTAGTGCAGCTTATTATGCAAGATATGTAGCTAAAAATATTGTAAAAAGTAACTTAGCTTCTAAATGCTTAGTAAGTGTATCTTATGCCATTGGTGTAAGTAAACCATTAATGGTTGATATTGAAACTTTTAATACTAATACTGTTCCTAAGACTACTATTTTAAAAATTATTAATCAAGTATTTGATTTTAGCCCTAGTAATATTATTAAAGAATTAGATTTAAAACATCCTATATATACTAAAACAACTTTATATTCCCATTTTGGTAAACCTAATTTATCATGGGAAAAATTAGATAAAGTAGATATTATAAAACAATATTTAACTAAAATTTCTAATTCTTAAGTAATATTTCTTGTTTAAAAACTATTTCTATTTTATAATATTATTAATTAGTTAGGAGGTATATCATGAAATTAATAACTTTATTACCAGCCGATCGTTATGTCCTTATTAATAAAACTATCCTAACAGAAATAGATAAAAAAAATCTTATTAATTTATATGAACCAATTATTGGTTTTTGTGCCGTTTCTTTATATTTAACTTTTTTTAGTGATTTAGATCGTTTAGAATTAATGAGTAAAGACTTTACTCATCATCATTTAATGAATATTTTAAAATGTGATTTAGAAACTATTAAACAAGCAAGAGAAGCTCTAGAAGCTGTAGGTCTTTTAAAAACTTATGTCAAAGTTGGCGATGTAAATAGTTATGTTTATGAGTTATATTCTCCCTTAACTGCTCAAGAATTTTATAATAATCCTATTTTAAATATTGTTTTATATAATAATATTGGCGAAGCCGAATATAATAGTTTAAAAAATATATATCAAGATGTAAATATTGATTTAACTGATTATGAAGAAATAACTAAAACTTTAAATGAAACTTTTGAAGCTACTAATATTCCTTTAGTTGAAGCTAAAAAAAGAAATACTTTACCATTAAATATTACTTCTGATATTGATTTTGACTTTTTAATCAGTAGTATTCCTAAAACAATGTTAAACCCTAAAGCTTTTACTAAAAAAATTCGCGAGTTAATTATTAATTTAAGCTTTATTTATAATTTAGATAATTTGCAAATGTTAGAACTAATTAGAACTAGCTTAACCTCTAGTGGTCATATTGATTCCGATGAGTTGCGAAAGAAAGCTCGTAAAAATTATCAATTTAATAATGATGCTATGCCAACTTTAGTTTATCGGGAAACTCCTGAATACTTAAAAACTTCATCCCAAGCTGTATCTAAAAAAGATAAAATTATTGCTGTCTTTGAAAATACTTCCCCATATGATTTTCTAAAAGATAAATATGGTGGTAATAAACCAACCCCTAGAGATTTAAAACTATTAGAAAGCTTGCTTATTGATTTAGAGCTACCTCCCGCTGTGGTTAATGTTTTAATTGACTATGTCTTAAGAAAAAATAATAATAGATTAAGTCAAAGTTATCTTGAAACTATTGCTGGACAATGGAAAAGACAAAACCTTAAAACTGCTAAAGAAGCCATGGAATTTGCTGAACAAGAACATAAGAAAATGCAAGCTAAAGGTTCTAAGACTAAACCTAAATCTTTAAAAGAAAATGCTGTTCCAATTTGGTTTAATGAAAATATTGCCAAAGAGCAAACTAGTGAAGAAGAACAAAAAGAATTAGAAAATTTATTAAAAAATATTTAGGAGGTAACCATGCAAAAAATAATTAATAATACTAAATATGATTTACAAAAAGCTTATAATGAAAATCTCCAAGATCCAACTTTTAAAAATATTGTAACTAAACTAAAAATAGATGCTAAAATAGGTCAGTTAAATAATTCCATGATTGCCGATTGTGCTCAAGAATTAAAAAATTGTGCTAACTGTCGGGGATTATATGAATGTCAAAATAAATGTTCTGGTTATTATTTATATCCTAAAGTATATTCTAATTATTTAGATTTTGTTTATCTTCCTTGTAAATATCAAAAAGCCCAAGCTAAATTATTAGAACAAAGAAAAACAGCTTCTCAAGAATTAGAAACTGCTAGTTTTAAAAATATAAATGTTACTGATAAAAATCGGGTATCGCTAATTAAATGGCTAAAAGATTTTTATGATAAATATGATGGTATTACTCCTCAAAAAGGCTTATATCTTCATGGTACTTTTGGAAGTGGTAAAACATATTTAATTTATGCTTTATTAAATGAACTTAAAAATAAGAAAAAAGTTGAGTATTTAGCTCTTTATTTTCCAGAAATTTTAAGAACTCTTAAAGATGATTGGGATTTATTTGAAGAAAATATTGTTAAATATAGTACAGTACCAATTTTATTAATTGATGATATTGGCGCCGAGGCTGTAAGTGAATGGGGCAGGGATGAAGTCTTAGGAACCATCCTACAAAATAGAATGAATGAACATCTTCCTACATTCTTTACTTCCAATTTAACCATTGCCGAATTAGAACTTCATTTATCTCAAACCAAAAATAGTATTGATAAACTAAAATCAAGACGTATAATTGAAAGAATAAAACAACTAACTACTGATATGGAACTAATAACAGTTAATTATCGAAAATAAAAAAGCAACTTAATCAGTTGCTTCTAATTTTTCTTGGTCATATTCAATTTCTGTTTTATCTAAGATAGGTTTAATTATATCTCGATAATTTTTATTTTCATGAGCTTTTTCTATTTCTGAAATTAATTTATCTTCATCAAATCCATAAGTATGATAATCTGCCCCAATAAATATAAAAGGTATATAATCAATACTCATATCTAAGGCTTGTTCAACTTCTGATACTAATTTTTGATTTCCTTCACTATTCCAAACTTCAAATAATTCTATATCTAAGTAATCATAATCATCAATAATACCTCTAAGAAATTCTAAAGTTCTAATGCAAGTAGGACAAGTCTTACCATGGAAAATATACATTGTAACCTTACCATCATAATTAGCCTCATCATTATTATCAATTACTGGCTCACTATAATTATTATCTAAAACTACATCTTGATTATTATCTTCATCTTTTTCTATACTTCTATCATTAAATAATTGTGTAGCCCAAATAGTCGCGCCAATTAATAAAATACCTACAACCCCTATAATTAAAAATTTCTTTTTCATTATATCAACCTCAAGATAATTATATAAAAAAAAGCTTAATTTAACAAGTAGTAATTAAAATATAAAAATGTAAAATTAATGTTTAACTAGTTTTACATTTTTTCTATTTTTTGCTATAATGAACAATAGGTGATAGCTATGGCAAAACAAACAAAATATGATGCATCTTCTATTAAAATATTAGAAGGCTTAGAAGCAGTTAGAAAACGTCCTGGAATGTATATTGGCTCCACAGATAAAAGAGGCCTTCATCATTTAGTTTGGGAAATAGTTGATAACTCTATCGATGAAATAATTAATGGCCATGGTGATTATATTAAAATTATTATGCATAAAGATGGTTCTATTACAATCGCTGATAATGGTCGAGGAGTACCAACCGGTATGCATGAATCTGGTAAATCAACTCCCGAGGTTATTTATACTATTCTTCATGCTGGTGGTAAATTTGAAGAAGGCAATTATAAAGTAAGTGGAGGCCTTCATGGTGTAGGTGGATCTGTTGTTAATGCTCTATCTAAAAAAATGGATGTAATTATCTATCGTGATGGGGAAATAAATAATATTCGCTTTTGTGATGGTGGTAAAATAGAAAGCCCTCTAAAAAAAATTGGCACCACTAATAAGACTGGTACTATTGTTACATTCTTGCCTGATTATGATATTTTTAAAAATTGTGCTTTTTCCTATACTACCATTACTGAAAGAATGCAAGAAAGTGCTTTTTTAATTCCTAATGTTACTATTGAAGTAATAGATGAAGAAAATAATAAATCTTCAAAATTCCATTATGAAAATGGCTTAGTAAATTTTGTTGAATATATAAATGAAGATAAACAAACTCTCCATAAAGTAATTAGTTTTGCACAATCTAAAAGTAATATCGAAGTAGATATTGCTATGCAATATACAGATACCTATAATGAAAATATTTTATCATTCGTTAATAATGTTAAAACTATAGATGGGGGAACTCATGAAGTAGGTTTTAAGACTGGTATTACTAAAGCTTTTAATGATTATGTTAAAGCCAATAATTTATTAAAAGGTAAAGACGCTACTTTTGATGGTAGTGATGTTAGAGAGGGTCTAAGTGCCGTTATTAATTTAAAAATACCTGAAAATCTTTTACAATTTGAAGGTCAAACTAAAGGTAAATTAGGTACTCCTGAAGCTCGAAGTGTAACTGAAGCTATAACTTATGAAAATCTAAAATTCTTCTTAGAAGAAAATAAAGAAATAGCTCTAAATATAGTTGATAAAGCATCTCGTAGTAAACTTGCTAGAGAAGCTGCTCGCAAAGCCCGGGAAGAAGCCCGTAACGGTAAAGGTAAAAATAAATTAGAAAAAAATTTATCGGGAAAATTTGCTCCGGCCTCTACTAAAAATCCCGAGCTAAATGAATTATTTTTAGTCGAAGGAGATTCAGCCGGTGGTTCTGCTAAAGGTGGTCGAAATAGACGTTTTCAAGCTATTCTACCATTAAGAGGTAAAGTTATTAATTCTGAAAAGGCCAGTATCTCTGATATTTTAAAAAACGAGGAAATAAATACAATTATTCATACTATTGGCGCTGGAGTAGGGCAAGAATTTGATGCTAAGGATTCTAATTATGATAAAGTAATAATTATGACCGATGCCGATGTTGATGGTTCTCATATTCAAATTCTATTACTAACTTTCTTTTATCGTTTTATGCGTCCTTTAATTGAAGCCGGTAAACTTTATATTGCTAAACCACCATTATATAAAATAGATTATGGTAAAAAACATTTTTATGCTTATTCTGATGAAGAAAGATTTCAAATTGTTAATGATAATCCCGGTAAACCAGATATATCTCGAAATAAAGGTTTAGGAGAAATGAATGCCGAAGAACTATGGGATACCACTATGAACCCTGATACTCGTAGTTTAATTCGCGTCAATATCTATGATGCTGCTTTAGCTGAAAAAAGAGTGTCTATCTTAATGGGGGATAAAGTTGAACCTCGAAAAGATTGGATTGAAGAAAACATCATCTTCACCATGGAAGATGATTATCGTGCTTATAATTAATATGTAAGAATATAGTTTAAGAATAAAAGGAGTTTATATGTTAAAAAAAATAATTATTACTATTATAGTTTTATTAATATTAGTCCCTAGTTGTATATTTGCTTACCAATATTTTACTAAAGAACAAATTCAAGAAGAACAAGAAATTGAAGAAAAATTAAAAGGTCATTTTAAAAATTTAACTATTAAAGTTGATGCTTCTTTAGCAACTCAACCATTAATGAATAGCTTTGTCCAATATTTTGCTAGCCTTGATGATTTAAAGCAACTTGAAAATACCTATACTAATACGCATCCTGCTTATGAAAAATTAGTTAATCATGAAACAGATTTAATTATAGTCACGGAACCAAGTAAAGAAGAATTACAAATGGCTAAAGATGCTAATGTTGAATTAGAAGTTACTAAAGTAGTAAATGAAGGCTTTGTCTTTTTTGTAAATGCTAAAAATCCCATTGATAATTTAAAACTTACGGAAATTCAAGATATATATGCTGGCAAAATAAATAATTGGCAAGAAGTCGGAGGTCAAGATAAAAAAATAATTGCTTATCAAAGACCTATTAATTCTGGTAGTCAAACAGGTATGTTATCTTTAGTCATGAAAGATATTCCTCTAAGAGAACCAACCACTGAAGAAATGATTGAAAGCATGGGTGGAATTGTTGATGTTATTGCCGATTATGATAATAATCTCGCTGGTATAGGTTATTCTTATTATTACTATGCAAGTGAAATGTATTATACTCCTAATATTAAATTTTTAGCTATTGATGGTATAAAACCTACTTATGAAACGATCAAAGAAGGAAAATATCCTTTAATGACTGCATATTATATTGTTACTTTAAAAAATCCTCGAAAAGAAGTTCAAGAATTTAAAGAAGCCTTATTATCAAAAGAGGGAGCCCAAGTAGCTAAGGAGGCCGGTTATGTCCAAGTCTTCTAAAAGTAATGTTCTATTTATTCTTTTTTTAGCTACATTAATCTTAATATCTATATTTATTACTTATTTGTTAATTACTAATCATAATAATAAAATCAATAATCCAGTAAATACTAATAAACCATATTATAGCTTTCAAGCAGTAAGTAAAAAAGATCCTATTGATGCTTTTGCTAAATATCCTGTTAATCCCATTACTATAGATATTTCTGATAAAGTAAGTATAAGTGGTTTAAAAAATAAAGAAGTAGAAACCAAAATCAATAATAAATTAGCTAAACTTGATAGTTCTAAAAATGAATATGGTTATAATTTTTGTAATGTCACTTTTAATTATTCAAATGTTTTAGGCATTGATTGTAAAAATGAATATGTTATGGTTAATTTAATTGATGGAGAAGATATTATATTAGAAGAAATATTCCAAAAAGATAGTGATTTATTTGAAATAATTAAAGAAGCTTTGTATAGTTCCTATTGTGCTTGGGGTACCTGTGCAAATCGTGAAGAACTGTATGAATATGATAGTTACATTGATAATTATTTAATTACAGCCATCAAAGAAATAAAAAATCGTGAATATAAAATTTGTTTAACTAACACATCACTTTATATATATTTAAACTATTATGAAAATATTGATGATATCTTAGGAGGGGTTACTTTTGATTTTTATAATTATTTAAATGATATTACTATTTATAGTCGCTTCCTAACAAGTGAAAATATATATGAAAATGAAGTAAATGAGTATTGTAATCCTGAAAATTGTGATTATATTATCGAAACTAATAAAGATTATTATTCTAATTCTGGCTTTTTAACTTCAAAAAATTATTTAAATAACTCTTTATTTAACTCTACTAGTAGTGATATAGCTTATGATTATCGTTATGAAAAAGAAGAACTTGATTTAGCTAATTTAACCACTAAAATTTCTAATACTTTAATTGAAAAATATAATTTAACTAAAGAAAATAATTATCAAAATATATATATTGATTTAGATATATATAACACTAATTATGATTATAAACTAATAACTTATATAATTGATATTAAAGAATTTAAAAAAGAAGATTTTATTAAAAATATTTTAGGATATTATGAGGCTCAACCTTTAAAAGAAGAGCATATCACCAAAAATAATATGATTATTACTAAAGATGGAAATATTGAGTTTTTAGAAGATAATCCAGCTAGTATCTTTCCTGATTTTAATACTAAACTTTATAATTATATTCTAGCTCATGAAGAAGATTTTTATACCGTTACTGCTATATGTGATTTTTATGAAGATTATAATGCTTGCTTAGAAGAATATAGTTATGAAAAGTTAATATCTAAAGCATCTTATGCTCTCGATCAAGAAAATGGAATGCTTCATATGTTTTATCAATCTCCAGCTATTTCGGGTATGACATCTGGTATCAATACTTATCTACCATTAGACATATTTACAATTACTGAAAGTTAAATAAAAAAGTGTAAAGAACTATTTCTTAAACACTTTTTTTATGTTAAAATTATACAAGGTGAAGTATATGCAAGATATATTAAAAAGGATAGAAGATTATGCTTTAGAAGAAATTATGGGGTTACGCTTTGGCTCTTATGCTAAAGAGATTATTCAAGACCGGGCAATCCCTGATGTTCGTGATGGTCTAAAACCTGTGCAAAGAAGAATTTTATTTGCAATGTATCAAGCCGGTAATACTTATGATAAAAAATATATTAAAAGTGCCGCGACAGTCGGGGATGTTTTAGGAAAATACCATCCTCACGGGGACTCTTCAGTATATGATGCAATGGTTAGAATGAGCCAGTGGTGGAAACAAAATACCATATTAGTAGATATGAAAGGTAATAATGGTTCCATGGATGGAGACTCCGCCGCGGCCTATCGTTATACTGAAGCCCGACTTTCTAAAATAAGTGAAGAATTATTAAATGATTTAAATAAAGATACTGTCAAATTTGCTCCAAACTTTGATGATCGTTTGCTAGAGCCTACAGTTCTTCCTGCTAAATTTCCTAATTTGCTAGTAAATGGTACAATGGGAATAAGTGCTGGTTATGCTACAAATATTCCTCCTCATAATTTAAGTGAAATAATTGATGCGACTATAAAAAGAATTGATACGCCTAATTGTAAACTAGAAACTATATTAGAAATAGTTAAAGGCCCCGATTTTCCAACGGGTGGTATTGCCTGTGGAATTGAAGGTATTAAAGAAGCATTTAAAACTGGTAAAGGCCGAGTAATTGTTAAATCTAAATATGAAGTTGTTAAAGAAAAGGGTAAAGAAAAAATTGTTATAACAGAAATACCATTTGATGTTAATAAAGCTTTGTTAGTTAATCGTATAGATAGTATTAGAATAGATAAAAAAATTGATGGAATGGCTGAAGTTCGTGATGAATCTGATCGCGAAGGCTTAAGAATAGTAATTGATTTAAAAAGTGGTGCGAATGCTGATTTAATTTTAAATTATTTATTTAAAAATACAGATTTACAAATATCTTATAACTATAATATGGTTGCTATTGTTAATCGTGTTCCTAAAACTTTAGGTATATTAGAAATATTAGATGCTTATATTGCTCATCAAAGAGAAGTTATAATAAATCGTACTAAATTTGATTTAGCTACCCATGAAAAAAGAATGCATATAGTTGAAGGCTTAATAAAATGTTTATCAATTTTAGATGAAGTAATAAAAGTTATTAGAGCAAGTAAAAATAAATCTGATGCCGAAGCTAACTTAGTTAAAGAATTTGCTTTTACTCCCGAACAAGCTAAAGCTATAGTTATGCTTCAATTATATCGCTTAACTAATACTGACGTTTTAGAACTAGAAGAAGAAATGGCTAAATTAAAGAAATTAATTGAAGGATTAAATGCTATCTTAAAAGATGAAGAAGTCTTAAAATATGTCATGAAAAAAGAATTAAAAATTATCAAAAAAGAATATGGTACTCCAAGAAAAACTCAAATTGAAAATGAAATTCAAGAAATAAAGCTTGATGCGAGAGAAATGATCCCTAAAGAAAATGTTGTAATCGTTGTTACTAATGAAGGATATGTAAAAAGAGTTAGTGCTAAAAGTTATGCTCAATCAAGTGAAGATACCACTTTAAAACCAGGCGATTTTATTACTGGTCTATATGAATGCACCACTCTAGATACTTTACTGATTTTTACTAATTTTGGTAATTATTTGTTTATTCCTGTATATAAAATTCCTGAAATTAAATGGAAAGAATTAGGTAAACATGTTAATAATATTATCATGATGAATCCTGAAGAAAAAGTTATTTCATCTTTCATTTATAATAAAGATCAATCATTAATTTTAGCTACTAAAAATGGTATAGCCAAACAAACCTTAATGGCGGATTTTGAAGTACTTAGATGTACTAAACCAATGACCGCGATTAAATTAAAAGAAAATGATGAATTAATAAGTGTTGTAAAAAGCCTAGATAATGTTTTAATTACTACAAAAAATGGTTATTATCTAAATTATAAAACTACTGAATTACCATCTCTTGGTCCTAAAGCGAGTGGGGTAAAAGCTATTTCTCTAAAAGAAGATGAAGTTGTAAGCTTAATTAGTTATGATTCTAATTATGAATATCTTACTATTTTTACCGATAATAAAACAGCTAAACGAGTTAAATTATCTGAATTAGAAACTCATAGTCGAGCTAAAAAGGGTAGTACTCTTTTAAAGAAAACTAAAACTGTAAGTTATAAAGTTTTAGCTGCCTTTGCTACGACTAGTAGAGATTTAGTTTTAACTAAAGCTGATAGTGAAATAAATATTTTAAAAAATAGTGATATATCCATTATGGATTTAGCCTCAACTGGTTCTAATATAAGTAAATATAAATTAGATTTAGCAAGACAAGTAGCCGTAAAAGAAAAAATAGATCAACCATCCATTACTAAAGAAGAACCTAAAATTGAACCTAAACAAGAAGCTAAAAGTTTATCTATGGCTGACTTCCTAGATGATTTTAAAATTTAATTAAGGATTTATCTATGATAAAAAAAATTATCTTATTTATTATTATTTTGCTTTATCCTTTAACTATTGATGCCGAAATTTTAAAATTACCATCTCTTAACTCAGAAATAGCATTAGTCTATGATTTAACTACGGATAATGTATTATATGCCAAGAATATTAATATAAAAACACCTATTGCCTCTTTAACTAAAATCATGACTACTATGACTGCTTTAAATTTAATTTCCGATTTAGATACAGAGGTAACAATTACTAAAGAAATGTTAAAAGGAATATATGCTAATGCCTCCGTCGCCGGTTTAAAAGAAGGGGATAAAGTTACATATTTTGATTTGTTAAATGCCTCTTTACTTCCTAGTGGGGCCGATGCAACTCAAAGCCTTGCTATATCTCTTTCTAAAACAGTACCCAATTTTGTAGAACAGATGAATGAACTTGCGGCCAATATAGGCCTTTCTAATTCTCATTTTCTAAATACTTCGGGCTTAGATTTAAATGGTCAATATAGTACGGCAAGTGATGTCTTAACTCTTTTAAAATATGCTTTAGCAAATCCCATTTTTAAAGAAATATTTACGACTAAAGAATATACTTTAACTAATGGCTTAGAAGTAAAATCAACTTTACTAGGCTATGAAAAATCTTTAGAAATTGATACTAGCCGTATTATCGGAAGTAAAACTGGTTATACCGATTATGCTGGAATGTGTCTTGCTTCTTTAACTGAGGTAGCGAACCATGAAATAATAATCATTACCATTAAAGCTCCCTATATTCGTAATACTTATCTTAATTTAAAAGATCATCTTGCTATAATATCTTTCTTAGATGCTAATTATTTAGTACAATCTCCTCTAAATGTGATTGATGATCCTATTATAGAAAAAGAAAACCAATCTAAAACTAATAATATAATTGGCATACTCAGTATTCCTCTTATTATAATTTTAATAGTTATTGCTAGTCAAAATAAAAAAATATTTTCTCAAAATTAAATTTATAAATAAACATAATTTGTTAAATAATAAAAATAAGTATCTATACTTTTAAAAATTTGTTATAATATAGAAAAGGAGAATGAAACATGGAAAAAAGTAAAGTTTATTTTACAAAAAATATTACTCCCGAGAGTTTAATTAAAATGTATGAAGTTTTAAATAAACCTCTAACTGGTCATATTGGTATTAAAATATCTACTGGTGAAATGGGAGGTAATAATTATTTAAAACCTGCTTTAATAAAAGATTTAGTTACTAAATTAAATGGTACAATCATTGAATGTAATACTGCTTATGCTGGTAAAAGAAATACTACTGAGGAACATATTAAAACCATTAAAGCTCATGGTTTTTATGATATAGCCCCGGTTGATATTATGGATAAAGATGGTTCCCTAAGTATTCCTGTTGCCAATGGTAAACATCTTACTGAAAATTTAGTTGGTAAAAATTTAGCTAATTATAATTCAGTTGTAATGTTATCTCATTTTAAAGGTCATGCAATGGGTGGCTTTGGAGGAGCTCTAAAAAATATGAGTATTGGGGTAGCCTCTAGTGCTGGTAAAGCTCATATTCATACGGCTGGTAAAACTAATAATCCTGCCTTACTATGGTCTAATTTACCTGAACAAAATGCTTTTTTAGAAGCTATGGCCGAAGCTGATGAATCCGTCATGGATTTTCTAAATAATGAAATAGTTTATATTAATGTCATGAATAATTTATCTGTAGATTGTGATTGTGATTCTAATCCTTCAGATCCTTGTATGCAAGATATTGGTATCTTATCTAGTACTGATCCAGTCGCTTTAGATGAAGCTTGTTTAGATTTAATTTATAATTCTACTGATCCTGGTAAAGATAAGATGATTGAACGTATTGAAAGACAAAATGGTCGTCATATTACAGTTTATGCATCAGACACTTTACATATTGGATCTAGAGAATATGAATTAATAAATATCGATTAAATACAATTTTTATTGTATTTTTTTCAGTTTTAACATATAATCAGGTAGGTGAATAAAATGCTTGAAGAAACTATAAAACTTTTAGAAGAATATAATTTTAGTATTTCAGAACAAAGAGAATTTTTAAAAATAGTTCATCCTATTATTTCTCATCCTGAATTTATTAAAAGATGTGATAATAAAGTTTATCCTCATCATGGAAATATTAGCTTAGGAGAACATATTATAAAAGATGCTCTAATAACTTATAAATTAATAAAAACTAAAAAGAAATATCAAAAAGCTAATTTAAATATTGCGGTCTTAATTGCCATGTTTCATGATTTATATGAATTGCCATGGCAAAATTCTCCTAATAAAAAACATCATTTCATTAATAAACATGGTTTTGTTCATCCTATTGAAGCCAGTATTAATGCTATTTCTTGGTTTCCTAAATATTTTAAACATCTTCCTACCGCCAATATTATCATAGATGGAATAATTCATCATATGTATCCATTTCCTGTTAGAAGAATACCCCAAAACATATCTAAAATTGAAATAAATAATTTAGCTAAATATAAAAAATTGCCTCGTAAATATCAGTTACTTATAACTAAATCCACTAATAATTTAAAATTTTTAAATCTAAATTGGTCTAAAAGTATTTATCTTGAAGGTAAAGTAGTTAGTAAAGCTGATAAATTAGTGGCTTTTGGTAAAGAATTACGTAATTTTAAAGCTCTACAAGCTTGTATTACGGGTCGCTTAAAACGTTTATAGGAAGTATATTATGAAAAAAATATGGAAAATCTTAATATTTTTAATTATAATTATTATTCTCTTACTTAGTGGAGATATTTATCTTAAAAATAAAGAATTAACAAAAGAAGTATCTTTAATTTCTAAAGATCTATCTAATTCTATTAAAAATTATTCTGAACCAATCGAATATGGTACTTTATGGGATTATGATGCCTTTATTAATAATCTTCTTGATCAAGATAAATTACCTCCTAAAACTAATATTGAAATTAATGTTTCTAATACTTTATTAGAAAGTTATTATGAATTTTTAGAAGAGGGAACTATTCCCATCACCATTACCCTTAAAGTAAACTATAATTATAAAATTATTAAAAATATTACTAAAAATATTGTTGTTACTAAAAAAATAAATTTAAATGTTGTTAAAAATTAAAGATTTATCTTTATTTTTTTTAATTCTTTTGACATTACCCCCAGGGGGTAGTATAATATTTTTAGGAAGTGATAAAATGACTAATAAAAAAACTATCAGAACACCTGAAGAAAAAAAGTATTTAGCAAAACGCCTAAAAATAATTGAAGGCCAAGTAAGGGGAGTAAATGCGATGATTGAAAGTGATCGCTACTGCAAAGATGTTTTAATTCAAATATCCGCGATAAATAAATCTCTAAAAAGTCTTGCCAATATTATCTTTGAAAATCATATTTCAAATTGTATTACTAAAGCTATGCAAGAAGATCCCAAATCCGCAACTGGCGAATTAATGGATTTAATAAGGAGTATGCAATAATGAATAAAATTATTTTAAAAATAGGTGGAATGAGTTGTAGTGCTTGTAAAAATCGCTTAGAAAAGTATTTAAATAAACAAAATGGTATAAAAAATGCCTCAGTAAATTTAGTTTTAAATCAAGCTATTATCGAATATGATCAAACTCTAACTAAAAAAGATTTAGAAAAATTTGTCGCTGAGGCTGGCTATCAAAGTTTAGGTGTATATAAATCTATTAAAGAAGAAGAAAGTAAATATACTAAATTATTATTAATAATATATGGTTTTTTAGCTTTATTAATCATGTATATATCTATGTCTCCTATGTTTAAATTACCCATCTTTTCTTTTTTAACTAATTCTAAATCTATAGGTCTAACTCTTTTAATTTTAACTATACCTTTTCTAATATATGGTCTATCAATCTTTAAAAATGGTTTTAAAACTTTATTTCATTTATCTCCCAATATGGATACTCTAGTAACTATTGGTGTATTATCTAGTTTTATATATAGTTTATATAATTTAACTTTATTATTTAAAGATATTCCTGTTCATCTTTATTTTGAATCCAGTGCGATTGTAATATATTTTATTAAATTTGGTCGTTATATTTCTAAAAAAAGTCAGGCTCAAGCTAAAAAAGCTTTGGAAAAATTAGTTACTATTACCCCTGATTATGCGATTTTAAAAATAAATGATACTGAAAAACAAGTTACGATTGATGAAGTAAAAAAAGGGGATATTCTTATTTGTAAACCTGGAGATAAAATAGCCGTGGATGGTAAAATTATTAAAGGCGAAACTTATATCGATGAAGCTTTTTTAACTGGTGAAGCTAAACCTAGTAAAAAAGGTATTGATGATCTCGTCATGGCGGGAAGTATTAATATTAATGGCTATATTGAATATGAAGCTCTTCATATAGGTCAAGAATCCACAATAAGTGAAATAGTAAGATTAGTCTTAGAAGCGACAACTACAAAAGCCAGAATTGCTACCATCGCTGATAAAGTAAGTAGTTATTTTGTGCCGGGTGTTATTATACTTAGCATTTTAACTCTAATTGGCTATCTAATTTTAGGCCATCCTCTAAATGTTGCTTTAACCCATTTTGTTAATGTTTTAGTTGTTTCTTGTCCTTGTGCTTTAGGTCTAGCAACACCTCTTGCTTTAGTTGTAAGCTTAGGTCTTTGTGCTAATAATGGTCTTCTTATTAAAAGTAGTGAAGTCTTAGAAAATGTCAATAATATAGATACTATTGTTTTTGATAAAACGGGAACTTTAACTTATGGTAATTTACATATCTCTAAAATATATAATTATTCCCAATTATCTAATGAAGAAATACTAAACATTATTTGTAGTGTTGAACAAAATTCTAATCATCCAATCGCTAAAGCATTCCAAAATTATGCCAAATCTCATCACTTAAAACTATCATCTCCATCTAATTTTACTTCCCTAAATGGTCTAGGTTTACAAGCTACCTTAAATAATGAAGAAATATTGCTTGGTAACTCTAAGTTGTTTACTAAACTAAAGTTAGAAAATCCCCACCTATCTGATGAAGAAACTTTAACAAAAGCTGAAAATAGTTTAGTATATCTATTTATTAATAATAAATTAATAAGTTTAATAGGGCTAAAAGATATTATTCGTCCTACAACTAAAAAAGCTTTAAATAATTTAAAAGCTTTAAATAAACAAATAATCATGTTAACGGGAGATAATGAACAAACAGCAAACTCTATTGCTAAAGATTTACCTATTACTAAAGTATATGCTGATGTTCTTCCCAAAGCTAAATCTGATATTATCCGAAGTTTACTTGATAATGAAAAAAAAGTCATGATGGTCGGCGATGGTATAAATGACGCTCCAAGTCTTGCTCTATCATCAGTCGCTGTAAGTATTGAAAGCGCTACTGATATTGCCATGGATACCGCAGATGTTATCATAATAAATAATAATTTAGATTTACTTTCTACTTTATTTAAAATAAGTAAAAAAACTATAACGATTATTAAAGAGAATTTATTTTGGGCTTTCTTTTATAATATATTAATGATTCCAATCGCCATGGGTTTATTTGAATTTATTAATATTTCTATAAATCCAATGTTAGCATCTTTATCAATGATGTTAAGTAGTATTACTGTTATTTTAAATTCTCTAAGAATTAAAATTAGAAAAGAGGAAAAATAAATTGCAAGAAGTAAAAGATATTGAACGTAGTATCATTAAAAAGTATCGTAAAACTATTTGGACTAAATTTATCAAAGGAATTAATGAATATAACTTAATCGAGGAAAATGATAAAATTATGGTTTGTATAAGTGGGGGAAAAGACTCTTTTCTTCTTGCTAAATGTATTCAAGAATTACAAAGACATGGTAAAATTCATTTTGAAGCTCACTATGTTACTATGGATCCCGGCTATAATGAATTTAATCGTGATTTAATTTTAGCTAATGCCAAGAATTTAAATATTCCTCTTGAAATATTTAATACGGATATTTATAATGTTGTTTCCACTCTTGATACTAAAAGCCCTTGTTATTTATGTGCCAGAATGCGTCGTGGCCACTTATATAATAAAGCTAAAGAATTAGGATGTAATAAAATAGCTTTAGGTCACCATTTTAATGATGTAATTGAAACTACACTTTTAGCTATGTTTTACTCTGCCGAAATAAAAACAATGCTTCCTAAACTCCATAGTGATAATTTCCCAGGTTTACAATTAATTCGTCCCTTATATTTTGTGAGAGAAGAAGATATCATTGCTTGGCGAAAATCTAATGATATTACTTTTATTAATTGTGCTTGTCGTTTTACTGAAAATTGTTCTTTAGATAATGAAACTAGTAAAAGAAAAGAAATTAAAGAATTAATTAAAAGCATGAAAAAAACTAATCCTGATATTGAATATAATATATATAAAGCTTTAGATAATATTAATTTAAATTGTATCTTAGGCACTAAAAAAGATGGAGAGTATCATAGCTTTTTAGAAGATTATGAAAAAAAATAATAATACTATCAAACAATAATAGTATTATTTTTTCTTAAAAATTATTTTATCATCTATAAAATCATAATTAGTTTGATAAAATTTTTTAAATGCTAAAGATAGGGTATAAGTATCATTAATTCCAATTAATTCTACTCCTGAATGCATCGCTAACATTGCAAGTCCTACGTCTAAAGAATTAATACTTAAATGCTTTAAACTAGCCCCGGCCTGGGTTGAACCTGTTTGAAAATCATTTCGTGAAGTATAATAAGAATAAGTAATATTATTTTTATCACAAATATCTTTAAAAATAGCCGAAGTAATACCATTAGTTGTCCCATTTACTTCTTTAATAATTAAAACACCTTCATCTAATTCTGGCGTATTAGTATGATCTGCTAAATCAATATGATTAGGATGCTTAGCATGAGTATTATCCGCGCTAATAATAAAAGATTTTGCTAAAACTTCGGCTAATTCTAAATCTAAAGAACCACAAATTCTTTTTAAAACATCAATTAAAAAATTAGAATCCGCTCCCTCATATGTATTAGAACCTATTTCTTCACTATTAAATATTGCTAAAACATTAATATTATCTCCCATATTATTTATAAAACCATCCACCGCCGCCCAAGAACAAGTTAAATTATCAATTCTCGGAGATAATATAAATTCATTATTAATTATTTTAGCTTTATCTCGATTATATAAATATAAATCAAAATCAAATATATTTTTAATCTTTAATTTATCTTCAATTAACTTTTTTAAACTATAATCTTTATTTAAAGAAATAATTGGTATTAAATCAACTTCCGGATTTAAATCTAAATTAGTATTCGCCGAAGCTTTTTGATGAATAGCAATACTAGGAATAACTGCTACATCACTATCTAAATCAATTATTTCTTTTTTTAAATTACCATTTTGTTTAGTAATAATTCGTCCTGCAATTCCTAAAGGCCTATCCATAAATCCATAATTAAGTATTCCCCCATAAGGAACAACATTAAGCTTTAAATAACCATTTTCATAAAACTCAGGATTAAGCTTAATCATAAAACCTGGTGTATCACTATGAGTACAAATAATACTAAATTTATCATTGCAATTTTTCTTAATATTAAAAGCAATAATTGAAGCATCATTTCTAATTACAAAGTATTTTCCTGGTTTTATATCCCAATATTCATCTTCTCTAAGTTCTTGATAACCATTACTAAGTAATATTTCTTTTATATATTTTATACAAGTAAAACAACAAGTTCCATTATTTAACATTTCTATTAAATTTTTATTAAAATCATCCATAATATTCACCATTATTATTATGATATTTTTATTAAAATATATAATTATTTTTTTTTAAATATCATATATATTTATAGGTGATAATATGGATAAAAAAGAAGAATTTAAAATATTTGCTAAAACTCATCCTGAATTAGTTAGTAGTGTCAAAAATGGTACTACTTCTTGGCAAAAATTATATGAGATATATGATATATATGGTGCCGATAATCGTGCCTGGGATCCATACTTAAAAAAAACTAATGGAACTACTTTAGGTCTTGATCAAATAGTAAAAAATATTGATATGGATAGTGTTCAAAAACATATTAATACTGCTCAAAAAGCTTTAGGCTTAGTTCAA
Source organism: uncultured Bacilli bacterium (assembly GCA_947632455.1). Taxonomy (GTDB): domain Bacteria; phylum Bacillota_I; class Bacilli_A; order RF39; family UBA660; genus Caccenecus. The sequence goes on from CANRPK010000020.1 coordinate 22,236, forward strand.
GAATTAACAACAAAACAAACAGCCGCCGGAACAATTAAAGGACCATTAAACCCACGTCCCATTAATAAATTTTTTGAGGATTAATTATGCAAATGCAAACAATTTTAGAATTAAAAAAAGATCCTAAAATGTGGTCTTTACTAAAATATAATTCTTATTGGTATAAAGATTTAAATCGCTCTTTTACAAATGTTAAAGCTTATAAAGAAGATATGAAAAATAAATATCATTTACGACCTACTGATAAAATTAGTGATGCGATTGACAATATTGATTTAATAAGTAATGTTTTAAATGCTTTAAAATAAAATATTTGATATAATTATTTAGGGTTAATCTCTAAATAATAATTTAGCTATGATACTCGAGATTTTGCAGCCGTGTTCCGTGTTGGTGGTGATGGCAGCCTCACCGGTGCGCGCGTGTATAACACTAATGGTGTGCGTCCAATATCCTTCTAAAACTTATATATTTGGCCAAGGCTTAATATGAAAGAACTAGGATACAAGATTAATCCTAAGTTTTTACTTAAATAAATAATCCTGATGTTTTAAAACATGATTTTAAAACTATAACAGTATTTTTATTAAAAAAAAGATATGTTATAATAACATAGAATTATCCAAAATAAATAATATTGATGTTTTAACAACAAAACTAATACAATACTTAAAAATTAATAGGGTTAATCTAAAAAAATGAGTTAGTCTCCACAGAACTATAATGTCGATTATAAGGAGGCTCGCGTGTTCATTGTGTCTGTTGATGGCAACCTCGGCGGTTCGGGTGTGCAAAACACTCATGGTGTGCGTCCAATATCCTTTTAAAACTCATATATTTGGTCAAGGCTAAATATAAAAGAATTAGGATACAAGATTAATCCGTGGATAATTCTTAAAAATAAATATATTTAATCAAAATTTAATATATGTTATAATAAAAAAGGTTAATCTAGAAAAAAACTCCGCAACACTATAATGTCGATGTTAAGACGGCTGTCGTGTTCTATGTGCATGCTGATGGCCGCTTCTGGGGTACGGGCGTTGGTGCCACTAATGGTGTGCGTCCAATATCCTTTAAACTTATTATTTGGTCAAGGCTAGAAATAAGAACTAGGATACAAGATTAACCATAGGATTTTCCTAAACATATGATATTGATGTTTTAAATTTTACTTTAAAACTAACACAATATCTTTTTTCTTTAAAAAGGGTTAATCTAAAACGGAAATTAAATCTCCGCAAAACTATGATGTCAATAATAAGTGGGCTAACGTGTTCCGTGTGTTGAATGATGGCAGCCTCTGGAGTGCGAACGTGAATTGGACTGGTGCCAGTGTGCGTCCAATATCCTTTTAAAACTCATATATTTGGTTACGACTAAATATCGCAGAATTAGGATACAAGATTAATCCTTGGAATACCCTAATAATAAATATATTTAATAAAAAATTAATATATGTTATAATTTATACGGCTAATCTAATTTAGGAAAGGCTTGTCTCCGATTAACTATAATGTCACTGATAAGGTGGCTCAGGTGTTCTATGTGCGTGATGATGGCAACCTCAACAACGGTTGGGTTAATAGCGCTCTAGGTGTGCGTCCAATATCCTTTTAACCTCATATATTTGGTCAAGGCTAAATATCGTAGAATTAGGATACAAGATTAACCAAAGGATTAATTCCTAAATATTTGGTGTTGATGTTTTAGATCTTGCATTTAAAACTATTCCAACATCTTTTTTTATAAATAATAATTATATTTAATAAATAACCAATATATGTTATAATTTAAATGGCTAATCTATCAGGATAAGTAATGTCTCCGATTAACTATGATGTCGGTAATAAGTGGGCTAACGTGTTCGCTGTGCGTGAAGATGGCAACCTCAACAACTGGGGCGTGGGTGGCACTCATGGTGTGCGTCCAATATCCTTCTAAAACTTATATATTTGGTCAAGGCTAAATATGAAAGAACTAGGATACAAGATTAGCCAAAGGATCATCCTAAACATCTAATATTGATATTTTAAAATAAATTTTTAAAATTATTACAATATTATTCTTCTTAAATATTAAATGGTTAATCTAACAGGATACCATTTAGCTATGATGTTCGCGGTTATGCTGTCGTGTTCTATGTGCATGAGAATGGCAACCTCAACGGCAACAACGTGGGTTGGACTACTCCTAATGTGCGTCCAATATCCTTTTATAACTCATATATTTGGTTACGACTAAATATAGTAGAACTAGGATACAAGATTAATCATAGGATTATCCTGAATATATAATATTGATATTTTAAAACCGGTTTTTAAAATTAAAACAATATTTATATTTAATTTATAATAAGTAGGGTTAGTTTATAACATGACACTTCAATGTCTCCGTGGAGCTATGATGTCGGTAATAAGAGGGCTGCCGTGTTCCATGTGCGTACTGATGGCTACTTGGGCGGTACGGGCGTGCAGAACACTCCTAGTGTGCGTCCAATATCCTTTAAACTTATATTTTGGTTAAGGCTAAATATAAGAACTAGGATACAAGACTAATCCTAAGTTTTTACTTAAATAAGTGATGCTGATGTTTTAAGTCAAGTATTTAAAACTATAACAGCATTATTTTTATTTTAATATATTTAATAAATTCTTAATAAATGTTATAATCTAATTGGTTGATCTGTAAACAAGGGTAGTCTCCGTATAACTATAATGTCGGTGGTTGGGCTGACGTGTTCCGTGTGAATGATGATGGCAACCTCACCGGCTGGGGCGTGGGTAACGCTATTGGTGTGCGTCCAATATCCTTTTATAACTCATATATTTGGCCAAGACTAAATATCGTAGAATTAGGATACAAGATTAATCATTGGAAATACCTAAACAAGTGATGTTGATGTTCTAAAACCAGTTTTTAAAACTATAACAACATCTTTTTAATTGCTAATAAATACTCAATATATGTTATAATCTAATTGGTTGATCTGTAAACAAGGGTAGTCTCCGTATAACTATAATGTCGGTGGTTGGGCTGACGTGTTCCGTGTGAATGATGATGGCAACCTCACCGGCTGGGGCGTGGGTAACGCTATTGGTGTGCGTCCAATATCCTTTTATAACTCATATATTTGGCCAAGACTAAATATCGTAGAATTAGGATACAAGATTAATCATTGGAAATACCTAAACAAGTGATGTTGATGTTCTAAAACCAGTTTTTAAAACTATAACAACATCTTTTTAATTGCTAATAAATACTCAATATATGTTATAATTTAAATGGTTAATCTGTAAACAAGGGTCATCTTCCGTATCGCTATAATGTCGATGGTTGGGCTGACGTGTTCGATGTACGTAGTGATGGCAGCCTGGGCGGTGATTGGGTTTTAGGCACCAATGGTGTGCGTCCAATATCCTTTTATAACTCATATATTTGGTCAAGGCTAAATATGAAAGAATTAGGATACAAGATTAATCATAGGAAATACCTAAATAAGTGATGTTGATGTCTTAAGTCAAGTATTTAAAACTATAACAACATCTTTTTAATTAATAATAAATTTTCAATATATGCTATAATCTAAATGGCTAATCTGTAAACGAGGCCTGTCTCCGTATCACTATTATCTCGATGGTTGGTCAAGCGTGTTCGCTGTGCGTGAAGATGGCCTCCTCCGCGCTGATTGGGTTCAAGGCACGAAAGGTGTGCGTCCAATATCCTTTAAACTTATATTTTAGTTAAGGCTAAATATAAGAACTAGGATACAAGATTAGTCGATGGGGAACCTAAATAAGTGATGCTGATGTTTTAAAACCAGTTTTTAAAACTATAACAGCATCTTTTTAATTGCTAATAAATACTCAATATATGTTATAAT
>CANRPK010000021.1 GCA_947632455.1 uncultured Bacilli bacterium
TTAAGAAATTTGGCACAATATCGTTATAAAACTTTTTGATACTCAAAAACTTTCATAACTTGCTAAACATTATATCACAAAAAAACATCTAATAATTTATTAAATGTTCTTATTTTCTTTTCTCTCAATTTCTTTATATTTTAAATAATCTTCCGGATTTCCAGTTTTTTTAAATTTATTCCAAGCTTCCTTTTTATTCATATTATATCCTTTCTATTTTATATATGGGATATATTTCTATTTTTTATTCAAATAAATTTTAAAAATCTAAAAAACCTAATTCTTTAATATATTTATCTTTATCTTTCCAATTCTTAATTGTTTTAACATATAATTCTAAATATACTTTTTTACCAAAATAATCTTCTAATTCTTTACGAGCTAAAGTCCCAATTTCTTTTAATCTTTCCCCTTTTTTCCCAATTATAATCTTTTTTATCGTATCTCGATCTACAATTATATCTACTCCAACATTAATAATATCTTTCTTTTCTTCATAAAATGCTGTATGACAAGTAAGACTATGAGGAATTTCTTCCATTAAAACATTAAATAATTTTTCCCTAACTATTTCACTTATCATAAAATAAATACTATTACTAGTTTTTATATCTTCTTCAAAATATTTAATTCCATCTTTCAAATATTTTTTAATTACTTCAATTAATCTATCAATATTATCTTTATCTTTAGCTGATATTGGCACTATTTCAGCAAAAGGATATAAATCTTTATATTCATTTATGCTATACATAATTTCTACATTATTTAATTTATCTATTTTATTAAGAACAAGTATAACTGGAGCCTCTGTTTTCTTTAAAATTTCCATTATATACTTATCTCCTATACCTAATCCTGCCGAAGCATCTACCACAAATAATAAGCAATCAATATCTTTAGTTAAAGATAAAGCTTGTTTATTTGTAATCTTTCCTAATTTATTTAAGGGCTTAATAATTCCTGGCGTATCCATAAAAACAATTTGAAAATCTTTTTCATTATAAATACCCTGAATAATATTTCTAGTTGTTCCCGCTACTTTAGAAGTAATAGCCACTTTTTCATTTATTAAAGTATTTAAAAGAGTTGATTTTCCTACATTAGGTCTACCAATTATACTTACAAATCCGCTTTTCATAAAAACTCCCTTCCCTAAATTTTATAAAAAATTAAATATTTCTCTCAAATAAGGCCCAAACACAAATAAACTAATTACAATAGAGACGATTGACATCATAAATGAAGCAGCCGAACCACAATCTTTAGCAATTTTTGCTAAAGGATGAATATCGGTCGTTGTTAAATCTACCGCGGCCTCAATCGCTGTATTAATTAATTCTAAAGCTAAAATACTTCCTAAAGCAATAAAAATTATTGCCCATTCTGAAAATTTAATATCGAATATTAATCCTAAAATAATCGCAAATAATGTGGCAAATCCATGAATCCATAAACTTTGCTCATAACGATAAGCATAAGTTAAGCCATCAATCGAATATTTAAGACTTTTTAAAAATCTTTTATAGCCATAAACTTTAACATTTTCTCGGTTAAATTTTTTAACATCTTCTGTTTTTAATTCTTTACCTACTAATGTTTTCCTCATTTAATATCAACTCCTGCAATCCAAACATAACTTTTTCATCTTCTTCAGTTTGATGATCATATCCTAAAAGATGAAGTAATCCATGAACTGTTAAAAAAGAAAGTTCTCTTTTAATTGAATGTCCATACTCTATAGCTTGATCTTTCATTCTAGGAATACATATATATATATCACCCAAAACTCTTACTTTATTATAACAAATACTTTCATTATCTTCAAATGCAAATGATATTACATCTGTAACTCTATCTATTCCTCTATATTCTTTATTAATCTTCCAAATAGTATCTTCATCAACAAATATTATTGAAAAGTAAGCATTCTTCACTTTTTCTTTTTTAAGTGTTCTTTTAATTACTTTATCTAAATATTTATAATCAAAATCTACATTTACTAAATCATTTATTTCATATTTATTCATGCTATAATTTGTACTCCCATTCTATTAAGTAAAAACACTATCATTAATATCATTATAATAAAACAAATAATATTATAAAATAAATCATTTTCAAAAATCCCTGGCAAATACTTCTTTATCGCATTTAATGCTACATATATTAAAAAACCTATAATTGCTCCAATCGCATTTAATAATATATCATCTACATCAAAACTTCTACCTATACATAACTGGACAAATTCTACAGTTGTACTAGAAATAACACTAACAATTAAAATAGGTAGTATTCTTTTTGGTTTAATATACGTAGATATAAAATATCCAAAAGGAATAAATAAAGCAATATTCCCCACAACATTAAAATAAAATAAATCACTACCTATTTTATACCTAAATATCTCTGTAAATGGTACTAAATTATAACCACTAACTGAATTTAATTCTGTTCTTGTTAGAAGTTCATATAACAAAAATACATATATTATAAATACTAAACTTCCAAATTCTTTATAAAATACTAATCTTTCATTACTAGATTTAATCGCAGCTATTCTAACTGTCGCAATAATAACTAAAAATATTGTTAACATTGGCCACATTTTATCAACGGATTCTTCAATTATTTCTACTATTTTTGATATCACTTACTCTTCACTCATTTCTTTAGTATAGCTAGATTTAACCCCAATTTGTTCTTCTATAGCTACAAACATATCTATATCTAAATTATCATTATTTATAGTTTTTTTCAATACTTTTTCATTAATTATCTTATCAATATTTGAGCCTTGTATTTTCAATTTTTCATAAATAAGTTTTTTTATCACATCCATAGCTTCTTTATCAGTATATTTCTTTTTTATAACATTAACCTCATATTCTTTTTGTAAATAAAATTCCCAACTTCCTAATTTAAATAACAAAATATTTTTAACTTCTTTATTCTTAATTCGTGATTTCAATATAACATGTTCTGTATTATTTTTAACCATTAAATTATACCGCATTTTTCCTGTTTCTTCTTTTTCTTCATAATTAAGCGGTAAATTAGCTGATACTTGATACCATACCTCTGCATATACTTCTCCATAAGCACAACCTTCACTTTTTACCTCTTCATTTAAAGTAACTTCTCCACTTATAAGTATATCCCCTTTATTAACAAAATCATTAATGGTTACTAAATTTACCCCTTTTTTAGTTAATATTTTTTTTACAATTCCTGATTTTTTAGCAATTATATGACAATATCCCGAACTTTCTTCATAATTATTTATAATTCTTTCCTCTACTCTTATATTAATAACCATTCCTACAGCATCTATTTCTAACCACTCAATTTGTTCTTTATGTCTATTCTTTATTTCTTCTATAATATTCTCATAATCATCATAACTTTTCTTAAAACTTAAAGGTGTTACTCCAAATTCAGCTAAATCTTCTTTAATCATCTTTCTTAAATCGGAATTTTCATGAATTACATTCACTTCAACTATTACATTATTTAAAATTAAAAATACCAATATTCCAAAAATAATACTTACTAAAAATAAAGCATTTCTTCTTATAATTTTCTTTAATTTAAATATTCCAATCTCATCTATAATATCTATTTTTATACTAAATAAATATTTCTTTATTCTTTTTAAATCTTTAGCTAAAACTTCTAAAGTTAACCCATCTTTTTCATAAATAATATTTTTAATATCTACATTTAATTTATTTAATTTAACTATTACCTCTGTCTTTTTTAAAGTATTTATTTTTATTTTAATATAATGCTTCATCGCTTAAACCTCATGTTGTTAATTAACCCTTGGATTAATATTTCCCGACTATCCATTTGCACTACAATTAAATTATTACCTTCAATTATCAAATTAAATTTTTCTAATTTAAGTTCAATTATATTATCTTTAAGTTCTACTAAATCTAAATAATTATAAACATGTAAAGAATTATTAAATATATCTATATAATATTCTTGATCTTTTAAAAAATTAGTGAGATTTTTTACTATTCGCATAAAATCACCCCTATAATTTTATGTCCTAATAAAAAAAACATGAATTATTCATGTTATTTCATACTAAATGTTTCTTTGGTATTAAAGTAATACTCTACCCCACTTATAATTGATAAAACAGTAGCAATTATTATTAAAGCATATCCTACATTAATACCTATTAATTCAAATGGTAAATTATAAAACATTGTTAAAGCCATACCTATCATCATACACATTGTCTTAGCTTTTCCAGCATATGAAGCCGCAACAACTTTCCCTTTATTACCACTTGCCATTTTAAACGCATCTACAAATACATCTCTTGTAATTATTATTACTGGAATACATATATTAATAAATCCATCATAAGCTAAAATAATAAGTAAACCATTAACTAAAATTTTATCAGCAATCGCATCCATTACTTTACCAAAATCGGTTACTAAATTTCTACTTCTTGCTATATGTCCATCTAAGAAATCTGTTAAAGATGCAATAATAAATAATATTCCTGCAATAATATATTTTAAATCAACAACAATTTTTCCAGCCAAAACATACTTTGGAAATTCAATTCCTAAACTATACCAAGGCACCATTAATAATACCATTATTATAATTGCCGTTATAATTCTTCCAATCGTTAATTTATTTGGTAAATTCATTTACATCATCCTATCTATCAAAATTTACATAACTAATTGCATTAGTCTTGGTATTTCCTACTGTAATTTGTCTAATACTCCAAACTATTGCTAAAACTACTAAAATAATAATAACTAAATATATTCCTATATAATATTTTCGACTATATTTTCTAGGTTTTCTTGTATAAGGACTTATTATTTTCCCTGTTTCTTCTTTAGCATCTATTTTTGCTTGTTTTTCAATCGTTTTTATAGGAATTCTTGAAGTATATTCAAACATATACTCATTAAACTCATCAATTAATTTATCGGCATCTAAACCTAAATATTTTGCATAATTAATAAGATAACCTTTAAGTTCATATATATCCTTAAAGCATCCTATATTACCACTTTCAATATTTAAAAGGAATTCTTCTTTAACATTTAAATCTTTGCTGGCTTCTTCGATTGTAACCCCTGAAGATTCTCTAGTCTCTTTTAAAAGACTACCAATACTATCCAAGGTATTTCACTCCTTTAATTTCTATAAATTTTAAATAAATAATATATCATAAGCCATGTTCTGTTCCCTAAAAGGGCGACAAATATTTATCTACTGATATTCAGTCTCTTACGCCATTCGTTTCTTTTGTAAGAACTCTCCGACCAAAATTTGGATTTCTCACTCGTGGGGTTTACCGCGTTCCATTTCCATCGTTTCCGATTTGTACGTTACTATGGCACTTTAAAGCTACTCCATCCTTGAGTAAAACTTTTAGGATGTTTTACTGCCGTTAGCATCTGCTACCTTAGGTTATTTATTCCCTAAGCACGAACACTAAAGTCATCACAGACTTTGTGAGCATGGACTTTCCTCTACATAATACTTATGCAGCATTTGTCTCAATATTATTCATATTTTCCAAAAACAACTTTTTCTAATTGACTTATTCTTCTTAATAAATCAACATTTGATGTACCACTATTAGCTGATGATTCATTAGCTACTAATTGTTCTCTTAAAGAACGAATTTCAGCTTTAAGTTTCGCGTTATCATCAGTTAAATCCTTTATTTCCTTTTCATTCCTTTTTATGATGCTTATAAATTCGGTATAATCACGTATAACCATATCTAAGTATTTATCAACTTCTTGAGGTCTATATCCTCTAGCATCAATCTTAAATTCTTTATCTAGAATTTCTTGAGGCGTTAAATAAATCTTATCGCTATACATCTTATCACTTCCTTTACAATCACTATTATATAATTTTTTAGGGTATTTTGTCAATTATTAGTAACTAAAGAAAAAACTTTCATAAAAAAAGTAGGGATACCCAAATATCTCTACTTATTTTTTTATATTTTTAAAAGTATAATAAACATCGAACTTTAAGATTGCTTCTCCCAATTCCTTCAAAACTTCATTTATTAAAATTTCATTTTTCATATCCATCACCAAAATAACTATAACACAATCTTTTTCTTATTTCATTATATCTCCTAAAACATGACAAAAAAGCCCAAATAACATCGTCAAAAACAAGTAAATTTTCATCATATATATAGATATTATAAATTATTTATAGTATAATTAATAACAGGTGAAGAACATGAATTATCCTGGGTCCATCAACAAAACATATAAAAAAACTGTCATTAATTATAAAAATCGTGGTATGGACTTAGAAGAAATAATAAATGATGCCTGCAATTATTACTTAGAAAAAGATATTGCTGTAATTTATAAAAAGCCTACTCCTATTGGAATAGTACAAGTAGATTATGCCAATAATGCTCAAATAAAAAAAGCATATTTTAAAGAGCCATCTACTTTAGATTATAATGGCATATACCAAGGAAAATATATTGAATTTGATGCCAAAGAATGTCATAGTAAAACATCTTTTCCTCTAAAAAATATTCATGATCATCAATTAGTTCACCTATCTCGTATTATTAAACATGGAGGTATTTGTTTTTTAATAATTAATATGAATGAAAAATATTATGTATTTAAAGGTGAAGACTTATTAGAATTTATGCATAATACTACTCGTAAAAGTATCCCTTTTGATTATATAGATACTAAAGGTTTTCCCCTAAATTATAATTACACGACCGGATTAGATTTTATTGAAGGTGTAAATCAAGCATATAAGGAGTTGATTAATTTTGAAAAAAATAAAAATTAAAAAAGAAAAACAACCTAAAAAAAGAAAATTTAGTTTTAAAAATGCTTTTCTTATTTTAGTTACCAGTTGTGGTATTATGGTAGCCTCAGTTGTCTTAGCTTTTGCTTTATATATTGTTATTACTTCTCCTGATTTTGTTCCCGATGAATTATATAATAAAGAAGCCACTGTCTTACTAGCAAATGATGGTAAAACAGAGATAGCTAGAATTGGAAATGGAGCTAATAAAGAAAATACGGAATTAGTAACTTATAGCGATTTGCCTGAAGTTTTAATTGATGCTTTAGTCGCGACTGAAGATTCTCGTTTCTTTCAACATAATGGTTTTGATGCCGCTCGTTTCTTTAAAGCTTCTCTAGGTCAACTTGCTGGTCAAAATGCTGGTGGAGCATCTACCTTATCCATGCAAGTAATGAAAAATAAATTTAATGGTACAGAATCTGAAGGTATTGCTGGTATTATTCGTAAATTTAAAGATATATATATGGCTGTATTTAAACTAGAAGCTGTTTATACTAAAGAAGAAATAATTGAATTTTATTTAAACAGTCAATGGTTAGGAAATGGTACTAGTTATTATAATAGTTCTATTGTTGGAGTAGAACAAGCTAGCCAATACTATTTTGGTAAAAGTGTTTCCGATTTAACTTTGCCTGAAGCTAGTTTAATTGTAGGTATGTTTAATAACCCTTCTGTTTTAAATCCTTATCGTAATCCCGAAGGAGCATCTGAACGTCGTTCAACTGTTCTAAGTTTAATGGTTCGTCATGGCTATATTTCTGAAGAAGAAAAAGAATTTGCCGAAAGCGTTTCTGTATCTAGCCTTTTAGTTGATCACTCTAAAGATACAAGTAATAAATATCAAGCATTCATAGATTATGTATTATGGCAAGTAGAACAAGAAACTGGTGATGATCCTCAATTTGTTCCAATGACTATTTACACTACTCTTGATCCAAAAGTTCAAGATGTTCTTGAAGACTTAGAAGATGGTAAACTTTATAAATTTGTTAACGATAGTGTTCAATTTGGTATGGCAATTACTAGTACTAAAGATGGCTCTATTACTGCTTTATCCGGTGGTCGTAACTATCTTCCTCAAAGTACTAACCGCGCTGTAAGTTCTAAATATAAAGGTAAAACTGGTATAACCCTAGGAATTAAAAGACAAATTGGTTCAACTGCTAAAGTAATATTTGATTATGGTCCCCATATTGAATATTTAAATAGCTCCCCTAGTACAATTTTCTTAGATAGAGAATGGCATTTCTCTAATGGCACAAGTCTTGTTAACTCTAACCGTGATTATAGAGGTCCAATTAGTATGCGTGATGCTTTAGTTGCTTCAAGAAATATTCCTGCAGTTCAAGCTTTTCAACAAGTTGCCGAAGAAGTAGGAATTGATAAAATTGCTGACTTCGTTCATAGCTTAGGTATTGATTATGGTAATACTTTATTTGAATCTGCCGCGATTGGTGGAATCGAATGTGGTGATCCTCTAACAATGTCTGCCGCTTATGCTGCTTTTGGTCGAGGTGGTTATTACATTGAACCTTATTCCTTTACTAAAGTTGTATATGCTGAAAATGGTTATACCCATAATCATAAAGTTAAAAAAACTCGTGTTATGAGTGAACAAACTGCTTATTTAGTTACTAGCATGCTTGTATCAGGTGGTAAGAGCAATGTTGGTGGTAATTTCACTATAAGTGGAACTGAAATTGGTGCTAAAGGTGGAACAACTACTCTAGATAATTCTCAAGCTGAAGCTTGGGGCTTAAAAGGTAAAGGTGTTACTCCCGATCACTGGAATATAACATTCTCCCCTGATTATGCTATTGCTCTTTGGTATGGATATGATACTTTAGGTAAAAATCAACCATTCTTACAAAGTAATCCAGGTATTGCTGCACGTAAAGCTATTATGAAAGCTGTTGCTACTAAAGTTTATAAAACTGATTCCAAATTTACTAAACCTTCTGGAATTAAATCTGTAACTATTGAAAAAGAAACTTATCCCACGCAATTAGCTAGTGAGTATACTCCTAGTAATTTAAAAGCTACTGATTACTTTAAGAGTGGTTATGAACCTGCTGAAGTTTCACCAAGATTTGATACTTTAAAAAATCCAACTAATGGTAAATACTCTTACGATGGTTCATATATTACTATTTCTTGGACACCTATAGAAACTCCTGAAGGTATTGATCAAAGTTATATTGAAGAAATGTTTAATGATAAATATTGGCAATTCTATGAAGATTATCGCCAGCAGTACTATGATGCTAGAATAAATTATAATACAAATAATATGGGCGAAATAGGTTATCAAGTTTATTTAAAAGATGAAAATGGTGACTTAATAAGTTTAGGTTATACTTATGATAATACTTTCACATATCTTCCATATTCATACTATGATAATTATACTTTTGTAGTTAAATCATGTTATTCCATCTTTAAAAGTAATATGAGTAAAGGTTTAACTATCAATACTTCTACTTCTTATGATACTAATATTTCTGATATGTTAGAATAAAAAAGATACACGCTTAAGTGTATTTTTTTATAGTTTCATCATTTGTTTTAATCTTTTAATAACCTTTTTTTCAATTCTTGATATATAACTTTGCGATATTCCTAATTTTAAAGCCACCTCCTTTTGTGTATATTCTTTCGTATTATTTAATCCATATCTTAAAGTCATAATTTCTTTCTCACGTTCATCTAACGATTTAAGTTCTCTTTCTAAAACTTCTTTATTTAATATCTTTTCATATTCATTAGGCACATAATCTACATCCGTTCCTAATATATCTTCTAAATGTAATTCATTTCCTTCAGCATCATAATTTAATGCATCTTCAAAACTTATCTCTCCTCTCCTCTTTTTATTTTTTCTTAAAAACATTAAAATCTCATTAGAAATACATCTTGAAGCATATGTAGCTAATTTAATATTTTTATCTAACTTATAAGTATTAATCCCTTTTATTAATCCTATTGAACCAATACTAACTAAATCTTCAACATCATACCCTGTATTTTCATATTTTTTAGCTAAAAATACAACTAATCGTAAATTATGTTCAATAAGTTTATTTTTTGCATTTACATCCCCTTTACTAGCCTTAATTATATTATCTCTTTCTTCCTCATCACTAAGAGGCGGAGGTAATTTATCCGTCGAACCCACAAAAAAACATTCACTAAACTTTTCTCTTAAATACCTAAGTATTTTATTTATCATATCTCCTCCAATAATCTTTCATTAAGTAAACAATCAATACCATTTAATTTAAAAGAATAATCACAAATACCAATTAGATAATTTTTAAATTCTTTATCATTAATAATAATTTTTTTAGGTCTAACACACTCAATTAAGTTATGTCCATTTACTGTATTAATTGGTACATACATAGGACTTCTAATTAAAATTTTTCCCTTAATTAATTTTTTATTAATTAAAATTATTGGTTTATTAGTGATAGGATCTATTAATTTATTACCAGTATCTAAATAACCTGTAATATTAAGTATATAATCATTACTAAATACTATTATTGTTTTATAATAATAATTCTTTATTTTTTTACTAAACTTCCAACTATATAAAAATATATATAGTATTATGGGAGATATCCCTAATAAAATTAAATAACTTGTAGATATTCTTCCGTAATATATAGTATTTTCTATATTAAATTCTATTTTTAAAAAATATAAAAATCCCCCTAAAATAATACTAACCATATAAAAATATAATACATTATAAAAAGTATAATAAATATTTTTAAAACCAAAAGCGACTATAACCATAACCACGGCTATAAAAAGTTTTAAAAGATTTACATAAATAATTTTTAGAGGAATAAATAAACTAATTAAACTAACTACCCCGACTAAAGCACTTAAAAATAATCGCCAGATCTTCGTATATCTTTTTAAAGCTATATTAACCGTTAATAATAAAAATAAATCAAAAATAAAATTAATTATTAAAAGTATATCTATATATATTATCATATCCTCACCATTTAAATTATAAATGATGAAAGTTAAAATAATTGTCATATTAAAGTAAATACTTATTTTTTTTCAAAATAAATAGGACTTTTAAAAGTCCTATTAAACAAGCTATTCATCAAGCTTGTATGTTATTCTAAGTAATACGAAGCTTACTTAGCATATTAATTATAACATAAAAATTTAAATATTGCTAGGCTAAGTTTACGCAAAGTCAAATAAACTTAACTGACTTGTCTCTGGAAGATTGCCAAATACCCCTAATTCCCTTAATTTATCTACTGTTGTCGCATTTACATGTCCTCGCATTTGAAAATCTTCAATACTGTAAAAAGGTTTATTATTTCTTTCTTCAATTATTTTAGAAGCAACCGAATCCCCTAATCCATCTAAAGTTCTAAATGGACAAATTAAAGTTTTACCATCATCCGCGATTATAAAGTTTTTACCATCACTTTTTTCAATATCTATTAAACCAAATTTAAAACCTCTTGCCGTAGCTTCTAAAGATAATTTTAAAGTTTCAAGTACACTAGTCTCTTTATTAGTCGCATTATATCCCTTATTTGTTATTTCTAACATCTTTGCTTTTATAGCATCATACCCTTTAACCATTGTCTCTAAATCAAAATCATCAAATCTTGTTGAAAAATATGTTGCATAATAATAAGCTGGATAATGTACTTTAAAATAAGCAATTCTAAATGCACTCATAACATAAGCCGCGGCATGCGCTTTAGGGAACATATATTTTATCTTTCCACAAGAATCTATAAACCAAGAATCAATTCCCGCTTTTTCCATATCAGCTTTATGTTTAGCCCATGTCTCAGGATCTTTTGATGCTTTACCTTTACGAACAAATTCCATTATTTTAAAGGCTTTTATTGGTTCCATTCCTTTATACATTAAATATACCATAATATCATCACGACAACCAATTACATCACTAAATGGTACCACCGCATTTTTTATTAATTCTTGAGCATTGCCAAGCCATACATCAGTCCCGTGAGATAAACCAGATATTTTGATTAATTCTGCAAAAGTTTTAGGTTTAGTATCCACTAACATTCCAATCGTAAATGGAGTTCCAAATTCTGGTACTCCTAAAGTACCTGTTTCATTCATAATTTGTTCTTTAGTAACCCCTAAAGGCTCTGGTGATAAGAAAATTCCCATCGTTTCTTTATCATCTAAAGGTACCGTAGTAACATCTATTCCCGAAATATCTTGAATCATTCTTAATTGAGTTGGATCTGTATGTCCTAAAATATCTAGTTTTAAAACATCTTGATCAATCGCATGGTAATCAAAATGGGTAGTTCTCCATGCTGCATCAATATCTTCCGCTGGATATTGGAAAGGTGTAAAATCAAATACATCCATATAGCCTGGGATAACAACTATTCCGCCTGGATGTTGTCCGGTAGTTCTCTTAACTCCTGTACAGCCTAAAGCAAGTCGCTCAATCTCTGCATTATTCATCGTAATTCCTTTTTGTTCCGCATATCCTCTTACAAAGCCAAACGCTGTTTTCTCTGCCACTGTACCAATAGTTCCGGCCCGATAAACATTATCTACCCCGAATAAAACTTTCGTATATTCATGAGCCGCAGCTTGATTTAAATCTGAGAAATTTAAATCTATATCTGGTACTTTATCGGCATTAAATCCTAAGAAAGTCGCAAATGGCATATCTTGACCATCTTTAGTCATTTTAGTTCCACACTTAGGACAAGCTAAATCTGGTAAATCAAAACCACTTTTATAAGTTGCCCCTAAAGGATTACCTTTATCATCATCAAAAATACTATGTTTGCAATTTTTACATCTATAATGTGGTGGTAAAGAATTAACCTCTGTTATTCCCATCATAGTCGCAACAAAACTAGAACCTACTGAACCTCGAGAGCCAACTAAAAAACCATCATCATTGCTCTTTTTAACTAACTTTTGGGCAATTAAATAAATAACATCGAAACCTCCACCAATAATACCACCTAAACTTTTCTTAACTTTTTTATCAATATCCACTAAAATATCTGTATTCTTTAAAGCCTCTAATTCTTCATTTAAAGCCTTTTTTTCTTCTTCAGACGCAGAATTTATTTTTTCTTCTAAATCTTTAATTTTACTGTTTTTTTCTTCCTCTAACTTTAAAATGAGTTCCCCTTTAACAACATCTTTAACCGCATCCATACCCTTTAAAATAGTCGCATGTAATAAAGCAAAAGCTTTATTAGTTAACTCGTCTTTTTCTAAATGTTCTTCTCTTATAAGTTTAGTTTTAATACTATCTAAAACTGCATCTCCATATAACTCCTTAGATATTCTTTCTTCAATATTAAGTGGTAAAGGATCTCCATACCAATCCGCGGCTCTTGTATAAACTAAATCTGTCATTGTTTCAACTGAATGATCAATTTTAGGTGAAAAAGGAACTCCTCCCGTTTGGATAATAACTTCTACTTCTTCAATCATATCAGCAATTTTATTTGAATTAGTTACAACTATTTCATAAGCTAATTCTTCCCCTAAAAAAGCAAATTCCTCTAACATTTCTTTAGTAGTTCTAATATGCATATCTGGTTGATCTACTCCTCTTCTATTTAAAGGATGTAATTTACCATTAGTTTTTTGAGCAATTATAATATCACGATATATTTTATCTTTTGGTGTTAAATAATGAGCATCACTAGTTGCCACGACTATTTTACCAGCATCTTTAGCTACCCTAATAATCTTTTTTAAATGTTCTTCTAATTCTGTTCTTGTTTTAAAACCACTAGATTCCATTTGTAATAAATGGCTCATTGCACTTATTGGCTGAACTTCTATATAATCATAAAACTGCATTAAATTTGCTAATTCTTCATCATCTTTAGTTTTAGCTTCTTCAAATATTTCGCCATTAACACAACCACTACCAATTAAAATACCTTCTCTTAATTTTTTTAATTCCCCTCTAGGTAATTTAGGTTCACTATTTCTAAATAAATAAGTTGTATTAGCATAAGATATAATTTTAAATAAATTTTTTAACCCTACCTTATTTTTAACTAAACAACATAAATGAAAAGGAAATGAGAATTTAATTAATTCATTTATATCTACAGAATTAAATAATTTTGTTGTTGTCTCAATATTTCTAGCATCTAATTCTTCACACATTTTATAAAAAGCTAAAGCCGTTCCTTCCGCGTCATAATCCGCTCTATGATGAGCATCTTCATCCCATTCTACTTTATAACGTCGAGCTAAAGTTGTAAGTTTATGATTAGGCCACTCTGGGTGTAGCATTCTAGCCATACTCATTGTATCCAATACCGTATTATTAAATTCACCTAAGCCATATTTCCGACAAGCCTCACTAACAAAACCTATATCAAATTTTGCATTATGAGCAACCATCGGTAAATCTCCAGCCCACTCTAAAAATCTTTTTGTAACATCTTCTTCATTATCATGACCTTTTAACATTTCATCTGTAATACAAGTCAAATCAACAATCTTTTGTGGTAAAGGACGATGAGGATCAATAAATTCATCAAATCTATCTATTATTTCTCCATGTTTTATTTTGACTGCGCCAATTTCAATCATTTGATCACTACCAACATAAAAACCAGTTGTTTCTGTATCAAATACTACATATTCTTGATTTAATAATTCATAATCTTTTAAATTGAAAATGAAATCAATATCATCATTTACTACATTAAGTTCTGTTCCATATATTACTTTAAATCTTTCATCTCCACTTTTACCTTCATTAACCTCTGTTACTGCGTGAAATAAATCTGGATAAGCTTGTAAAGCATTGTGATCTGTTACAGCAATCGCTTTATGTCCTAAACTTAATGCATGTCTAATTAAAGAATTAGCCTCAATTACCCCATCCATTGTACTCATCATTGTATGAGTATGAAGTTCAACTCTTTTAACCTCCGCATCATCAACAATTTTTTGCGCTTTACTATCAATACTTTCTAAATTCCAAATTTGAAAAACAAATTCATGAGCATAATTATCAAATTCGACATTTCCATGAAATCTATACCATTTTCTTTTTTTAGCCGCATCTTTTAAACCCGCCTTAATTAAAGCAAATTCCTTTTTGTTTTTCTTAAATACTTTAGCTAGCATACTATTAGTATCATCACTTATTTTTAAAGTCATAATGTTTACATTATCTTTTTCTAATAATTCATCCCCAAAAACATATGCTTCTACAATAACATTTTCTAAAGCTCCATTTATATTTTCTAAACTTGTAATTTCTCCATCTACATGTTCTCCTAAAATTATATTAGGATCATCACTTTTTTTAATAATTATCTCTCTATTCTCAATAGCTTCCATATTTCTAATTCCTAAAGCTAAACATTTAGAATAAGAATCAAAATCTACATTTCCATTTAATCTATACCAATTATCTTCTTTAATAACATTTTTTAAAGCATTATATTTATCTTTATCTTTTTCAAATAATTTAGCCATAAAACTTTGCGTATTATCATTAATTGATAAAGTCATAATATTTATATTATCTCGCTCTAAAGATGAAATAGACTCTACATATCCCTCAATCGTGATATTTCTTCCTACATTAGAAATACTATTAATTGCTACAGCTTCTTTATTTATGCTTTTTCCAATAATTACTTCGCCTGGTTTAAATTCTTTAATTTCTGGAACAAAATTTATTGGCGCTTGCATATTTTCTAATTCTTCTTCCATACTTTTCTTTAGTTCTTCATTTATTCTAGTAGTAATAAAATAATTTTTTAATCCATATATAGCTAACATTTTTAAAATATTATTTTCTTCTTTTTTAATAGTTTCCTCTTCTGCTTCACTAATTACTTCAAAAATAATAATATCATCATCAATTACTGGTGTAGTTTCTTTTAAACTGATTAAAGAAGGTTTATCTAAAACTATTTTTTTAATTATTTCTTGAACTAAAGCTTTTAATTCTATATCAGTTAAAGTTTCATACTCAATATGAATATCTACTTTATATAATCCATTTATTTTATAAGTTTTACTCACTAAAGTATCAATAACCTCAAAATTTAGTTCTCCCTTAACTTTTAAATATACATGAAAAACTTCATTTTTTTTATTTAAAACTACTTTAATTATTTCTAAATTATTAGTTATTTCTTCTTCTAATTCTAAATCTATACTTTTTAAAAAAGCTCTAATATCATGCATTACTACCACCTACTACTTCTTAAATTATATCTTATAGCTAACTAAATTGCTAGTTAATCATTATCAATTTTTGTAATTATATCAACATTAACTTGATAATTATCAAATCTTTTTGTAACTCTTCCATTAATAGATACAATATTTCCTACTTTTAAATTATCTAACATATAATAAGATTTTGGAAATATTGCAAAATCTCCACTTCCAGTTTCATCACTTGCTTGAATAAAAGCCATATTATCTCCCTTTTTAGTCTTAATACTTTTTATTTTATCAATTAATACTACACATTTAATATGTTTATCAAAATAATTTTTAATATTTTCTAATTTAACAATCTCATTTCCATTAAATTTACTTACCGGATGATTACTTATATAAAATCCATAAGAATTAAATTCATTCTCTCTTAATTCTTCTTCATCATATTCTGGAAAATCTTGAATACTTGGAATTAAAACATTAGATGCATCTAAATCCATAATTAAACTGGCATAATTAATCGCAATATCTAAAGCATTAACCATCGTTTTTTTATTTAATCCTAAACTATCTAAAACACCCGCCATAATTAATGCTAAAATTGTTTTTTTATTAACACTTTTACCATATACTCTAGCAACAAAATCTAAATAATCTTTAAATAATCCATTTTGCTTTCTTTCTAAAATAATAGCTTCAGTTGTAGTTCCTCCTAAATTTTTAATACTATTTAAAGGTAATAATAAACTATTTTGCACAATTAAATAATTATTAGTACTTTTATTAATATCAGGTTTTAAAATACTTATACCTTTTTTCTTAGCTTCATCAATATATTCTTTAGTTTTAATATCACTTCCAATACTCATATTAAGTAAATTAGTAATAAAATACATTGGAAATTTTACTTTTAAATAAGCCATTTGATACCCAATTAAAGCATAAGATACTGAATGGGCTTTATTAAATCCATAATTAGCAAACTTTAAAATTAAATCATATATATCAATCGCTATTTTTTCTTGATATCCCCTCTTTTTAGCCATATCAATAAAATGTTGACGATCTTTTAACATTACGTTTTCTTTTTTCTTAGACATAGCTCTTCTTATATTATCCGCTTCTGCAAAACTATATCCGCCAATTTTAACTAAAATTTGCATAACTTGTTCTTGATAAACAATAACTCCATACGTTTCTTTTAAAATTGGCTCTAAATCTGGATGTAAATAATCTATTTTTTCTTTGCCATACTTTCTTCTAATAAACATATCAATATTTTGCATTGGTCCTGGTCTAAATAGCGCAACCGCAGCAATTAAATCTGAAAAACTAGTTGGCTTTAGCTTTTTCATTAAGTTTTTCATTCCACTGCTTTCATATTGAAAAACCCCTTCAGTATCCGCCATACTAAATAATTTAAATATTTCCGCATCATTTAAATTAATTTTATTTAAATCTAAATATTTCCCCGTATTTTCTTTTATCAAATCTAATACATTAGCTATAATAGTTAAATTTCTTAAAGCTAAAAAATCCATTTTAAGTAATCCTAGATTTTCTAAATACTCCATAGTTACCCCAGTCATAATTACTTCATTATTAACAATTATAGGTATTACTTCATCCAATCTTACACTAGAAATAACTACTCCAGCCGCATGCGTTGAAATATGTCTTTTAATTCCTTCTAACCTCATACATACTTTATATAATTTTTTTAATTCAGTATAATTATTTAAATAACTTTTTACAGGTTCTTTAACTAAATTATCTTTCAAACTTAATTTAGCATCAATAAGTTTTACAAAAGCATCAACTAAATCTAAAGAAATATCTAATACTCTTGCTCCATCTCTTAATACTTGTTTAGATCCTAATGTTCCAAATGTCATAATGGGAGCAACATTAAATTTTCCATATTTTTCTCTTACATAATCAATTACTAAACCCCTTTTAGTATATTCAAAATCTATATCTATATCTGGCATAGTTATTCTTTCTGGATTTAAAAATCTTTCAAATAATAAATTATATTTAATTGGATCTACATTTGTTATTCCAATACTATAACTTACTAAAGAACCAGCCGCACTTCCTCTTCCTGGACCTACTAATATTCCATTTTTTTTCGCAAATAATACATAATCATAAACTATTAAGAAATAATCTTCAAATCCCATTTTTTTAATAACATCTAGTTCATAATCTAATCTTTCTTGATAATTATTTAAAATATTTCCATTTAATCGTTTACTTAATCCTTTATAAGCTAAATTTTTTAAAAATTCATAAGAATTATCTACATACTTAGGTATATAATTATTTTTATTTTCTAAAACTATATCTATATCTTTACTAAATTCTATAGTACTTTCTTTATCTTCGTCTTTTATATTTAAATTAAAATATGTATTACTATAATCTTCATTAACTTCTTTTAATAAACAACCCTTATTTATAGCTTCTAAATAATTTAAAAGCTCTGTATCCTCTTTTTCTAATGCTCTTATATCTTTTACATATACTACATTTTTTGATCTAAGTAAGGCTTCTATTTTCTCTGTATCATTACTATAACCTAAATAGGCTTCTTCTAAATTATCTAATAAATCATAACCCCCATAAGCTATAACTATTTTTATTTCTTTTAAATATTCTTTTATTGTCTCTAAATTAATATTATTTAATTCTTTTAAAGTATGTATTTTTAGTAAATTTTTAAATCCTACCTGATTTTTAGCATATAAATATATATCTTTATTATCTATTTTAATATTAAGCCCTATAATTGGCTTTATATCATTACTTTTCATTTTATTGTAAAAATCCATACAACCATATAAATTTTCATCAACTAAAGCACAACTAGTGATATTATTCTTCTTTAAAAAAATAACAAGTTCTTCTAACTTTATCATACTTTTCAGTAATGTATATTCTGATGTTATTTTTAATGGCACAAACATAATATCACCCCACTATATAAATTATATCAAAAACAAGTACACTTATAAAGCTAAAAGAAACTATTTTACATAATAAAAATAGGGCTAAACCCTATTTGATAAATATATCTTGCCTATACTTAGAATAAGAAGAAGACGCATAGGCAAGCTACATACTTGTATTAACAACAAATGGATTATCAGATTTACCAGTACCTCCACTAAATTCAATATCAGCATTTAAATTGATTACAGGACGAATACCTCCACCAGTCCAATTTACACCTGCAGAAGTAGCAATCTTTCCATCATCATGAACAAGATGAACAAGACTATATCCACCATTGCTATAATAATGTGATGGCGACATTGTCCAATAATATTGGTTAGTATATAGCCAGTAGTTAGTTCCTGCTGTACCTGCAAAACCACCAGACATTGCTACTTCATCACTTGTAATTAATGCGGCTGGCACTGATAATTTCCCATTGCCTTGACTAGATTTTTCAAGTGTAAACAAATCTCTTTTTAAAGCTATAGGATCTATTTCATCAAAACTACTAAACCCTTCTTCTTCAGTTGGATCTGTTTTGGGCATCACTACTCCACACTTTAAGGTTGGATATTGATTTTTTCTCCATCCTCCACCTTTTGGCATTAGCCTCGATGCTGAAGAGTAGCTACTTTCAATTTTTCCATAACCATCTCCATTACGAGTTGACCATATTTCTTTAACGATTACCCGATCATTGCAAAATCCAGTATCTCCACTTAAATATTTAGTATAATTTGTCATTGCTCCTATTCCAGTATACCAATCATCAACAGCTTGAGCTACCGTACTTGGAGTTACATTTGTATGAGTTGCTTCATATGTGTCTTGTCCTGCTTCGCCGTAATAATATCCTACATATGTATTATCCGATGATTGACCTATTTTATAAGCATTTTTGCCTATTTGAGTTTTTTCCCCAGTTGTATCTGTACAATTTGGTTCTGCGCATTGAAATATCATTCTTAATGTGCCATCTCCATTTATTCTGATTATTCTCCATGTATGGTTAGCAAAGGTTACCCAGTTATGTACATCACTGTTATTTCCTCTAAATACATAACTTGTTCCATAATTATCCTCTGTTGTATATAGTTTCTCTTTATGTTCTGGATTTTCTTTTTGCTCATCATATGGTCCTGTGATTGGACTTGGCATAGCTGTTTTTTCATATGTACTTTGTTTTATTGCTTCTAACTTTGCTAACATATCATCTGATGTATAATCCATATCAAAATATACATAACATTTTGTTCCTCTTTTTTTGATATTTCCTACATATATTGCTCCTTCTCTATATTCAATTTGAGCATCTTCTATAGGTTCTTTATTTACTTCACAATAACTTTTATTACTTAATGTATATTTCTCTGTTGGTACATCATCTATTTGTTTATAGCCATTTGTACCATAACTACTTTCTTGATACATCGCTATTATATTTAAATCTGCTTTATTATAACTTATATTTCCACTTGCTAGTTCTATACTCTCTGTATTTCTATATCTTGCTAAACTTGTTATATAGTTTATTAATATTACTAATCCTATAGTTAGTAATATCCCTATTATTACTCCCTTTACTTTGGAGGTATTATCCTCCAACTTTTCTAATTTCATTGCTCTTATTCCCTTTCCATTATCAATATTATTAGAAATTCCTAATTTATATTTAAATTATAATATCTGTTATTATTAAAGTCAAGAAAAAACTCAACATTAACGGCATTATATTTCTAATCATCAATAATAATGAGAGAATTACTCTAGGTGAAACCTATGTATAATACAAATAGAATTAAAGAATTAAGAGAAAGCAAAAATTACACTCAGCAAGACATAGCAGATATTCTAAATGTTAAAAGAAGTACCTACTCTATGTGGGAAAGTAGTAATGATAATTTTCCAATTAAAAGATTATTAATTTTATGTGAATACTACAATGTTTCTCTAGACTACATATTCGGATTTACCAATAATTTTCAATATAAAAATATTAAAGATATAGATCTTCAAAAAAGCGGTCTAAGACTTAAAGAACTTAGAAAAGAACATAAACTTACTCAAGTAAATCTTGCTAAAAATCTTAATATTGCCCCTACTATAATTGTTGAATATGAACATGGAAAATATATTATATCTTTAAACACTTTATATGCTTTAAGTAAAAAATATAATATTTCTACAGATTATTTATTAGGAAGAATTGATAATCCTAAATATTTAGATAAATAAAAAAATAAAGTACAAATAAATACTTTATTATATAAATAAAAACATGCCCATACTTGGAATAAGAAAGCAGTATAGGCATGTTTTTATACGCTTGTTTTTACTACAAATGGATTAGATGATTTACCATTTCCTCCACTAAATTCTATATCAGCCTTCAAATTAATTACGGGACGCACATTACTATGCTGAAATCTCGAAGGTAGGCTTATATAACCATCGGTACTTATTGTAACGACACCAGCCCACGCACCATTCACTGAATACCACGTTGGAGACATTGTCCAAATTATTTGATTTGTATATAACCAATAATCAGTCGAGTATGCTCCTCCAAATCCTCCGGCCATAATTACTTCATCACCTGTGATTAAGGATGCAGGTACTATTAACACACCATTGCCTTGATTTGATCCTTCAGTTGTAAATAAATCTCTTTTTAAAGCTATAGGATCTATTTCATCAAAACTACTAAATCCATTATCATTTGATGGATTTATTTCTGGCATTTCTACTCCACACTTTAATGTCGGATATTGTTTTGTTCTCCACACCCCATTAGCAGCTAATCTTGATGCCGGAGCATAACTTGTTGCTGTTTGACCAGTACCATCACCTTCATAATCATTCCAAACATTTTTTACCACTGTTCTGTCATTACAAAATCCTGTACTTCCACTTAAATATTTTGTATAATCAGTCATTGCTCCTGTTCCGTTATACCAATTATTTACTACCTCGGCTACTGTACTTGGATATTTATTTGAGTGAGTTTTTTCATATGTGTCTTGTCCTGCTTCACCATAATAATATCCGACATAGGTATTATCATCATATGGCTCTGATTTATATGCACTTTTTCCTATTTGAGTTTCTTCTCCTTCAGTTGTTTGACAATTTGGTTCTGCACATTGGAATATTAATCTTAATGTGCCATCTCCATTTATTCTGATTATCCTCCATGTATGATTTGCAAATGTTACCCAGTTATTTACATCATTGTTGTTTCCTCTAAACACATAACTTGTTCCATAATTATCCTCTGTTGTATATAGTTTCTCTTTATGTTCTGGATTTTCTTTTTGTTCATCATATGGTCCTGAGAATGAGTTAGGCATAGCTGTTTTTTCATATGTACTTTGTTTTATTGCTTCTAGTTTTGCTAACATATCATCTGCCTTATAATCCATATCAAAATATACATAACACTTTGTTCCTCTTTTTTTAATATTTCCTACATATATTGCTCCTTCTCTATATTCAATTTGAGCATCTTCTATAGGTTCTTTATTTACTTCACAATAGCTTTTATTACTCAATGTATATTTTTCAGTTGGTACATCATCTATTTGTTTATAGCCATTTGTACCATAACTGCTTTCCTGATACATGGCTATTATATTTAAATCTGCTTTATTATAACTTATATTCCCACTTGCTAGTTCTATACTTTCTGTATTCCTATATCTTGCCAAACTTGTTATATAGTTTATTACTATTACTAATATTATTGCCAATATAAATCCTACCACAAATATTGTCTTATTTCTTTTACTATCAATATCTAACCTTTCTATTTTCATCCTTTTTCCCTCTCTCAATATTATTAGAAATTCCTAACTTATATTTAAATTATATACTTTGCTATTATTAAAGTCAAGAAAAATATCATTATTTCGTCCCTTTTATGTTTTTAAAAATGAAAAATGAGAGAATTAATATAGGGAGAAAATAAAATATGTACAAAAATAGATTAAAAGAACTAAGAGAAGAAAATAATCAAATTCAAAAAAATATGGCAAACATGCTAAATATAACGAGAAGTTTATATGGCCGCTATGAAACTGAACATGAAACAATGCCAACTAAATATCTAAACATTATAGCCAACTATTTTAATGTATCACTTGACTATTTATTTACTTTTACTAATACTAAAAACTACCCTTATATCAATAAAGAAATTGATAAATTAAAAATTAGTCAAAGATTAAAAGAATTTCGAAAAGAAAATAAATTAACCCAAGAAAAACTAGCTGAAATACTAAATGTTAGCCAATCTACAATCGCGGAATATGAACGTAAAACTAACATTATAGCTACCCCATTTTTGTATACAATATGTAAGAAATATAATATATCCGCGGATTATTTATTAGGAAAAACTAATGACCCTAAATATTTAAATAAATAAAAAATGATGAACAAATTGATATGAACCCCGTTTCTTGGACATAGAAACGAGGTTTTTATATGAGTAAATTAACTTATGAAGATAAGATAAAGATATATGAAGAAAAACAAGCAGGAAAAACATGGTCAAGTTTAAGTGCAAAATATAAGGTAAATCCATCAGTTATACAATACTTAGTAAGATTAATTGATAAACATGGCTTTGATATTCTTAGAACAACTAAAAATAAATACTATACTTCATATCAAAAAGAAACAATAATAAATCGAGTATTATTAAATAATGAAAGTATTGTTTCAGTTGCAATAGATGAAGGCTTACTAAGTTGGGGTATGTTACTAAATTGGATTAAAAAATATAAAGAGATGGGTTATAATATAGTTGAACGAAAGCGAGGGCGAAGTCCAACTATGAAAATACCAAAGAAAAAAGGAAATGAAACAGATAAAGAGAAAATAAAAAGATTAGAAGAAGAAAATCTATATTTAAAAGCGGAGTTAGAATACTCAAAAAAATTGAGAGCCGTTGTTCAAGCAAGGAAGAATCAACAACAGAAGAAAAAGTAACTGTTGTAA
>CANRPK010000022.1 GCA_947632455.1 uncultured Bacilli bacterium
ATTGGTGGAGAACGTGGGATTCGAACCCGCGACCCTCTGCGTGCAGGGCAGATGCTCTAGCCAGCTGAGCTAGTTCCCCAAAGAACATAACTATCTTATCATACGAGATAGTCAAAATCAAGTCTTTTTTTACAAATTATTAAATTTAACTAAACCTTTTTCAACTTCTTCTAAGGCTCTGCCAAGTTCTTTTTTATTAACATATTCTTTTTCTTTTAATTGAAAGTGGCGATTTTCAAGCATTTGTTTACTTCTTTTTGAAGCTACGTGAACTAAAATATATTTAGAATCAACGATGTTTAGTAATTTATCTATTGATGGATATAGCATTTTACACACTCCCTTTACAATAATATAATACTAAATAATTTAATAATTATGAAGTTAGTTGAACAATGTTTGACATAATTTGACATTTAAAATAATCGCATTTGGTCGTCTTCAATGTTATATTGTGGTTCTTCTTCAGGTTTAGGAATAGTTGGAGTTGATGGAGCTAAATTTGTTTGATATAATTCTTTTTCAACTTCATCAAATCTTGCCATTAGCATAGCTGCTTGATATAGACCATAAAAATATGGTGTTTCTGGGGTATCATAATGAATGGTTAGGCTTGTTAGAAAATCAGTTATATTTTTTAATAAGTCTGGACTTTTAGAATTAGTATTTTTTAAAACATAATATTCCCTTTTACGAAGTATACCTGTAAATTGTTCTAAATAAATTCCTAAAAATTGTTTATTTCTCTTGGATCTTTGATAAATAATTTTGGCTAATTTAGAAACATCAAAATATTTTTCATAACATTTATATGGTACTTTGATACCTTTTTTGAAAGTTTTATACGTATCCTTTTCATCAAAAATGATAACAAGATCAAGTGATTGATATTTTTCTTTTAAAAGATTTTTAGCTAATAAGAATGCTTTTAATTCTTTAGGATTAGTAAAAGTCATAGTAAAAGTTGTTAGTGCGGCTAAGTTATCTGGTTTTTTTAAAGCTATTTTATTTCTTTCACGATCTATACTTTGTAAATTTATTGGGATAAAGCGTTCCTTATTAGCGTAATAAGGGCCTCTATCTATTGCTAAAGAATATTCCATAATAATCTCCTCTTTTTTTATTATAACAAATATTGGTTTAGCACGCAATAAGCAATGTTTTTAGCAAAGCTTGATCTTTTTTGGTTGGAGCTTGGATGATTAGTTCATTTATTAAATCTAAATTCATTTTATTTTTGGTAATATGGGATTTAATGATATTGCGTAAAAATTCGGTAATTTCAAATAACTCTTTTGGTAATTTAAAACTATTTTTTATAACTTCATTTATGATAGTCTTTTCTTCAGTGTAATTTTCTTTAGTGATTAGGCCATCTATTATTACATATATGCCATCGTTTGGGGTGGAAGTGCAAAATATTTCATTATCAGTTAAAAATTGATTAT
Source organism: uncultured Bacilli bacterium (assembly GCA_947632455.1). Lineage (GTDB taxonomy): Bacteria > Bacillota_I > Bacilli_A > RF39 > UBA660 > Caccenecus. Next base: position 1,449 of record CANRPK010000022.1, read on the forward strand.
CCTTTTTTAGATTATCACGCAATTTTAAATAAGCACTTATCCCCTCTTGTTTAATGATTAGCAAAGGGATTTTTTTTAAGATTGGTTCAAAGTCTAAATCTTGTTGTAATTCTTTGATATTATAATTATTTAAAATGTATTGCCAATTTTTTTCAGCTAAAGCTTGGTTATAACTAAACTGTGAAATAAGAATACGTGATATAGCAACAATATCCCTATCAAATTCTATTTCATCTTTTAATATGTTAAATAATTCTTGGGTCTCTTTTTGAGATATCATAACTATACCACCACCTAAGGTAATTTTATCACATAATTTTCAAATTGTAAAATATTATGCATATAAACTCCAAAATCCGAATATTGGCATATTTTTTGAGAAAATTAATAATGGTGAAGGTTATGCAATTTCCAAGGATGAAAGAAATTAGAGAAGAGGCTGGCCTTAAACAAAAAGATGTGGCAAAAATTCTTGGCGTTTCCAAAGGTTCATATAGTATGTGGGAATGTGGTTCCGATACTATACCTCTTAGAAGATTAAATCAGTTCTGTAATTATTTTGATGTTTCGATTGATTATGTAGTTGGTTTTAATGACAAGAAAAAATATGCGAACGCTAAGCCAAATATCAAAATTAAAGTAACTGGCGAAAATCTAAAGAAGATTAGACTTAAAAAAGATTTTACTCAAGTTAGAATGGCCGAAGAACTTAATATAAATCAGCCAACATGGAATAGATACGAAAATAGTAAGACTTTGATATTAACGATTGTCTTAGTTGAACTCGCTAAAAAATATCATTATTCGATTGATAAAATTTTAGGCAAAGATAAAGATTAATAAAAAATTACTTTTAAGTGGTAAAAACTCTTGATTTTTACATATAATTATAATATAATTATAGTGCATTTTTAAAAAAGTGTATTGGGGATTGCGCCCTTAGCTCAACTGGATAGAGCGTTAGACTACGGATCTAAAGGTTAGGGGTTCGACTCCCTTAGGGCGCACCACTTATTTTATTATCGAGAAGTAGCACAATTTGGTAGTGCACTTGCTTTGGGAGCAAGGGGTTGCAGGTTCAAATCCTGTCTTCTCGACCAGATTTGATTTGAAAGACATGTAAATGTCTTTTTTCATGCCTGCAAATCCCCTTGCTCCCTAACCCTTAACATTTTAATATAATTAAAAAGCCAAATTGTTGCTTCTTTATTCCTTAAATAAAATTTTTTAAAATTATATATTAATAAATAAATCATCAATGTTTTCCAAAGATAGATCAAAGCTAATTCCATGATCTTTTATCTTCCCTACTTCAGCACCAGATTTTATGATATTTAATTTAATAGTTACACGAATATTACCTTTTTTTATTTGATCTATAAAATTATCAAATGACTTTAATTTATAAATATCCATTCGATAATATTTATAATAAGTTATCCCTTCTCTAGTCGTAGGCCAAGCTCGAACTAAAGCTAAATAAGAAAGTTTATTAATTAATCTAGTTTTTAATGTTGCAAATTCCCAGTAACACTCCTTTTCTATTAAATTATAATTTAGATCATAAATTGCAATATAAATTCGTTCTTGAACTTCATCAATAATTAATTTAAAAAACCATCTATTAGATACTAAAGTAAGTTTATGAGCATAAATGCTACATTCTAAGATTTTATATTGTTTTAATTGCGAGTGAGGATATCCATACTGGTCTTTTATTCTTTGGGCAGGAAATATCGTTTGATCTAAAAAGCTATTATTAAATAAAGCAACATAGCCTTTGGAATAACCCCTTTTAGTTTTAATTTCTATTCCTTTATAATCAGGATTGGGATTGGTATCTTCTTTTTTGCCAAGTAAATCTTCAAAGGTTTTACCTATTCCAGTGTATCCATTTCTACTAGCTTTAATATAACCCATCGCCTTTATTTCAGAAAATTTTTGTTTTAATTCAGTTATAGCATTATTCATTTTTATAGAACCTTTCGATATAATTTAAGCAAATCTAATTCTTGAATTTCAAAATTAGTTCCTTTATCATCTATTTGGCCTTTTTCTGGGCCTCTTTTGATGATATTTATATGGAAAGTTACACGGATAGTGCCATTATTAACTAATTCTAAAAAATCTTTGAAATTGATTAATTCATATAAATTATAATCATAATATTTATACATTTTATGATTATTTTCATTCTTTTCCCAAGCTTTTATTAAATACAAATATTTATTTCTAGTATTATAGGCTTGCATTAAATGTTTAAAAGACCAATAAGTTTTACTATCTATTAAAGTAAAATCTTTATTATAGACTTCTAAATTTAATTTTAAATTATCATAGTTAACTTTTAATTTAAATAATTTACCATTTATAAATTTAGAATAATTAGCTTGTATGGAGGCATTAAATATTTTGGTTTTATTTTTCTTAGAATAATCGATATAACCATATTTATCTTTTAGCCTTTTTATTTGATTTTTGCCTTCAGGAGGAGCGGTAAAAAGAGAGATATATTTATCAGTTTGCTTTTTGGAAATTTTTATCGAAATATTAGAGATGCGCTTTAATGCTTTTTTATCTAATAAATCATATAAAGTTTTTTCTTTACTGCCTATATTGGGATTAGTATCTAGAACATAATCAAGTTTTTTTACCCTTTCTAATTCTTTATTAATTATTGTTAATTCTTCAGTTATCATAAAAAAACATTCCTTTCTTACAAGAATGTTTTTTATATTAGCATATTAATTTTGAAAAATTTGTCGAATTATGGGGAATATTCCCTAATTACTGGCCAAAATTAATATTATAGGTATTTACTAAAAAATTCTTCAATAGTATCAGCATCACGCGATCCAACAAAGCCATCAACCATTTCGCCATCTTTTAGAACTATAACAAGTGGAGTAAAGCCTTTTTGGTTAAGAAGTTCTCCATAAGTCCCTTCATTTACTGTTCCAGTGGAATCTGTGATGGTTGTTTCGATAGCTAAATGATCAAAAATGTCAGCATATTCCGTACGCCAGTTAGAAACATCTAGGCTTAAGTAGTTTACTTCGATGTCTAATTTATCAATGACACTATTTAAGTTTGGTAAAATACTTTGACAAATACCACATCCTTTACGACCAACAAATAAGAATTTAGTACCTTTACTATTAACTAAAGCTTTAGTTTTTTCTTTATCTAATAAAGTTAATCTACTAGTATCATAACTACTATCTACTTCTTCATTTTTAGGAGTTGTAGTACTATTATTAGTTGGATCTTTAAAATAAAGTCCGACCATTAAAATAAATAAAACGATAAAGCCAACTATTACTATATAAGTTAAATTTTTTATTTTATTTTCTAATTCTTCTATATTCATGCTAATCCTCCTTAATCAAGCTTATTATACTCTTTCTTATAATAAAAATCAAGCTTTTAGAGCTTGACCTATTTAATGAATGTTGCGACTACTTTTTCTTTTTTCGTATTATATTCTAGTTTTATTTTATTTTCGTTTAAACTTTCTTTATTATTGGTAGGATTTAATACTTGATTATTTTCATCTGAAGGTAAGTAACCCTCTTCAATTAAATCATTTACCGTAATATAAGTAACTGTAGTATCATCAAATAATTCTTGATGTTCTAGGCCATATTCTGTAGCTTGAAGTTCAATTAAATCTGTTAATTCTTTAATAGCGGTAGTATTATCTACAGAAAAAGCATATGAAGTGCGATTTATAGTTATAAAGGCAACTATGCCTAATAATACGATTATTATTAATAATTCTATTTTTGTATATCCTTGTTTATTTGTCAATCTTATCACCTTTTATAGTATATCATAACTATTTGGTGGTTCAAAGGTTTTTTTATTTGTCTTTTACATTTTTTCATTATTAGTTAACACTTTGTAGGCATCAATTAGTCTAGAAAGTGTAAATCTAGCATTAGCACTACTAGTACTAGGAAGTAAGATGCCTTCGATTTTAAGTTCGGGTTTTAAATATTTATTATAAAGGTTATAAGCAGTAGTGCCATCTAAATATATACGAGTAATTTGACTATTTTTGATAATGAGAGAAATATTACTGGGTATTACATCTTTAATACTTAAATCACTAGAGGCTTTAATATTACAACTTTCACATACATCATATAAAGCAATTTGATGTTTTTTTAATAAAGCTTTTTTAGCAGGAATGGAAGTAGGAAGTGGTTCATTAAAAATATTACTTAAGACTTGCCAAAAACGATTTTGAGGATGAGAATAATAAAAACCTATTTTACGAGAAGTTATGCTAGGGAATGAGCCTAAAATTAAAATTTTGCTATCTTTATTATAATACGGAGGAATATTATGTTTTTCCATATGATTTAAAAAGATAAGATTTACTTCTTATCTTTCATAACCTCCGCTAGAGTTGTACCAAAAGTTGCAACATCTTGGATATTAGCTGGGACAATTAATTTAGTTGCTTGGCCATCAGCCATTTTAGCTAAAGCTTCATAGCTTTTTAGAGTTAATACTGATTTATCAGCTTTGGCTTCTCTTAAAAGTTCAATACCTTTAGCTTCAGCTTCTTTTATTTTAAGCATAGCTTCGGCTTCTCCTTCGGCCACTCTGATTTGACTTTCTTTTTCGGCTTCGGCTCTTAGAATTGCACTTTCTTTTTCTCCTTCAGCAATAAGTATACTAGATTTTTTCTCACCTTCGGCTTGAAGAATTTTTTCTCTTCTTTCTCTTTCAGCTCGCATTTGCTTTTCCATAGCTTCTTGGATATCTCTTGGAGGAATTATATTTTTTACCTCAACCCGATTAACTTTGATACCCCAAGGATCAGTAGCTTCATCTAAGATAGAACGCATTTTACCATTAATGATATCACGACTAGTTAAAGTTTGATCTAATTCAAGTTCTCCAATTATATTTCTTAGAGTTGTTGCAGTTAAATTTTCAATCGCACTTACGGGAGCATCTACTCCATAAGTATAAAGTTTCGGATCAGTTATTTGATAATAGACAACTGTATCTATTTGCATTGTAACATTATCTTTTGTTATTACTGGTTGAGGCGCAAAGTCTTTAACTGTTTCTTTTAAGCTAACTATTTTTGCAATACGATCAACAAATGGTATTTTAAAATGTAAGCCATTACCCCATGAAGTATAGTAACTTCCTAATCTTTCAATAACATAACTTTTAGCTTGTGGCACGATTTTGATATTAGGTATAACAATAATTGCCACTAAAATTAAAATAGTAATAAATATTTCCATTATTCTTCACCCTTCCTAACAAGGAGTTTCACTCCTTCTATTTTTTCAATAATTACTGGAGAGCCTACTGGTATTTTTTCTTTACTTATAGCACTCCAACGTTTGCCATCGACTTTTACTTCTCCAATTTTAGAACGATTAATTTCTTCCGTTACTAAACCTTCCATACCAATTATGCGATCGACATTTGTCTTTTCTTTAGTTTTATTAAATTTTTTTAATAAAATTGGTCTAGTAATAAGCATTAATATTAGGCCGACAATAACAAATACGGCAAATTCAAGATAAAATGAGTTAATAAAAAATGATAAAAATAAACTGATAAGGCCACTAGCGATAAACCATACGCTAACAAGATTTACTGTCGTTACTTCTAAAAAAGATAAAAGTATTATTATAGCTAACCATAATACCCACATCTTAATAAATCTCCTTCCTAATTAAATTATACGTTATAAGCTAAAAAAATACAATATATTTTATTTTTTGTGATATAATTATCTAAAGGTGATATTATGCTTGGAAATATTTTATTTGTAGGGCTTAATACTACAGATAAACAAGTAATAAGTAAGCTTATTAAAGAATGTCATGTTGGTGGAATTACTTTATATGGTAGGTTATATAAGAACTATGAAGAAATGCTTAATATTATTAATTATATTAAGAGACTTAGCCGAGAAGAAAATTATAATGTCTTAATTGGAATTGATCAGGAAGGTTATAGAGTTAACAGGTTACCTAAAGATTTTCTTAATATTAAAAGTCCTTATTCTATGCGAAATGATCCTACTAATTTTAAAGAAAGTGCAGATATTGTGGGAACTATTTTAAATGGAATGGGTATTCATGTAAATTTTGCTCCAGTTTTAGACATTAAAAGATTTAGTGATAATCATGCGATTGGAGATAGAGCTTTTGGAGATAATCCCGAGACAATTATTAAAAATACTGATGCTTATATTGAAACTTTAAAGAAAAAGCAAGTTATACCGGTTGTAAAGCATTTTCCAGGACATGGAGCAACCAATGTTAATACTCACTACTTTTTACCTATTATTTTGGATACTGATACTTTATTTAAAGAAGATTTAATTCCTTTTAAAAATGCAATAAATAAAGGAATTGATGTAGTTATGGTTGGACACTTTTTAATTAAAAATTTTTCTTTATTTAAACCGGCATCTATTTCTGATAAAATTGTTAATTTACTTAGAAATGATTTAAAATATGATAAATTAATTATGACTGATGATTTAACAATGGGAATGTTAAAATTTTTTGATAAAGCTAGAATGATAAAAACCGCTATTAATTCAGGGTTTAATATTATTATGATTAAATACTCTGATAATTTCTTTAAAGATTATAAAAAATTGGTTAATTACTATAATAAAAATAAAATTAACCATGATAATATTAATCATTCTATAAAATTAATTAATGATTTAAAACAAAAATATAGTATTAATGATGAACCTGTAAAAAATGTTTTAGATATTAATAAAATAAATGAAAGAATAACTAAACTTAATAATAATGCAAATTAAAAGTAGAGAATTCTCTCTACTAGATAAATATTTATGCCTATACTTGGAATAAGAAAGCAGTATAGGCATATTTTTATATGGTTGTTTTTACGATAAATGGATTATCAGATTTACCAGTACCTCCACTAAATTCGATATCGGCATTAAGATTAATTACTGGACGTACTCCCAAAGCATTTCCACCACTATTAGCAATAAGATAACCCTCACTACGTACATCGATTATCTCAACAAATTTTTTACTATCTGCATAAGTTAATGGAGACATTGTCCAATAAGATTGGTTAGTATATAACCAATAATTTGTCGATACCATTCCGCCAAAGCCTCCTGTCATTACTACTTCATCACTAGTAATTAATGCTGCTGGAACTGAAAGGACACCATTTCCTCTATTTGAACCTGTTGTTGTAAATAAATCTCGTTTAAAACTCGTATCATTAACTTCAAAATTGCTAAAGTAAGTTGCTCCTTCTTCTTCAGTTGGGGCAGTTTCAGGCATTATTACTCCACACTTTAATGTTGGATACTGTTTTGCCCTCCAGGTTCCTCCTTTTTGAAGCAATCTTGATGCTGAGGCATATCCGCTTGTTAATTGGCCAGTTCCATCACCAATATAACTTCCCCAAGTGCCTTTTACTACTGTTCTATCATTACACCATCCTGTACTTCCACTTAAATATTTTGTATAATCAGTCATTGCTCCTGTTCCAGTATACCATTCATTAACAGCTTGAGCTATTGTACTCGGATTAGAGTTTGAATGTGTTTCTTCATATGTTGGATCTTCTTCACCTTTATCTGCTTTGGATGTTCCATAATAATAGCCGACATAAGTGTTATCATCAACTGGTCTAGATTTATATGCACTGGTTCCTATTTGAGTTTCTTCTCCTTCAGTGGTTTGACAATTTGGTTCTGCACATTGATAAATTAATCTTAATGTGCCATCCCCATTTATTCGGATTATCCTCCATGTATGATTTGCAAATGTTACCCAGTTATTTACATCGCTGTTGTTTCCTCTAAAGACATAACTTGTTCCATAATTATCTTCGGTTGTATATAGTTTTTCTTTCCCTTCAGGATTTTCTTTTTGTTCATCATATGGACCTGTGACTGGGCTTGGCATTGCTGTTTTTTCATATGTACTTTGTTTTGTTGCTTCTAATTTTGCTAACATATCTTCGGCTTTATAATCCAAGTCAAAATATATATAGCATTTTGTTCCTCTTTTATTTATTTTACTTACACTTATATATCCTTCTTCATATGTTATTTGGGCTTCTTCTACTTTTTGACTGCCTACTTCACAATAGCTTCTATTACTTAAGGTATATTTTTCAGTTGGTACATCATCTATTTGTTTATAGCCATTTAGGCCATAACTACTTTCTTGATACATCGCTATTATATTTAAATCTGCCTTATTGTAGTTTATATTGCCACTTGCTAGTTCTATACTTTCTGTATTCCTATATCTTGCTAAACTGGTTATATAGTTTATTACTATTACTAATATTATTGCTAATATAAATCCTACTACAAATATTATCTTATTTCTTTTACTATCAATATCTAACCTTTCTATTTTCATATTTTACCTTCCTTTGCACTATACACTTATTACGTGTATTGTAATTACATAATACACGAATTGCGAATAAAAGTCAATACACTAAATACGAATATAGTAAAATTTAAATGGTGAAATCAAAATGGAAAGATTAAGGGATATTAGAGAAGATAAAGATTTAAAACAGGCTGATATTGCTAAAATATTAAATGTTACACAACAAACATATTCTAGATATGAAACTGGTGAAATAAGTATTGATAAAAATAGTTTAATTAAACTAGCAAAGTATTATAATACATCAGTAGATTATATATTAGGTTTAACCGATGAGAGAAAACCCTATCCTAGAAGCATAATAAAATAATGTAAAAAGACTATTAATTTTTCATATAATAGTCTTTTAATTTGCTCACACTTGGAATAAGAAAGCTGTATGAACAAGTATTAATTACCAGTATTAACTATAAAGGGTTTAGATGAAGTCCCATTTCCTCCACTAAAAGTTATGTCAGATTTTAGATTAATTACTGGACGAACGCCAATTCCAGAAGTACGTACAGCCGAAGTGCCGAGATAGCCATCTTCGCGTACACGGAATACAGAAACTCGCTTATTTGTGATATCATAAACATATGGAGACATTGTCCAATAGTTTTGGCTTGTATATAACCAGTAATCAGTAGAGGAAACACCTCCAAAGCCTCCAGTCATTACTACTTCATCACTTGTTATTAATCCTACTGGATTTGTAAGTACTTCATTACCATTACCTGATCCTTGGGTTGTAAATAAATCTCTTTTTAATGCTGTAGCATCTATTTCATCAAAACTACTAAATCCGATATCATTTGAAGGATTTTCCTCAGGCATTGCTACTCCGCACTTTAAGGTTGGATATTGTTTTGCTCTCCAGCCGCCTTTATTCATTAACCTTGATGCTGGCGCATAACTTGTCGCAGTTTGACCACTACCATCACTTTCATATCCATCAAATACATTTTTTACAACTACTCGATCATTACAAAATCCTGTACTTCCACTTAAAAATTTGGTATATGAAGCCATATTTCCTGTTTCGTTATACCAGTTGTTTACTGTTTCGGCTATTGTACTTGGTGTAGTATTTGTATGGGTTGTTTCATATGTTTCTTGCCCTGCTTCGCCATAATAATAGCCAACATAGGTATTATCATTATATGGTTCTGATTTATATGCTGAAGTTAACGCATTAGTTTCTTCTCCTTCTGTTGTCTCACAATTTGGTGTTGCACATTGATAGATCATTCTTAATGTTCCATCGCCATTTATTCGGATTATTCGCCATGTATGGTCGGCAAAGCTTACCCAATTATTTACATCATCATTATTTCCTCTAAACACATAACTTGTTCCATAGTTATCTGGACTTGTATATAATTTCTCTTTTCCTTCGGGATTTTCTTTTTGTTCATCATATGGTCCTGTGATTGGATTTGGCATTGCATCTATAATATATTTACTTTCTTTTGATGCTTCTAGCTTTGATAACATTTCTCTTGCTAAACTATCAAAGTATATATAACACTTTGTTCCTTTTTCTGTTATGTTTCCTACATATATTGCATTATTTTTATATTCTGTTTCTACTTCTTCTATTGGTTCGCCATTTACTTCACAATAACTTTTATTACTAAGCTTATATCCACTCGTTGGTATTTTATTTATATTAGTATATTTATCATCTTCGCTTATGTAATCATCTTTTTCTTGATACATCGCGATTATATTTAAATCTGCTTTATTATAACTAATTGTTCCTTTTACTAAATCTAGGCTTTCAGTATTTCGATATTTTGCTTTTGTAACTAAATAATTTACCATTATAAATAAGACTGCTGTTAATACTATTCCTGCTATAAATGCTATCTTTACTTTTTTACTACTTAATTCTAACCTTTCTATTTTCATTTCTTTTCCCTTTCTTTTATCAAGCATATTGTTAATTAATATGTATGACATTTTGTTATATCAATATTATTTTATAACAAATTGTTATATATGTCAATACAACAATTTGTTTTAAGCTAAAATATATGGGAGGTATCGATAATGATAGAAGAAATTAAATTGGAACGTTTAAAAGGTTTAAGAGAAGATAAAGATCTAAGGCAAGAAGATATAGCTAATTATCTAAATATTACGCAAAGTGCATATAGTTATTATGAAATTGGAAAAAGACAAATACCTAGCGATGTCTTAATTAAATTAGCAACATATTACAATACATCAGTAGATTATATATTAGGTTTAACTGATGAGAGAAAGCCCTATCCTAAAAGTATATTACATAAATAAAAGTATCTTAGAAATTAAGATATTTTTTATTTTAAAAATAGGCATATTTTGTCGAACGATTTTTCTTGCTTTAATTGGGACTTTAGGTTTATGATAGCTTTAAGCGTTAGGACTGGCGTCTACTAATTATGACATAATTTGCCTCCCCTTTTTAAAACTCCTATGGGGGTTTTGGAGAAAGGAAATGTATGAAGTTTTTAGTCTCATTAAAAGAAATTTTAATAAAGATAATTAGTTTTTCTAAACTAAAAAAGGCGCCTTGCTCAATCATTATTATTGTATCAAACAGTAATAATGTTGGCATAAGCGTCTATACCAAAAAATAGTAGACGTTAGTTTTCCTAACGCTTACTTGTTTTGATTATAACATATATTTTTTATTTTTCAAGCAAAAAAAATGGTATTGTGTAAAAATTATATTGAGGTATGTATGAAAATTGAAAGATTAAAAGAAATAAGGAACGATAAAGATTTAAAACAAGAAGATATTGCCAAAATATTAAAAATTACTCAAGTTCAATATTCGCGATATGAAACCGGCATTAGAGTTATTCCAATATATCATTTAGAAAAATTAGCTAAATTTTATGGAACTTCTGTGGATTACTTAATTGGTTTAACTGATGAGAGAAAGCCCTATCCTAAAAGTATATTACATAAATAAAAGTATCTTAGAAATTAAGATATTTTTTATTTTAAAAATAGGCATATTTTGTCGAACGATTTTTCTTGCTTTAATTGGGACTTTAGGTTTATGATAGCTTTAAGCGTTAGGACTGGCGTCTACTAATTATGACATAATTTGCCTCCCCTTTTTAAAACTCCTATGGGGGTTTTGGAGAAAGGAAATGTATGAAGTTTTTAGTCTCATTAAAAGAAATTTTAATAAAGATAATTAGTTTTCTCAAACTAAAAAAGGCGCCTTGCTCTATCATTATTATTGTATCAAACAGTAATAATGTTGGCATAAGCGTCTACAAACAACAATAGTAGACGTTAGTTTTCCTAACGCTTACTTATTTTGATTATAACATATATTTTTTATTTTAAAAAGAAGTAATTGCTTACTTCTTTAAGAAAGTTTTAATAATTTTTCCCAAGTATATTTTTTGGCTGTTATTATTCCATCGATTAAATTTCCTTTAAGACCAACTATTTTTTCTTGATAGTCTTTAATTATTTGCTCCATTTGAGGACCATATACATCATCTATTCCATATTTTCCTAAGTCATAACCTAAGGTTTGCAAATATTCTTGAATTACTTTTACAACCGGATGTTTATTATTTAAAGTACGAGATATAGTTATCGTTTTATTTAAAGTTTCGGGACCCGCTATACCATCAACATTAGCCCCGAGTGATGCTTGGATACCTTTAACAAATGTGGTAAAGGCGTCATTATTTCGCAGATTAAAAGGATCTTTATTCATTAAATAGGGCTTAGGATCCTGATAACCATTTTTATAGATTGCAAAATGGACATTATAACTGGTAGCATTACCTGTTTTACCCATCGTAGCAATGACTGTTCCTTTTTTTACTTGATTATTTTTTTTAACTTTAATAGAACCTTTTTTTAGATGAAAGTAGCGATGTTCTATTCCATTAGTTTTAATACTAACCCAATATCCCCCTTTTTTATCATATCCCACATAGTTAACTATTCCATCTTCTATAGCAACAATATCATCAATTTTATTAGGACCTATAAAATCCATACCATTATGAGTACTTCTACTTTCATTACGGGTTTTATAATCACTTGTTAAGTAATGGATACCACCTTTAAGAATTTTATTTTGGACTAGGAGTTTCTTTGCCATCTTCCTCCTCCTTTAGTTCATTTAAAATAGTAAATATTTTATGAGGAAGTGGTAAGCCCATTTTAGACCAATTTTCCATAATGTTCATACCTTCATTAGCAATAAAAAAATAAATGAGAGTATTTCTAATCATATTTGTATTTTGCATTATAATATCTATAACTGAGGCAAAAATCAAGATTAGAATATAACCTAGATATTTTATAACTGTTTTGCGATTAATAAATTTTTTGATTGTTTTATTATAGAAAGCTAGGCAAAAATTAGTAAGAAAATCACTAATAATTATAGTTATAAATAAAATTAAATGTTTGTCTATTCCACCTAAAATATATGATATTACAGACATCTTACCACTTCCTATATTAAATTATTCTAAAATAAAAAAAGGTATCATTTTAGATACCTAATTTATTTTTGATTTACTTTATTAGTTTCAATATTAATTTCATGACCATTAAGATCAAAAGGATTTTTAATATTTGGATCGTAAATTAATTCTAAAGCAAGAGTTTCATCTTTAATATAAGTATCAAAACTAGTTATAGCTTCTTTTATTTTTGGATCACAATTATATTTAATAGTGATACGATCAGCGACGTTATAATCATTAGTTTTACGGATATTTTGAACTTTAGAGATAAATTCACGAGCATAACCTTCATTTAATAAATCTTTAGTTATTTCAACATTTAAGATAATAAAGTTATTATTATCCATGCCAGCATTAAAACCATCTTTAGCTTCGATACGCATATCTACCATATCTTTATTAACTGTAATTTCTTCATTATCAAGCATTACTTTAATATCTTCATTATTATTTAATTTAGTTATTTCTTCAGAAGTTAGTTTAGTTAAAGCTTCAGTAAATAATTTTACTTTAGCACCTAAAGTTTTACCTACAACTTTAAAGTTTGGTTTAACTGTAAAATTCATATATGAAGCTAAATCACTAGCAAATACGACTTCTTTAACATTTAATTCTTCTTTAATTAGAGGTACTAATTCTTTTAAGATAGTTTCATTTTTACCATCTATTAAGGCTTCACTTAAAGGTTGTCTTACTTTTATTTTAGCTTCTTCTCTTATCATACGACCGGTAGATATTAAACTTCTTACTAAAGCCATTTTGGTTTCTAATTCCGGATTTAATAATTTGGAATCACAAGTAGGATAAATTTCAAAATGAACAGATTCTTTACCAGTTAAATTACGATATATTTCTTCACTTATAAATGGAGTAATTGGAGCAATTAATTTAGATAGTCCTAGTAATACTTCATATGTAGTGATATAAACACTTTTTTTAGAATTATCTAAAGTACTACCCCAGAAACGATTACGATTTCTTCTAATATACCAATTAGATAAATCATCAGAAACAAAGCTAGTTAAAAGTCTAACGACTTTATTTAAATCATATTCATTAAATCCATCATTAACATCTTGAACTAAATGATTATATTTAGATAATAACCATTTATCTATTTCTTCACGTTCTTCATAAGGAATATTACATAAATCAGTATCTATACCATCAACATTAGCATATAAACAGAAGAAATTATATGTATTACGTAAAGGATTAAAAAATTTAGAATATACTTCTTTTAATCCCTCAATATCAAATTTTAAAGGTGTCCATACTGGTGAAACATATGGTAAATA
>CANRPK010000023.1 GCA_947632455.1 uncultured Bacilli bacterium
GTTTATTTAATCCAAGTATTATGGCTTTATTTAATTCAAATATAAGTAATACACTTACAGTTGATATTGTAAAAACAACTTTAATTTTAGGAATATGCTTATATATCATTTTAATTGGTATCTATTATTATATAGATATAAAAATATTTAAAAAAGGTGTTAATGTCGATTAGAATATGATATAATATTTAACAATTAAAGAGATAAAAAGGGAGATATTTATTAGGAGGAAAAATATGATTAGTACAAGTAGTTATAATAATTGGCAGTCAGATAAATATAGAACCTATTCTATCTCTGGTAATCGTGGTAAAGATGCTAATTATCAAGGAGAGTGCTATCCCAAATTAGCCCCGAAATTATCTTTTTGGAAAGTATGGCATAATAATATTGGTAAGATTTCTGAAGAAGAAAATAATAGATATTATGTACAAGAATATTGGCATCAAGTTTTATCAAAATTAGATCCTGAAGACGTATTTAGAGATCTTGATAATTCTATTTTACTTTGCTATGAACCAAATACAGAATTTTGCCATAGACATATTGTTGCCGCATGGTTTGAAATATTATTAGGTGTAAAAGTTCCCGAATTAAAAGCTAAAGATTATCAAATAGAAGAAACTGATAGACCAAAATATATTAAACAATATTTAGAAGACGCCATGAGATTAAATAGAAACATGCGAGGATTTAAATCATTAAGAGCATTATATTTATTTGAAAAAGGAGAACAATTAGAAGCAAAGGCAGATGAACTAGAAGAGAAAACTGGCAAATGCTATGTTGGTTATAGACAAACAGCCTGTTTCTTAAGATGTGATGCTGATATGGCAGAGGATGAATATAGAAGACTACAACATCAAAAAAAATTAATAAGAGAACGTAAATAATTCAATAAGGTCTATAATATGAATATGTAATGAAATGCCTCTCTTTTTGAGAGGGAGAAAAAGGAACGCTGTTCCTTTTTTTCGTATTATATAAAAAATTAACTAAGATCAGAAAGGATTATCAATTATATAAATTTCAGATATACCAATTTTTTACTAAAACTTAAAAACTTTAGTTTTTTAATCCTAAATTAAAGAGACTTTTTAAAATAAAAAGAATATTGTAAAAAAATATATTATATGTTATTCTAATATTAAATTATAAAAGAGAGTGTGAGAAGAATGAAAAAAAAGAAACAAATAAAAATTAATTTTAAAACTGCAATAATTATAGTATGTATAATTTTAGCTATAATAATTGCAATATATTTTATAGTTAATAGATTAAATATATCCCAATATCCTATATCTGATACAATTAGTATAAAAAATTATCAAAATAAAGATTATTATATTATTGAAAAAGATTATGAAGGCAATTATGATTTACAGTTTTTAGATTTTTACCAAACATTCGATATAAAAAATACTTTTGAAGTTAAAGAAATTATGAGCTATGCTGACTACAAGTCCTATTGCAATAAATGGGGAATAAAACCAAAATATTCCGATTTTACTAAAAACTATATAGTATTTTCATACTTAGCGACTGGCGCAGCTAATTTAGACGCAAGATTAGCCGCTGTAGAATATAACGCAAACGATGTTGATGTCTATATATGGGATGATGCTTCAGGATACGTAGCTAGTAGTTTAGCCTATGTTTTAGTAATTCCCACAAATAAAAGAATTAATAATATTAATATAGTACCTGCTTATACAAATGATGAATATGAAAATATTCAAAATGGCATTCCTAATCCCCCAAATATAACAGTTGATAAACCTATCATATATTTATATCCAACAAAAAATACTGAAGTATCAGTAAAATTATCGAAAGCTGAAAACTTAATTTGTTCTTATCCTAAATATCAAAATGAATGGAAAGTACTAGCTAAACCTAATGGAAATCTAAAAGATTTAACTACCAATAGAAAACTATATTCATTATATTATGAAAGTAAAAGTGCAATAGACTTTAGTGTGGAAAATGAAGGGTTTGTAGTAAAAGGAGAAGATACAATTACTTTTTTAGAAGAAAAGCTTGCTATATTAGGATTAACAGAAAGAGAAGCTGAAGAATTTATAGTTTATTGGTTGCCAAAACTTGAAGCTAATAAATATAACTATATAAGATTTGCCACTCTAGATGAAATAAATGAAAATATGCCATTAGAAATAAATCCTCATCCCGATACAATTATAAGAGTATTAATGACATTTAAAGGATTAGCTAGTCCTATTAATGTAAAAGAACAAAAATTATCTGCAATAGATAGAACTGGCTTTACAGTTGTTGAATGGGGAGGAGTTGAAATAAAATAGATAAGTAATAAACTTATTTATTTTTTAATAGAAAAAAAGTAGACTAGAGGTTTTCTCTTTGTCTACTTTTATCATATCACTTCAATTTGAGGTTCTTATTAATTAGCATACGCAATCTACATAAGTATCGCTTAAACATCTAATTGCACATAAGCAACCGCAATCCATTGTAAAGAAAGAATTAGTCGAAACATATGGATTTAAACTTGTAGGATCGGGATTATCGGCAAGTACTCTAAATGTGCAGCAGTTTCCTTCAATTTTTTCAACTCTAAATATACTTGAACATTCTGTTCCAGTTGCTCCTGTACAAGTTATAGTCGTATCCTTAACAGTAGGCATACTCCAAGGAGTACCATTTCCTCCGCAAGTATAAAGCATAACTGGTCTAGTATTGCAAATTAAACAGTTAGGCCCACCGCCCAATACAGGTCTATCACAAGCATCTAAACAAGATTCCGGACAAGCATTTTGTTGTAAAACTAATATAACACTTAATATCTCATTAATGCAATTTCCTGTTGTGTTGCAATTATCATTGTTATTCATATTATTCACCCTTTCATGTATTCTCACTATTAATTTATGATTAATATTTAAAATCGTGTATTCTTAAGTTCTTTTTTTTTATATTTTTTTATGCTATAATTTAAATAACAAAAAGGGTGAAGTACCATGAAAGAAGAAAACAATAATAATTTTTCAAATATTGATTATAGTCCTAATCGTCCCAATAATAATTCTAATCAAGAACAACCAGCCAAAGCTACTTCATCTTTCGAAAATAATAACTTAAAAACTAACCCAAATGGTCTTGAAACCGAAAATATTTCTAAACCAAAACCCAGATTTATAAACCCTATAGAAAATGAAGTTCCTAATTCTCCTAAAATACAAGCACCCACCTTTAGACCTCAAAATACTAATGATGTTCTAAAACAATCAATGCCTAATTTTTTTAATCAACCTCCAGTAAGTAACCAACCCCAAGCTAATCCCCAAACTGAAAATAAACCATCTTTAAACCCAATGAGTAATATACCAAACCCAACACCTACTAATAATGGTCAAAATATAAAAAATAAAATTCCTAAAATGGCTTCTCCTAAAATTCCTAATTTTCGGAAAAATAATCTTTTAAATAATCAAGCATCTACTCCAAACCTTCAGGAACCTACTTCTAGTGAAAATGAACAACCACCAACATCTAATCCCAATCCTCTTGACAAAACCAATAATGATAAAGAACCACAAAATCAGGCAAACCCAATGTCAAATTTAAATCCGGCTTCTATGTTATCTAATAAGATGGCACCTTCTCAAAATAAAGGCAATAGTACTTCCAATAATTCTGGTGCTTCTAGTATCATAGAAAAAGGAGTAAAATCTTTTATTAGCAAACATAAAATTCCAATCCTGATTGGTGGAGCGGGAATAGCCTTTTTTGTTTTAATTATTTTTGCAGCTATAGGTGGTGCCTCCGATGAACAAAATCAATTTGGAAATGGTAATATTGGTCTTGCTGGTTATTCTTATTTTGCTATTGAAAATATCTGTGAAACAGTTAAAGTCTATAATCCTACTGACGACACTTATACTGGCGAATTAGATTTTGAAAAAGAATATATTCCTGGGGTAGTAAATGCGGAAGTTGGTATATTCTCTAAAGCTCCAGAAGTTTTAAAACTTTTTGCCATCGCTGCCCGAAGTTATGCCCTAAATCGTTTAGATTCTACTTGTACTATTGAGGGTAGTTCACGAGTTCAATCTTTTACTTTTGATACCGCTGAATTAGCTAAAGTAACCAGTGAAGATAATCCTATAATGCAAGCAGTTAATGATACTTATGGTTTAGTTGCTATTAAAAATGGTGAACTTTTAACTACTTATTATGATGCTGCTTGCTATCGTGATGAAGATGAAAATTATTATTATATAGGTTATGGACGAAATACCCTAGGTGAAGAAAGAAGACAAGCTATTCCTAAAAGTTGGAATAATAGTGGCTTTTTATACTATATGGGTCATGGACAATGTTATAAAGGCCATGGTCGAGGAATAAGTCAATATGGGGCGTATTATTTAGCCACTGAAGAGGGTTATAGTATGCTTGACTTATTAAAATATTATAATGGCGATGAAGTTGAATTGCGTTCTATATATCAAGGTGTAAGTAGTAATTATACTTTAGCAACATCTGCTGGTTCTCAAGATATAATTCCAACATCACTAAGAGAATTCTTAATATCTAAAGGAACTAGTGCCGAAGCTTTAAACGAATTTATTTTACAAAATGTTGTTAGTGCTGGTATAGGAACTAGAGATGCCGCGGTAGTTACTATGGTTTCCTTAATAGGGGGCTTATATGAAAATTATCATGTTCGTTTACCATATACTTTATGTGGTCAAAGAGGTTGTAGTGATATGCTAAACTCAAGTAACTCTAATTTAAATAAACCGGCCTATAGCTTCTATGGCGTTGATCCTGACTGGGGTACTATTATTCATAATAATGAACATAATGCTAATGAATATAACTATTATTATAATGGTGGGTGGACTTCTTATACTAGATATGGTCCTGAATGTGCTGGTTTTATTTTATGGGTACTTCATAATTCTGGCTTTACTAGTCCTGGTAATATTGGTGCAAATGCCATGGGAAATTTAGGAACCAAACATGCCCTTAATGGTACTCAAGTAGGAAATCCTGGCGATTTATTGTGGCACTCTGGTCATATTATGATGATTGTTGGTGTAGATCCTGATGCTAAAGTATACTATATAGGTCATGCCTCAGGCGGTTCAGATGGCGTAAAAATAAATACTGTTCCATTTACTTCACCTAATAATTTTGCCGTTGATATGACTGATTGGTATGCTAGCCATAAAGTTAATTTAACTACTGAGGAATTTATTAATGAATTTAGAAATGGTTATGTTGATGGTTATACTGGCACAAGTGGCAATATTAATATTAATAATCCAAATGATTCTGGCATTTATTTTGTTGGAGACTCTAGAACTGTTGGCCTATGTTATATAAATAATATTTGCTCATCTACTTCTGAATGTTCTAATAGTACTTGTTTAGCTAAAGTAGGAAGTGGTTATAGTTGGTTTGATGCTAAAGTTGAAGAAATAAAAAAGGCTAGTCAGTCAAATATTGTAATCAATATGGGAGTAAACGACTTAGCTGGTGTAACTAGTGCTAATGGTATTAATTCTATTGCTAATAGATATTTTACTAAATTTGAATATCTAGCTAGTTCTCTTCCAAATAAAACAATATATATAGAATCCGTAAATCCTGTCGGTGATAATACTAGTGTTTCCCCAAGTACAATTATTTCATTTAATAATACAATAAATAATTTAATATCTAAAAGTTCTAAATCTAATTTGAAATTTCTAAATACCTATAATAGTATCGATTTCAAAACTAAAGCAGATGGGTTACATTATGAAAATGAAACATATAAATCATTATATAATTATATAAAAGGATCAGTATAAAAAGGGTGATAATATGAAAAAAATATTTTTGTTAAGTTTAATCTTTATTTTAACTGGATGTAGTATTGATTATAATCTTACACTTGATGAAGAATTAGCTACAGAAAATATTAAAATCAATTCCCAGGATTTTTATACTTTTCCCACTCCAGCATATAATAATGTTCAAGGATCAAGTGAAACTGATGAAAAAATTCCTGGAGTTGAATATTATGATATGAACTTTAATACTGATTATTCTACTGCTAGTTATAAATTTCCTCTAAATAATTTTAAAAGTTCAAGAGCTGTTAATACTTGCTATAAAGCCTTAACTTTATCAAAAACTTCAACTGGTAGTCGCTTATTAAATACTTCTAATTATAATTATTGTTTTGATGCTTATCCTAATTTAGATGAAATAAATGTTAATATTACTATTTCAGATAATTACACCATTATAAATAGTAATGCCGATAGTAAAAATAGTAATACTCATTCTTGGAAAATAAATAGAGACAATTATAAAAGTAAATATATTCAAATAGAATATAAAGAAAAACCAAAGGAAGAAGAACCAACTCCCCAAATTCCTGAAGAACCTGATACTCCAGTTAAAGAAAGTAATACCTTAACATATATTTTAGTTTTATCTGTTGTTGGTTTATTCTTAATAGGTATTGTTGGTTTCATTGCATATAAAAGTAGCAATAATTAAAGAAAATAGTTAAGTAACTCTTGACTATTTTTTAATCTTTGATTATACTAAAAGTAGCCAAAAGGGGATAGTCATTTGGAACACTATTTTACAAATAATGAAAATCTTAAAAGTAAACCCAGAACTATTAGATACACCTATAATTCCACTAATTTTGAATTTATAAGTGATAATGGTGTTTTTTCCAAAAATAAAATTGACTATGGTAGCATTTTATTAGTTGAAACTTATTTAAAGAATAAAAAAAATATTACAAACTTTCTTGATGTTGGATGTGGCTATGGTTTTATAAGCATTGTCTTATCTAAAATTTTAAATACTAAAGCTGTAGGGATCGATATAAATAAACGTGCTTTAAACTTAGCAATCCAAAATGCTCAATTAAATAAAGTAGATGTTTCCTATAAAGAAAGCAATATATATGAAAACATTTCACAAAAGTATGACTTAATTATTACCAATCCTCCCATCAGAGCGGGTAAACAAGTTGTCTTAACTATTTTAAAAGATGCCAAAAATTATTTAAAACCAGATGGAGAAATTTGGGCTGTTATTCGTAAAGATGGCGGTGTAAAAAGTATTATTAAAGAACTTAGTACTACCTATCAAATTGAAATAAAAGAAAAAAGTAAAGGTTTTTATATTTTTCTTGCAAAAAATAATTGACATTATATTATTTTATTGTTAAAATTTTAAATTGGTGACATATTTGTAATTCTTTAAATGAGCACTAAAAATTTTAGATATTGGGGTGAAATCGTGGCTTATAAAGTTGAAAAATTTGGAGACCATAGAGAAAGAAGAACCTTCTCTAGAAGTCGAAACACTATGGAGTTGCAAGATTTACTTGAAATTCAAAAAAAGAGTTATCAAGAATTCTTAAACATAGGTATTAAAGAAACATTTGAAGACTTATTTCCGGTTGAATCTTTTACTGGTAATATTTCGCTAGAATTCGGCGAATATTCTTTTGATGTTCCAAGATATTCTGTAAAAGAAGCAAAGGAAAGAATGGTAAACTATGCTGCTCCACTAAAGGTTCAAGCAAGAGTATACATTCACGAAACTGGTGAAGTTAAAGAGCAAGAAATATTCTTAGGTGATATGCCTCTTATGACTGACTCCGGAACATTTATTATAAATGGTGCTGAACGTGTTATTGTATCACAATTAGTACGTAGTCCATCTATTTATTTTAAAAGAGAAATTGATAAAAATGGTCGTCGTATAATAAGTGGGGAAGTAATTCCTAATAAAGGAACATGGTTAGAGTACGAAGTTGATGCCAGAAATATTATGTATGTTAGAATTGACCGTACTAGAAAAGTACCAGTTACAACCTTCTTAAGAGCATTAGGTTTATCTAATGATGAAGATATTTATGCAGTATTTGGTGAAAATGATTATTTAACCAATACGATTGAAAAAGATTCTACTAAGAATACTGATGAAGCTTTAATTGAAATTTATGAAAAACTACGTCCTGGAGAACCCGCAACATTAGATAGTAGTAAAAATCAATTAGTAACTCGTTTCTTTGATAGATTTCGTTACGATTTAGCTAAAGTAGGTCGTTATAAATTTAATAAAAAATTAAATATTATTGATCGATTACTAGGTTGTACTTTAGCTGAAGATATTAAAGATGGTAAAAAAGTTGTTGCACCTAAAGGTACATTAGTAACCAAAGAAGTTTTAGAAACAATTCGTCCAGTATTTGCAAATGGCTTTAATTTAAAAGAAACAATTATTAATGAAGAATTAGATGAATATAATAAAATTCAAGAAGTAAAAGTATATGATAAAGAAAATCCTGAGAGAATTATTAAAATAATTGGTAATGATCCATCTACGGATGTTAGACGTCTTACTATTCCTGATATTTATGCTTCAGTTTCTTATTATTTAAATTTACATGATAATATTGGTAATACTGATGAAATAGATAATTTAGGTAATCGTCGTGTAAGACAAGTTGGGGAATTAATTCAAAATGTATTTAGAACTGGAATGTCTCGTATGGAGAGAGTTATTCGTGAACGTATGACTACTCAAGAATTAGACTCCGTAACTCCTAAAACATTAATTAATATTCGTCCTGTAACTGCGGCTTTAAAAGAATTCTTTGGTTCATCACAATTATCAAAATTCATGGATCAAATTAATCCTATTGCTGAGTTAACCGATAAAAGACGTTTATCAAGCTTAGGACCGGGCGGATTAAGTAGAGATCGTGCTGGTATGGATGTTCGTGATGTCAATGCCTCTCACTATGGTCGTATTTGCCCAATCGAATCTCCAGAAGGTCAAAATATCGGTTTAATTACATCTTTAGCTGGTTATGCTAAAATTAATGAATATGGATTTATAATGACCCCTTATCGTAAAGTTCAAGATGGGGTTGTAACTGATGAAGTTGTCTATATGACCGCGGATGAAGAACATGATTATTATATTTCGCAAGCAACAGTTAAATTAGATGATAATAATCGTATTATTAATGATGAAATTCTATGTCGTTTAAATGGCGATAACGTTATGGTTAAAAGAGAAGACGTTAACTATGTCGATGTAGCACCAAGTCAAATTGTTGCTATTACCACAAGTTGTATCCCATTCCTAGAATATGATGATGCTAACCGTACTTTAATGGGTGCCAACATGCAACGTCAAGCTGTTCCACTCCTAACAAGTGAAGCACCTATTGTTGGAACCGGTGTTGAATATATTGCTGCTAGAGATTCTGGCTCAACGATTGTTTGTAAAGCTGATGGTGTAGTTGAATACGCTGATGGTAAAAAAATAATTGTTAAAAATGCTAAAGGCAAAGATACTTATTATTTAGCAGATTTTGAAAGAACTAATGCTTCAACTGCTCTAAATCATCATCCAATCGTTAAAAAGGGTGATAAAGTTCATCGTGGTGAAGTTATTGCTGATGGCCCATCTACTGAAAAAGGTGAACTTGCTTTAGGTAAAAATATGACCGTAGCCTTCATGACATTTAATGGTTATAACTATGAAGATGCGGTAATCTTAAATGAAAGATTAGTTAAAGATGATGTATATACTTCTTTACATCTAGAACATTATGATATTGATTGTCGTGATACTAAATTAGGACCTGAAGAAATTACTCGTGATATTCCTAATGTTGGTGAAGAAGCTCGTAAAAACCTAGATTCCAATGGTATTGTTCGTATTGGAACAGAAGTTAAAGAAGGGGACATCTTAGTTGGAAAAGTAACTCCAAAAGGTGTTCAAGAATTAACTAGTGAAGAAAAATTATTACATGCAATATTTGGTGAAAAAACAAGAGAAGTAAGAGATACTTCCCTAAGAGTTGAACACGGTGCGGCTGGTATAGTTCACGATGTTAAAATTTATACTAAAGAAAACTCTGATGAACTACCTGCTGGTGTTTCTAAAATTATTCGTGTTTATATTATTCAAAAACGTAAAATTCAAGTCGGCGATAAAATGTCTGGTCGTCATGGTAATAAAGGTGTTATCTCCCTTGTTTTACCAGAAGAAGATATGCCATATTTACCAAATGGTAAACCTGTCGATGTTATGTTAAACCCTCTAGGTGTTCCATCTCGTATGAATATCGGTCAAATCTTAGAATTACACTTAGGTATGGCAGGAAAACTTCAAGGCGTTCATTACGCTACTCCTGTATTCGATAGTGCAACCTGGGAAGATATTCAAGAAGAAATGCATGCGGCTGGTATGGAACCTGATGGTAAGACAATTCTTTATAATGGTCGTACTGGAGAACCTTTTGATCAACGAATTTCTGTCGGTGTTATGTATATGTTAAAATTACATCACATGGTAGATGATAAATTACATGCTCGTGCAACTGGTCCATATTCTTTAGTAACTCAACAACCATTAGGTGGTAAAGCTCAATTTGGTGGTCAAAGATTTGGAGAAATGGAAGTTTGGGCCCTATATGCTTACGGTGCTGCTCATGTTTTACAAGAAATCTTAACTGTTAAAGCCGATGATATTATTGGTCGTGTTAAAGTATATGAAGCTTTAGTAAAAGGTAAGACAGTAAATCAAGCTGGTGTTCCTGAAAGCTTTAGAGTATTAATTAAAGAATTCCAAGCTTTAGGTTTAGATATGCAAATCATTGATAAAGATGATAATGTCATTGAATTTAAAGAATTAGAAGAAGAAGAAAAAGAAGAAGATACCTTAAAAATTGAAGAAATAGATGCTGAAGCTAGTATTCGTGATGGTGAAATTGAATTAAAAGGTTCCGATGAAGAGGAAATGCCTGAAGAAGATTATGAAGATGATGAATTTGAAGATGATAATCTTGATGAAGAACCAAACGCAGAAGATTTAGAAGAAATAGAAGACGAAATCATAGGGGAAGAGGTGTAATTAATGATAGATGTTAATAATTTTAAAGGAATTAAAATAGGAATTGCCTCACCAGAAAAAATTCGTAGTTGGTCATATGGTGAAGTAGAAAAACCCGAAACTATCAATTATCGTACTTTAAAACCTGAACGTGGTGGCTTATTTTGTGAAAAGATTTTCGGCCCTACTAAAGACTATGAATGTTCTTGTGGTAAATATAAACGTTTAAGATATAAAAACGTAATATGTGATCGCTGTGGAGTAGAAGTAACAAAATCTCGTGTTAGACGTGAAAGAATGGGACATATTGAGCTTGCTGCTCCATGTTCCCACATTTGGTTCTTTAAAGGCGTTCCATCTAAAATGGGCTTAGTCCTAGATATGTCTCCTCGTGATTTAGAGGAAGTACTATATTTCGTATCTTATGTTGTTATAGATCCTGGAAATGCTCCTTTAGAGCAAAAACAAACTTTATCTGATAAAGAATATCGTGCTTATTATGAAAAATATGGTAATTCTTTCAAAGTTGGTATGGGTGCCGAAGCTATTAAAGAATTATTAAGTAAAGTTGATATTGATAAAGAAGTTGAAGAACTTCGTCATGAACTTGAAAACGCAACCGGTCAAAAAAGAATTCGTTTAGTAAAACGTTTAGACTGTTTAGTTGCCTTCCAAGAAAGTGGTAATAAACCTGAATGGATGGTATTAGATGTTTTACCAGTTATTCCTCCTGAACTTCGTCCAATGATTCAACTTGATGGAGGACGTTTTGCTACATCTGATTTAAATGATTTATATCGTCGTATTATTAATCGTAATAATCGTTTAAGAAAACTTTTAGAGTTAGGCGCTCCAACAATTATCGTTCAAAACGAAAAACGTATGCTTCAAGAAGCAGTTGACTCTTTATTTGATAATGGTCGTCGTGGTCGTTCAATAACCGCGGCTGGTAATCGTCCATTAAAGAGTTTATCAAGTATGTTAAAAGGAAAACAAGGTCGTTTCCGTCAAAACTTATTAGGTAAACGTGTTGATTATTCTGGTCGTTCTGTTATTGTTGTCGGACCAAATTTAAAAATGTATCAATGTGGTCTACCAAAAGAAATGGCTCTTGAATTATTTAAACCTCATGTTATTCATGGCTTAGTTGAACGTGGTTTAGCTCATAATATTAAAGGCGCTAAAAAATTAATTGATATGCGTGATGAATGTGTATGGGATATCGTTGAAGATGTAATCACTGAACATCCAGTATTATTAAACCGTGCCCCAACTCTTCATAGATTAGGTATTCAAGCTTTTGAACCAAAATTAGTCGGTGGTAAAGCTATTCGTTTACACCCATTAGTTTGTACTGGATTTAACGCAGACTTTGATGGTGACCAAATGGCTGTTCATATTCCACTATCTGAAGAAGCTAAAGCTGAAGCTCGTATTTTAATGCTTTCTGCTAGTAACATTCTAAATCCTAAAGATGGAAAACCAATCGTTACTCCATCTCAAGATATGGTTTTAGGAAACTGTTATTTAACTATTGAAAAAGCAAATGAACCAAATGAAGGTAAAGTTTATAAAAATACTAATGAAGCTCTAATGGCTTATGAAAGAAGAGAAATCACTCTTCATACTCGTATTGCCATTCCTGTTCGTTCTTTCAAATATAAATTATTTACAGAAGAACAACTTGATAAATACTTAGTAACTACGGTTGGTAAAATAATCTTTAATGAAATTTTACCAGATTCCTTCCCATATGTTAATGAACCAACTAAAGATAATATTGAAGGAATAACTCCAAATAAATACTTTATAGAAATGGGTAAAAATATTCCTGAAGAAATAGCTAAGATGCCTCTTTCTCAACCATTTGTTAAAAAGACTCTTGAATGGATTATTGCTCAAGTATTTAAACGTTATAAAACTACAGAAACTTCAATCATGCTAGATAAATTAAAAGATTTAGGTTTCAAATATTCTACTGTCGCTGGTATTACTGTATCTGTATCTGATGTAGTAAGAAGTAAGAAAAAAGGCGAAATTATTGAAGCTGCTAAAGAAAAAGTTGATAAAGTAAATAAACAATTTAAACGTGGTTTAATTACTGAAGAAGAACGTTATAATAGTGTTATTGCAACATGGAATGAAGCTAATGATGAAGTTAAAAAAGAATTACAAGAAATATCTGCTAATGACTTTGATAACCCAATATTCATGATGATGAACTCTAATGCGCGTGGATCTATTTCTAACTTCACTCAACTTGCTGGTATGCGTGGTTTAATGGCTAAACCTGATGGTTCAACTGTTGAAATCCCAATAACTTCATGTTTCATTGAAGGACTAGATGTATCTGAATTCTTCTTATCAACTCACGGTTCAAGAAAAGGATCAGCCGATACAGCTTTACGTACTGCGGACTCTGGATACTTAACTCGTCGTTTAGTTGATGTTGCGCAAGATATTATTGTAAAAGAAAACGATTGTGGTTCTATTGCTGGCGTAGAAGTTTATGATTTAGTAAATGATAAAGATGGTTCGGTAATTGAATCCTTAAGTGAACGTATTTTAGGTAGATATACTGCTAAAAAAGTTATAAATCCTGAAACTAAAGAAGTAATTATTGATAAAGATGAATTAATCACTGAAAATATCGCAGCTAAAATTGTTAAAGCTGGTATTAAAAAAGTTGAAATTCGTAGTGTTCTTACATGTAAAACTCAAAATGGTGTATGTCAAAAATGTTATGGTCGTAACTTAGCTACTGGTAACTTAGTTGAAACTGGTGAAGCTGTCGGTATTATGGCTGCTCAATCAATCGGTGAACCTGGTACCCAACTTACTATGCGTACTTTCCATACTGGAGGTGTTGCTGGTGGCGATGATATCACTCAAGGTTTACCTCGTGTTGAAGAATTATTTGAAGCTCGTACACCAAAATATAAAGCTACTATTTCTGAAATCAATGGTAAAGTAATTTCTATTGAAGATCAAGGTGGTAAACATAAAGTAGTAGTTGAAAATGAAGCTGGTATAAGAGAACATATCACTAATTACAACACTAAGCTTCGTGTAGAAGTTGGTGATACAGTAGTTGCCGGTGAAAAATTAACTGAAGGTTCAATCGCTCCTAAAGAATTACTAGCGGTCACAGACCCTCTAACTGCTCAAGAATATATCTTAAAAGAAATTCAAGCTGTATATAAATTACAAGGTGTTGATATTAATGATAAACACGTTGAAATTATTGTTAAGAGAATGATTAATAAAGTTCGTATAGTTGATGCTGGAGACTCTGAATTTGTTGAAGGTTTAACAGTCTCAATGCATGAATTTACTGAAGGAAATAAACCAGTTATCTTACGTGGTGGTATACCTGCAACCGGTCGTCCAATAATGCTTGGTATTACTAAATCATCTCTAGAAACTGATAGTTACTTATCCGCCGCTTCTTTCCAAGAAACAACTAGAGTATTAACTGATGCTGCTATCAAAGGTAAAGTAGATTACTTACGTGGATTAAAAGAAAACGTTATTATTGGTAAACTTATTCCTGCCGGAACTGGTGCTAAAGAATATAGTGATATTGATATTTATTTAGAAAAAGAATTTATGGAGGATGATGCATCAGAATTCCTAGAAGAAAAATTAATGGAAGAAAATCCTGATGCCCAATCAAAATCCGAAGAAGGACAAGCAACTTCTGAAGATGCTCAAGATAAAGAAACTTTACAAGAAGAAATTGTTTCTGAATTAACTGAAGAAGAAACTTCTGTTGAAGAAACCCCAGAAGAAACACCTTCAGAAGAAGAATAATTTCTTCTTTTTTTATTTTGTCCTTTAGGGTGCTTGACGAAAACGTCAAACAAGAAACCACCTGCTATGCGGGTGGGAATTAAACACTTATAGTAAATAAGGCATCTCAAGTGTTATAATGAGGTTGTTCA
>CANRPK010000024.1 GCA_947632455.1 uncultured Bacilli bacterium
AATTTAGAATATACTTCTTTTAATCCCTCAATATCAAATTTTAAAGGTGTCCATACTGGTGAAACATATGGTAAATAAAATCTTACCGTATCAGCGCCATATTCTTTGATGGTAGTAAATGGTTCAACAATATTACCACGGCTTTTACTCATTTTTTTACCTTCTGCGTCTAAAAGTAAATCATTTACTAAAACATTTTTAAAAGGACTACAACCTTTAACAAAAGTAGAGATAACCATTAAAGTATAGAACCAACCTCTTGTTTGATCAATTCCTTCACAAATAAAGTCGGCTGGAAATTGAGTTTCCCAAAATTCTTGATTTTCAAAGGGATAATGATATTGAGCAAATGGCATAGAACCGGAATCAAACCAACAATCTAAAACATCAGGAATACGATGCATTTCTTCACCACATTTTGGACATTTTAAATAAATATTATCAATATATGGTTTATGAAGATCTAGAGTTTCATCATCAATTTTAGTTGTAGCCATTTCTTTTAATTCGGCAATAGAACCTAGCATATGTGTATAGCCACAAGAACATTTATAATATGGAATTGGAGAACCCCAATAACGACTACGAGAAACATTCCAATCTTTAGCATTACTTATCCAATTAGCAAATCTTTTTTCACCAACATAAGCAGGATACCAATTAACACTTTTATTAGCTTCAACCATTTTATCTTTAAAAGCACTAACTTTAATATAATAACTTGGCATTGAGTAATAAATAAGTGGAGTATGACAACGCCAACAATGAGGATATTCATGCATAATTTTTTGCTTTTTGAAAAGTTTACCATTTTCTTTTAAATATTTAACAACATCAGGATTAGCATCAAAAACAAATTTTCCTTGCCATAAACCAGCATTATAACAACCATCTTTACCGACAGGATTTAAGCCAGGAATATTATAATTTTTACAAACATTGGCATCATCTTCACCAAAAGCTGGAGCAATATGAACTATACCTGTTCCATCTTCCATGGTAACATAATCATCACAAGTTACGATTAGTGAACCCTCTGGGGCTTCTAATTCAGGAATTAATTGCTCATATTTAGTATATTCAAGGGTTTTTCCTTTAAAAGTATCAAGTATTTTTACATCATCGCCTAAAACTTGATTTACTAAAGATTTAGCTAAGATAAATTTATTACCTTGAGATTCAACTAAAGCATAGTCAGCATCGGGATTAACACATAAGGCAACATTGGCGATTAAAGTCCAAGGAGTAGTAGTCCATACTAAGAAATAGACATCTTCATCTTTTTTCTTAAAAGGAACAAATACGGTTTCGGTTTGTTCATTTACATATTCTTGAGCAACTTCATGAGTAGCTAAACCTGTACCACAGTGAGGACAATATGGGACTACCCTTGTGCCTTCATAAAATAGATTTTCTTCATAAAATTTCTTTAAAATCCACCATTCAGTTTCAATATATTCATTTTTATAAGTTAGATATGGATTTTCAACATCAATAAATTGACCCATTTTACTAGTTAAATCGGTAAAAGCTGCTTCATTTTCTCTAACACTTTTACGACATTCAGCATTAAATTTATCGACACCTAAAGCTTCAATTTCTTTTTTAGATGATATACCTAATTTTTTCTCAACATGATTTTCAATAGGTAAACCGTGAGTATCCCAACCAACTTTTCGAACAACTTTATAACCTTGCATTACTTTATATTTGCAAAAAGTATCTTTTAAATTCTTGGCAACCATATGATGGAGACCAGGAAAACCATTAGCAAAGGCTGGTCCATCATAGAAAACAAAGGTTTTAGCATCTTTTCGAAGTTCAATTTGTTTTTTGGTTATTTCATTAATGCCACCCCAAGATTTTAAAATATCGGCTTCAACCTCAGGATATGGTCTTTTATCTAATTCTTTAAAATTTTTCATAATATTTCCTCCTCTTTTAAAATAAAAAGATGGTAACCTAAAGGGCGAAATTAACCGCGGTACCACCTTAATTTGAACTTTAACTTGTAACGTAAGTGAAACGTAATATTTTACTAATTTCGAATATTAAACTTCCAAGTGATCTCTTAAAAATAAATTTATTAACTTGCACCAAACGTTAACTCTCTTTAAAATTTAATTTTTTAAGCGGCTTGTTCATCGTTTATACTATCTTGATAATAATTATTAGCAAATAATGTTACTACTGTTTTTAAAATAGTTGGATTAGTTATTTCTTCAACGTAGTATTCATTATTTTCTGTGGTTGCTTTAAAATATTTATAAGTACCATTAGGCATTTGCTCTTCATCAATACCTACTACATATAAATATTTTTCACCAGCATTTTCAATAATATCTAGTATCACATAATCTGCATTATTTAAAGTAATAATGTCCTCTTTACTCATCTTTTTATTCCTCCCATATCATCTAAAGCTTTAAAAGCTTCGGTATAATCCTCTGGTTTAATTAAAACGCGAGATATTTCTTCGGCAGCACTTGGACTAGGAGTAGGAACCTCAGGAGTTGGTTCTAATTCCTCGATAGGTTCAGCAAATGCTTCTTCTAGACCTTCTTCAAGGCTTTCCTCTAAATCTTCTTCAAAATTATCTAGGGTTACATTTAAATTAGCGGCACGATTGCGGAGACTATCAATTAATCTTTGGAATTTAGCTTTAATATTTGATTTAGCTACATGATCTTGTAAGCGTTCTTCATTACTATCTTTAGTCATAATACGAGCCCCTAGACCAGTAGAGCCAACTAAACATAAAACATTTAAGGCTGCTAAGCCCATTGCTGAGCCAGCTTTAGTTGAGGCAACACCGGCATTAATTATTTGACCACTGGCATTTAACCATGCACCATGAGAGAATGTTATATTACTTAGACTAGCAATAATATGACTTAAGGAATTGAAAAATCCTTGAGCAAATGGCATAGCCGCGGCATTACAACTATTAGCAAAGATTAAGACTTCTGGTAAAATAGACATTGATAAACCAGCAATAGTTAAGCATATACCTAAAGCAATTATTTTTTTACGATTTTTCTTGAAATATTCTTTAGCTTTAGGAATTAGCTTACGAATTGTAACTTTTGTTCTTTTAGGGTTATCATCACTTCTACCATTATTTATTGGCATAAGTTGTTCATTTCTAGTTTGTTGGTAACCAAATTTGGCAGTAAAGGCATCGATAAAGTTAGATAAGCTTTCGT
The DNA here is from genome assembly GCA_947632455.1 of uncultured Bacilli bacterium. Taxonomy (GTDB): domain Bacteria; phylum Bacillota_I; class Bacilli_A; order RF39; family UBA660; genus Caccenecus. The sequence continues at coordinate 3,207 of CANRPK010000024.1, forward strand.
AAGCACCTTGATATTTAGCATCGATTATGGCACCATCAACTTCTACTAAATTATCAGAAGTTTCAGCATCAACTAGAATTTTTTTAGTTTGATTTAAATTTTCTAATACTTTTTTAGCTTGAACTAATGGTAATACATCTCCATTATCGGCAATTAAGTCAGTAGTTAAATTGGCAGTTCTTTCCATAACAAATTGAATTAAATCTTCAACGTATGCAATATAGGATGCATTAACATATTCATGAGAATTATCATTATTATCTTTTTTGTTATTTTCTTCAGGCTTTAACTCGCGATATAAATCTTGATATTTATATTGTAATTCGGTAAATTTTTCTTCATCAGCAGCATCAATATAGTAATCTTTAATATCAATTAAATCTTCAGAATTTTTAGCTTTTATTAAAATTTCATTAATTTGTTCAAGAATACTTACCACTTCTTGGGCTTTTGCATATTCACTAGTTGTAGGATCAGTGTATTTACTTTGCATTTCAGCGATAGCTTCTTTATGTTTAGCTATTTTTTCATCATTTAAAGTAGGATTTAAAACATCTTTTTTTGGTGGCTCTTTTTTAGCCCTAAGTTGTTCTTTTAATTCATCACGAGCTTTAACATATTTAGTCATTGTTTCATGATATTTTTCAACATCAGCACTAGATAAGTAACCTTTTTCGACCGGCACTATATCTTCAGCAGTTTTAGCTTTTTCAAAGTAAGATTTTATCTCTTCTAAATAACCAATTAACTCTGCACATTTATCAACTACTTCAGGATGAAGTTTTTTATTTACTTCAAGAACTTTAACAGCATTCATTAAATCTTTAATATATGGTTCATTTGCAGCACTAACATCAGGTTTTTCTGTTTTTTCTTCAGGTGATTTGCTTTCTTTTAGAGTATCTATAGCGGCTAATTTAGCAATAATATCTTGATATTGAGATAAATATTTAGCATTTATTTTAACACCATCAACTTCGACTAAATCTTCAGCGGTATTAGATGCTTCTAAATAATTATGCATAGCCGTTAATAAATTAAATTCTTCTAAATCACTAGCTAAAATATAACCAAAGCCATTAGGAACTTTTTCACCACTAGAATGTTCAGCTCTAGCCATTAATTCACTTAAACGTTGTTTAATTTCAGCTTTCTTAGTTTCATTTTCATTTATACGAGGAATATTATTTTGGAAATAATTAGTAGCATTGGCTAATTTTTTTAAAGTAGCTACATCTTTAGAAGCAACATAACCAATATCCCAAACACTTTCAAGTTTATCTTCAGGTTCACTACTTAATAAGCTAATAATATCAATAATTAAATTACATTCTTTAACATCTTCTTTTAAAACTAACCATACTTTATCACCAATTTGCTTTGTTTGGTGCATATCTAAGTTTTTAGTTCCTTTAGTATCACTTATTTTCTTAGCAAGTTTATCTAAGTAAGCTTCTAATTCAGCTATACGTTTTTGGTTTTCTTCCCATTTTTGATGTTCAGGATTATAATGATTAAATAATTTAGTTTTAGCCATTAATTCTTGAGCTTTAGTAGCATCCTCACTAGTAACGTGGGCAACACCCCAAATTTCTACAAGTTCATCTTGACTAGCATTTGCTCTAGTTAATAAGGCTTCTATTTCTAATAGACGATTATATTCAGGCATATTTTCTAGAGAAACATATAGACCACTTGCTACTTTACGGCTACCTTTAGTTTGTCTTCTAGTTTCTAAAGATTTTAATTCATCTTTTATTTTAGTAATTAATTCATCATTTGGTAAAATAATTGGTGGTTGTTCGATTTCAGGTTCAGGAGTTTCTATTTTCTTAGGAACTATTTTTAAGCCTTTAAATATTTCAATATTTTTTAATAATTCTTGGACTTGTTCTTTTTTAGCTTGATTTACACAGAATAAATTATCGATAATAGCAAGATCTTCAGTAGGTTCTTCAGCTAAAATTTGATCTAATAAATATAGACTATCATATTCATTTTTATCATTAGCTAAAATACTTTGACCATCAAGGCCAAAAGCTATTTTAGTACCAATTTTAGTATTAATATATGATTTTACTAAGAAATCCATTTGTTCTTTAATAGTTTCACGAGCTTTAGCATTAATCTTAGCTTGTAATTCATGAATTTCTTTAATAGTTGATGATTTATCATCAATTAATTTATTGATATTAGCATTTAATTCTTGAAGTTTTTGTTTACGTTCTTCTAAATTACTAATAGCAAAAGTATTATTAAAGTCTTTTGTTACCTTTTCATAATTACTATCAAGAGCATCAAGACTACCGATTAGAGCTTCTAAACGTTCAACTAAAGTTTTAGTTGAGCTAACTAATTCATAAGTTTTAGATTCATAATATTCCCTATCTTCGTCTAAAACTTCATTTTTAATAGCATTATAGACAATATTTAAATAATCGATGCCTGGAGTTATTTTAGTATTATTAGTAAGTTCATAATAATTATAAGCAGCAACATCGAATTCTTTAGCTCTTCCTTTTTTTACATAGATATCTGTTCCTTCGACTCTTTCTAAGTCTTCGGAATCAAGATTTTGGGCTTCTTTTATAATTTCCCAAAGGTTCGTTTTTAATAATTCATCATTCATTCTGAATCCTTCTTTCACACCAAAAAACATAATTTTTTCTTATTATAACATGATTTAGGTATTTTTACAATTAGAATTTTGGGAAATGATAAAAAGTGCTACTAAAAATAAAGAAAATATGTTATCATTAATATATATGGAAAGTGGGTAGCTAGAAAATGAATGAAAATATATTTCGAGAATATGATATTCGTGGAGTTTATCCCGAGACAATAAATGAAACAGTAGCTTATACGATTGGGCGAAGTTATGGTAGTTATTTACAGGAAAAATTACAACAAACTACTTGTATTGTTTCCTATGATAACCGCTTATCTAGTCCTGTTTTATCAGCTTATTTAATTAAAGGTATTACTGATAGTGGTCTTAATGTATACAATTATGGTCTTACAACAACACCAATGCATTATTATGCTAGATATATTCATAATATGTTTGGGATTATGATAACTGCTAGTCATAATCCGAAAGATGAAAATGGTTTTAAATTCTCTTTTGATAATTTAGCTAATGCTAGAGGTGAGATGATAAAAGATTTTAAGGATTATACTTTTGCGGGAAAATTTTTAAGTGGAAATGGTACTGTTTCAAGTGGTAATATTGCTGAAAAATATGCAGAATTTATAAGATATGGTCTAGAATTTGGGCGAAGAAAAAGAAAAGTAGTAATTGATGTTGGAAATGGAACTACTTCTATTATTGCTAGAAAAATATTCGAACGAGTTAATGTAGATTTTGAAATTTTATTTGAAGAAAGCGATGGTAGATTTCCTAACCACCACCCTGACCCTTGTGTAGAAGAAAATTTGGCAGCTCTTAAAAAAGAAGTAGTAAAAGCTAAAGCTGATTGTGGAATAGCTTTTGATGGTGATGGAGATCGGATTGGGATTGTTGATGAGACAGGAAAAATGGTACCAATAGATAATTTCATGATATTAATTATTAGAGATATTATTGATAAAGTTAAAAATAAAACTTTCTTATTTGATGTTAAATGTTCTAAAGCGTTAGAAGATGAAATTAAAAAATTAGGTGGTACCCCTATTTGTTACAAAACTGGAGCTTCTTATACTCAAGCTAAAGTACATCAAGATGATTTAATGTTTGGGGGAGAATATTCTGGGCATATATTCTTTAGAGATAAAATTGCGGATGTAGGTAGTGCAATATATGCGGGATTAAGATTATTAGAAATTTTAAGTAAAACTACTGAACCTCTAAGTAAACTTTTAGCAGATATTCCTAAATATTATAGTACCCCAGAAATTAAGTTCCCTTCTAAAGATGAAGTTAAATTTGATATTATTAAAGATATTAAATCATTCTGTGAAGAACAAAAATGGGTATTAAATACGATTGATGGAGTTAGAGTTAATTTTAATAATGGTTGGGCTTTAGTTAGAGCTAGTAATACAGGGCCAAATATTACAATGCGTTGTGAGGCAACAACCGAGGAAGGTTTAAAAAATTTACAAACGATATTTACGAATATTGTAAATACTTTTAATAAATAAAATAAAGGAAAGATTATTTAGTCTTTCCTTTTTCCAATAATTTTTGTAATGGCTTATTAGCTAAATCTTTTCTTTCAGTTTTTATCATTTCCATAAATTCATCTAAAGTAATATCGGTTTTGCCATAGAAGTAAAAACCACTTCGAAAATACATTAATATGTCATGAATTTCTTTAGCAGTAACTTTATCTTTTAAATATAAATCACTACCAATAGCTAAACAAGCTTCTTCAAAGGTTACAAATTTTTTAGGTACAGCATTATACTTTGGTAGACGGTCATTAGATAAATAACCATCGTAAGTAGCATCAATGCCAATAGTTCGCCCACCACCTAAACTTTGATAAACTTTACCAGTGCATTCATTTCCATATGAATTGTCATATTTAGAAGTTTCTTTAAACACAAAAGCATCAATAGCTACATCATCAATATTAGGAACAGTATAGGCAACAATAATAACATCTTCAGGATCATAATCAGTTTTTTGTTTTTGAAGGCTAGCTAACTCTTCTTCTAAGGCACTTTTTTGGGTTTTAATAGCAATAATATCACCAATCAAATCATGTTCCTCTTTTATTTTAGCTAATTCTATTTTGGCTGTTGTAATCTGACTTGTGATATTTTCTAATTCTTTTAAGGCCGCATCTACCTCTGATAAACCTGGATGTTCACTTTTAAAAGTACTTAAAATAGTTTTTAATCTATTTATCTCATTATCTAGTGATGCAATATTACTATTTCTTTCATCAATGGCATCATTTAAGGTTTTTAATTGTTTAAATCTTTCTTCAACTTTTTTTTGATGGTTAGAAAACATTTTGTAATCCCCCTTGCAAATAATGACCTATATTTTATTATAATTTCTTTTATTTGTCAAATTTGAGGTTTAAATCTCTTTTTTATGGTCATAATAATTTTAGGAGGAGAAAATGACACAAAAAGATTTATTATATTTAGAAGATGCGACTGGTCATGAGACTAATTTAATAGCTATTTATGAATATTGTACAGAAATATTGGAAGATAATAATTTAAAAGCATTTTTAAAAAGTCAAATTAAGAAACATCAAAATTTAAAAAATAAACTTTTAAAGACTATGGAGGATATTATTAATGAATGATAAGTTAGTGATGGAAACAATATTATTATTACTTAAAAGTACAGTTGAAGTATATGTACATGGAACTTTAGAAAGTTCAAATAAAGTAATACATAGTGCTTTAAAAAATGGTTTAGATGATATTATGAAAATGCAATTTGAAGTGTTTTTAAAAATGCAAGAAGCAGGTTGGTATAAAATAAATAACATAGATAGCAAAACTATTAGTCAAACTTATAGAAAACTAGCAAGTAATTAGAAGCTTAGGCTTCTTTTTTAGATGATATAAATTCTTTAGGTATCTTAGCTTCAAAGTTATATTTTTTATTATTTAAAGTTAGTTCTAAGTTATAAGCATGCAAGCCTAATCTATTTAAAGGATTAGTGGTACTTCCATATTTTTTATCACCAATTATGGGATAGCCTAAAGAACTAAAGCCTACCCTTATTTGATTTTTCCTACCGGTAACTATTTCAATATCAACTAAAGTATTATTGGGCTTATAATTTATTACGGCATATTTAGTCTCGGCATATTCACCTTTTGGGGAGACATAAACTTGATGAAATTTATTTTCTTTTAAATATTGTTTAATTACTCCCCTTTTATTTGGTAATTTTCCTTCTAATATGGCTAAATATTTTCTTTTAGTTATAGTATGCCAATTAGTTTGCAAATATTTTTTGATAAGTTCATTTTTAGCAAATAAAACTACTCCACTAGTATCTTTATCTAGACGATGAACAATAAATATTTTATTAGATTTATGTTGTTTTTTTACATAATACTTAGCCATACTATATAAAGTATTGGTAGTTTTACCATCACTAATAGTTAATAGTTTAGAGGGTTTGTTTACGACTAATAAATCTTTATCTTCATATATAATATCTAATTTTTGCATATAACACCTACTTTTTAAATTTATTTAGTTTAGCTTTCATACTTTTAGTAATTCGTTTACTATCTTTTATTTTACTAATACTTTTATTTATAGTAAATTTATTTAAATTATTATGTTCTAAATATTTAAAAGTAAGATGAGGATATTTAATAAAACATTCGGATACTAACCAAGCCTCGGCCATATTAATATAATAAACATTAGTATTTAGATTATCAACTATATTAAAAATCTTAGGTAAAAAAGGTTCTTCAACATAATAATTTAATAATAAGACTAAGCCCACTCTTACATAATATTCTTTGGGAGATTTAACTAAAGAAAGAATAAGATTATAAAAATATGATTTATTTTGATTAACTATTTTTAAGCTAGAACAAAAAGTATCACATAAAGCCCAATTATCGATTAAATCTAAATAATTATAAAAATATAATTCTAATTCTTTTAGATCTTTTATATTACTAATAATTAAACCTTTTAAAAGAACTAATTCATAATAAGTATTAGGAATATTTAAAAATAAGGGATAATTACCTTTACTAATAAGGTTAGCAATTTTTCTTAAATAAGGAATTTTGATACCTAACATAGGATATTTAGTATTAATTATTTTAGAATTAAATTCTTGATATTTACTATCTTTAATGCTAATTAAATAATTAGTAAATTCTTGATAGGTAGCCTCGGTCCATATAATATCTTTTATATTCATAATAATCACATAATTAATATATCATATCTTTATTAAATTAAAAAGAAAATTTTATTTAAAATAAACTTGTATTAATGACTAGTTTTAAGATATTATATTAATAAGACAAAGAAAAAGAGGCATCTTTTATGGTGTTTCTTCAATCCATTGGTTTATTTGATTATAATTTCCTAATTTTTCCACTTGATATATACTATTGTTCGTTTTATAATAAAATTGTAAGGAGAAAATTTATGGATAATATATATTTAAATAGACATTTTTTATGTATTGATCTTAAAAGCTTTTTTGCTAGTTGTGAGTGTTGGCAAAGAAATTTAGATCCTTTTAGTTATCCTTTAGTCGTAGCTAATCCTAAACAAGGAAATGGGGCGATAACTTTAGCAGTTAGTCCCTATTTAAAAGCACAAGGGATTAAATCAAGAGGTAGACTTTATGAAATACCTAAAAATATTAAATATACGATTATTGAACCTCATATGAATTTATATATTAAAAAAAAGTAAAGAAGTAGTTAATGTTTATTTAAAATATGTAGCTTGGGAAGATTTACATGTTTACTCTATCGATGAATGTTTTTTAGATGTAACTGATTATTTAAAAATGTATAACAAAAGTGATTATGAATTAGCTTTAGATATTCTTAAAGATATTAGAGAGACTACGGGCTTATGGGCAACTTGTGGAATTGGACCAAATATGCTTTTAGCTAAAGTCGCGATGGATATTGAAGCTAAGCATAACAAAGATTTTATGGCTAAATGGGGTTATGAGGATATTCCGACTAAATTATGGGCTATTACTCCCCTTTCTAAAATGTGGGGTATTGGTCCAAGAATGGAAAAAAATTTAAATAAATTAGGTATTTATTCTATTGGAGATTTAGCTCATTATGATGGCAATAAGTTAAAGCAAAAATTTGGAGTAATTGGCAGAGAGTTATGGAACCATGCAAATGGGATTGATTTAAGCAGAATTAATGATAATCATGAAGAAAAAGACAAAAGTTATTCGCATTCTCAAGTATTATTTAAAGATTATAATGGAGAGAATATTAAATTAATTATAACCGAAATGGTGGAAGTTTTAGGGACAAGGTTAAGAGCTAATCGCAAACTGTGTCAAATAATTAGTTTAGGTATTAGTTATTCTAAAAATGTAGGTGGTGGTTTTTATCATCGAGTTAAATTAGATAGTTTAACTGATCAAGAGGAAATTATTAAAAATACTTGTTTAATGATTTTTGATAAATTTTATGAGGATTTACCAATTAGAAAAGTAAGTATTGCCTGTGGGGGTTTAGAAGATAAGATTGGTACCCAACTAAATTTATTTGATGAAGCTAAAGATGTGGAAGAAAAAGAAAATTTAGATTTAGTCATGGATACAATTAAAGAGAGGTTTGGCAAAAATTCTTTACTTAAAGCTTCAGCTTTATTAAAAGATTCCACCATTAAAGAGAGGAATAAAAAGATTGGAGGTCACAATGCATGATTGATCGAGGATTTAGTAAATGGCAACCTTTTAATAGTCTTTTATCAGCTAAAACAATTTTTAAAGAAATAACTAATAATAAAATAATAGATAAACCAACTTTATTTTTAGAAGGACAACAAGAACTTAATGAAAAAATTTTAGAAGCTTATTATACTCAAAGTATTATTACTTTAACTTATTATTATAATAACAAGATTTATAAAATTAAAACCAAAATAAAAGAAATAGAACCTAGTTTTAATACCTTTAAATTAGATAATAATAGGATTATTTCTTTTTATCAAGTAATACAAATTAATTAATCTTTATAAACATAGTAATATAACCAATTATGGTATAATAAAGTACCATGCGCATGCCATTTATATTCTGGTAAATTATCAGGATTATCATGCTCATAATAATTTTTAGGAACAGATATATTTAAGCCCCGATCTAAATCTCGATGATATTCTTTATCTAAAGTAAGTAAATCATATTCGGCATGACCAGTAATAAATACTTTAGATTTATCTTTACTTTCAATTAAATAAACACCACTTTCATCAGATTTACTAGAAATAATTAAATCTTTTTTAGAGACTATTTCGGATTCAAACATACTACAATAACGAGATTGAGGAATATAAAATTTGCTATCAAAGCCTCTTGTTAAATCGGTGGGTGTAACAATATAATGTTCATATAAACCAGATAATTTAGCGGGTAGATTATAACGATTTATACCATAAAAATACTGTAAACCAAACTGGGATGCCCAACATAAAAAGATAGTTGAAGTTACATAAGTTTTAGTATATTTAAAAAATTCTTTTAATTCTTCTATATAATCAATATTACTATAGGGAATATGTTCTAGGGGAGCACCAGTAATAATCATACCATCATAATGTTCTTCTTTAATACTTTGAAAAGAACGATAATATTTTTTAAAATAAGCACTCTTTTCTAAATCTTTATTTTTAGTATCTAAATAGATAAAATCTAATTCAATATCTAATATAGGATTATCTAAAGCTAATATTAATTGTCTTTCAGTATCTTCTAACGTAGGCATTAAATTTAGTATTCCTACTTTAACATGAGGTTTATTACTTAATTTAGATAAAAAGTTTACTTCTCTTAAACTTTTAGTTATTTCTAAATTTTTTTTTAAATATATGGCCATATTTCACCTTCTAACAAATTATATTATTATATTTCTTTATTACTAATAATATTTAATAATAAATCATAATTATCATCTAAAGCCATTTTATTCTTTTTTATAATACCGCATTTAGTACACTTATAAATTATTTTTAAAGTATCATTCTTCCCCTTTTCAGCATCAATAGGAATTAAAAGGCCATGACAGGGATTGGCACGATCTCCAGGATTATTATCTAGATGAAGACTGCATAAACAATTAGGGCAATGATCACGAGCAGTATATTTTAATGGAGAAACCTTTTGATGGCAATTCGCACAAATAAAGGCTTCATCTAACATTTTGAATTTCTTAGTTTCCATGTTTACCTCATATTTTTAAGAGCTAAAAGCATTTCACGATTAATTATTTTATTGATAGGATTATTTTTAATATTTTGTTTTAAATATTTAGGAAGATAATTTAGAGGAAGATACATAAGAGTAAAATTTCCTTTCTTTTCTTCAGGATCTAGAGATATTTTAGATAAATCATATTTAGTATCAGTATGAATTATATAATAATATATTTCAATGCTAGTATTCTTTTTCTTATCAGGATAATCTTTTAAAAAATATTTAATGGAATAATATGGCTCATATTTGCCCCTTAATGTTATTCCGGTTTCTTCCTTTATTTCTCTTTTTAGAGCTTTTTCTAAAGTTTCATTATCTTTTTTATGGCCTCCAGGAAATTGGGGAGTACCAAAAGATGTGCCAAGCAGAATTTCATTATGACTATTTATAATTATAGCTTTAACGCGAATTATTTGCGCATTAATTTCTTCTTGGGCTAAACGATCATAGTTATATATTTTTGTTTTCATATTCATTCCCTACCAATATATTAACTTAAATTTTAAAATATTGCTACCCCTTATTTAGGAACTTTACATACTTTTTAGGGTACTAAAATCTTGCTTTTATATTTATTTATGATATAATTGGTTTATGGCTCGTTGGTGAAATGGTTAACACATTACCCTCTCAAGGTAACATTCATGGGTTCAAATCCCATACGAGTC
>CANRPK010000025.1 GCA_947632455.1 uncultured Bacilli bacterium
AAATCTCTCAATTCCTTATAAATAAAGGGTTTGGGAGATTTTGCTTTTTAAAAACTGATAAATTTAGGATTATAACAAAAAAATATCAGGTTGAAAAGAGAAAATCGTTAATATTTCTCGCAATTAGTCTATTTATTTGTGCTCTATACCTATTTTTACTATTTAAATCACTTGTATTAGGGCTAATTACCACTATGGAATATTTAGGCGCATCATATGGTGCATACATAATAAAAGTATTGCTAAGTACATAAGCATCCAATGTTCCATTATAATCACTATCAATATATGATTCGCTAGTCCCTGTCTTACCCGCTCCGAGTACTTTAGGAGAAGCATACCAATAACCTGTCCCACTCTTTACTACTTCTCTAAATCCTTCTTGAATTCTTTTTAAATATTTATCATCTAAATCAAGTTTACTTAACTCTTCTTCTTTAGCTTCTAATAATACTTCATCTTCATTATTAATGCTATGCATAATTTGTAATTTTAATCTACTTCCATTATTGGCTATAGTATTTATATATTGAAGCATTTGCATAGGTGTATATAAATCATATTGCCCTATTGCTAAATTCAAAAATAAATCCGGAGCTATTTTATTTCCTCTAAGCCCTATAGATTCCTGAGGTAAATCCACCCCAGTTAAAGATCCCAAGCCAAACATTGCAAAAGTATCCCGATATTTATTAAATTCTTCTTCTGTAATATTAGCTTTCATATTATAAGTATAGTTATAACCCGCGACTCTAAGAGCTACAATAAATTGATAATAATTAGAACTTAAGGCTAAAGCTTTTAAATCTGTTAATGTTCCTAATCTACTATAAGAACATTTAGCCGGAATATTAGCTAATTTAACACAACCATCCGTTATTTTACTGCCAATATCTATCGCTTTATATTTATATCCTACACTCATTGACGCCCCTTTAACTGCACTTCCTACTGTATAAGCATTTTTAATTACATTAATACTTACATCTTGAAAACTAATATCTTTATTATTAGTTATTTTTCTAACTCCCGCTATAGCTTTAATCTTTCCTGTTAAAGGTTCACTAATTAAGGCATAAGATTCTTTATAATATTTAGTATTAGCCATATTACTTGCATTAATAAGTTGCTCTTTAATTATTTCTTCCACTTTTAATTGTAAATCCATATCTATTTCTAATATTAAATCATTTCCTTTTTTTGCTGGTTTTTGTAATATTAAATTATTATTAGAAACTTTATATAGAGCTTTTTCTCCTTTTAAATATTCTTCATAATATTCTTCTAATCCACTTATTCCTACTTTATCATTTAAAGTATAACCTTCCCTTAATAATTCTCTTTTTTCTTTTGGTAAAGTATTACTAACCATTCCTAAAATACTTTTTAAACTATCCTTATAAGGATAATATCTTACCCAACTTATTTCTCCAAAAATTCCTGCTAAATTAGCTTCTATAATTTTAGCATATTCTTCATCTGTTATATCATTAAGTAATAATTTATTATCATACATATAACCATCATTCATTAAATAATAAAAATAAGAACTATATTTTTCTAAATCACTTAAACTATCTATATCTTCTTGTGTAATCCTTTCTTTTTTTAGTTTTTCTAAATCTTCTTTATTAAGTTTTCTTTCTTTATACAATTCATATTCTTTATCAGTTATTAATTTTTTTGTTTCTTCAGGTTTTAAAAGCATATAATAATCTTTTAATATATTTTCATTATATTTATAACTATAATTTGTTAATAAAACTAAATTTTTAGCAACTTCTATTTCTTTTTCCAAAGTTATATTATTTGGTTTATGGTAAATAATGGTATTAATTCCTAGATTATCTACTAAAACTCTTCCTTTAATATCTAATATTCTTCCTCTAGGAGCCGAATTTCCATATATATAAATATTATTTATTTTATTGTATTCTTCCATATAAAAATCATGATTAGTAAATACTAAACTATAAGTTTTGCCAATAAAGCCACTAAATAAACCAATTAATAAAATAATTATTAAATAAAACTTTTTTGGCATTTTCCTCACCCTTATTAGTATTCAAATTTTTCTAAAAATCATACAATGTAATAGGTGATAATATGTATAATTTAATCCAACGAGTAATGCTTAATTTAACTAAAGAAGAAGTAAATAATTTTGCCCTTAAAAAAAACGTCTATTTAAGTGACGAAGAATTAGATTTTACTTATAATTTTGTTAAAAAAAATTGGGAACAAGTAATTAAAAATCCTTCATTACTTAACTTAGATCGTTATAAAAATCAATTTAGCTCAGATAATTTTACTAAAATAACTAAATTATTTAATGAATATAGTGCTAAATATCAAGCATTTTTAAAGTAGACTTAATAGTCTACTTTTAATTTTTATAAAATTTTCTTATATCATCTAATAAATTTTCATTAAAAACATTATTTTTTAACATTTCAATTTCAAATTTATATGGCGGATAAATTCTTTCTTTATCATTATCATCATTACCAATATAAGGAGTTTCTAATATTTTTGGAATACCCTCTAATCTTTTATTATTGATAATCTTCCAAATTTTATCAAATCCTAAAGTCCCAAATCCTATATTAGCATGTCGATCTTTATGAGAAGCTATTTCATTTTTACTATCATTTACATGCATACATTTAATATAAGAAATTCCAATAATTTGTTCAAAATTATCTAAAAATTGATCAAATAATTCTAAATCATAACCTGCATCATTTAAATGACAAGTATCTAAACAAACTCCAATTTTATCTTTATATTCTATCCCATCAATTATATATTTTATTTCTTCTAAAGAAGAACCTAGTTCTGTTCCTTTACCAGCCATAGTTTCTAATAAAACCATTACCCTAGTATCTTTATTAATAACTTGATTTAAAGCATTTATAATATTATTTAAAGCATCTTTTTTTTCAATTCCTACACTTGATCCTGGATGTAAAACTAACCATTTAACTCCCAACATCTCACATCTTGCAATTTCATTTTTTAAAAAATTGATGCTAAATTCATATTTACTGAGATCTTTATTATTAGCTAAATTAATAATATATGGTGCATGACATATAACACTATTTATATCAATATTATTTTCTTGCATTAATTTTAAAGCTTCTTTTGTTGTTTCCATATCAATAGGTTTTCTAATTGTATTTTGAGGTGCCCCAGTATAAAACATAAAAGTATTAGCCCCATAACTGATTGCCTCTACTGCACTTCCTAATAAACCGTCCCTACCATAAGAAACATGTGAACCTATAATCATTATATCACCTATTTTAATTGTAATGAAAAAGAGGAATGTTATTCCCCAGCACCGCAAACTGTTGAAGCATCCTCAGATGAATCTATAACATCATCGCTTGTTACATCAGGTGTTTTTCCATCAATCATATTTTTACCATTTGATAACCATACTTTATAAGTATATTTACCATCTTCACTACTTTCAATTAAAAAACTACCTGTATATTCTTCATCATTTTTATCAACTTTTCCAGAATCTAATAATTCTTTATATGTATAACATTTAGTGCCAACTTGACCCTCTTCCGCATATAAAACATATGCTTGTTTTATCATTATATTAGCTTCAGTTGCCAATACTTGTTTTTTGGCACTAGCCATCATTGGTAATACTGCATTAGTCGCAATAAGTACTACTACTGATAATATAACAATAACACTAAGTAATTCTACTAAAGTAAAGCCTCTTTTATTATTAGTCATTTCCATTCACCTTCTAAATAAATTATATCAAAAATCCAATTTAAGTCAAGAAAAATAGAGGTAAAAATTTATTTTAAACTTTTAAATATTTCTTCTTTAGATAACCCCAATTTTTCTAACTCTAAAATATCATTTTTAATTTTACCAATTAACATTTCTTTTTTGGCTTTTTTAGCATTATCTATATTTTCTGATATATAAGTACCTTTAGTAGATTTTGTAACAATTATTTTTTTTGCTTCTAATATATCATAAGCCTTTTTTACTGTATTAGGATTAATACTTAAACTACAAGCAAGTTCTCTAATACTAGGTATCTGTTCATTAGGTTTTAATATTTCTAAAGTAACTAATCTCTCTACTTCCAAAACAATTTGTTCATAAATTGGAATTCTTGTTCCATAATCTATATTAATAAGCATTTATTTTTCATACTCCTTTAATTAAATTTTGGAACTCTTCATCATTTTCAAGCTTACTTCTATATTTTTTATATTCTTCCATAAAATCATTTTTATTTCCAATCGGAATATTAATTTCATTTCTAGCATAAGCCCAAATTTTTAGAGTATCATCAGTTACTTTATTATTTTCATTTTGTAAATAATCCATAAAACTAATAATATTTTTATTAATTACATAATCAAAAACATAATTTTCAGTTTCTAAATTTTCATCATAAACATAGAAATGTACTTCTTTAGCATTTTTTATTTGTTTTATTGCTTCTAAAGATCTTAATCTTAATACATAATTATCTAATTCTTTATTTAAATTACTAGGAATATATAATTCTTGATATTCATGATTTTTATAATCATAAGCTTTTAATAATACATCATCTTCTGAATATTTTAACTCTCCATTATTAAAAGTTTCTTGAATTAATTTTTTAAGTTTTTTATCTAATTTAATATCTTCAACATAATCAAAATGTTTAATATCAAATTGTTGCATTTTTTTAGCTAGTTCTTCTTCACTTAAAGCATCTAATAATTCAATATTTTCAAAAGATGTTTTTAAATATGCTTCATATCTTTTATTATTGGCATACATATCCATTGATAATCTTGTATATGTTTTATATTCTCCATTTCCCTTTATAAGAGAATTAATAAGTTCTTTATCATCTACTTTAATATCATGACCATGATAATTATAAACAAAATAATCTATATCACTAACATCTAATGAATTTTTATTAAATAAAGTGGTATTAAGACTATAAAAACCAATTAATAAACCAAAAGCACATAAAGATACAAATGTTGATTGGAAAAATTTATATATTTCTTTCCGTGTAATTAAATCATAAATAATACTATAAAAAACTATTCCCACAACACTTAAAACTAATCCTGTCACAGCGTCATCTTTTATAAATATATAAGTTATAAAACATACTGGTAAAAGTGTAATACATTTAACTAAATAATGTAACCAAGCATATTTAAAACTCATTTCATTATTTTCCATTTTCCGTTTTAAAAATATTACATAACTTAAAACTAAATATACACAGCTAAGAGCTAACATTTTTTCTAGACTTATTAAATTAAAACGTAAGCCATCGTCATTTAAGAAAGTTAAAGGAGCTACATAATTATTTTCTGGTAATCTTGTTAAAGAAATGAGGTATTCATTATTTTTTAATTTTTCTTGACATTCTTCATTTTCAAAACACTTATAATTATCTGGAATACAATCTTTATCATTGCATTTTATATAAGTATTAAGACTATTTTGGTTATCTAATAAAATATTACTAATGTTTAGGAAAGGAAATAAACATATAATAATAAGTATTAAAACTATCGAGCTCATAAAATTACCAGCAATACTAATTGCTAACGAAGTTAGTAAAAACATAAAAATATAAGCTACAAACCAATAAAGAAAATAATCAAAAATTAATTTAAAAGGAATTACCAAAACACTTGCTATATTAAATAATCCAAAAATTAAAGAATTAAGTAAAGCAAATATAAAAATTAATATTATGCCTCCCAATATATTTGTAAAAAATATAGTAGATCTATTAAGTGGCATTGATAATACAAAATCTACACTTTTTTTCTTAAAAACAAAACCAAATAATATAAATGCTAACGCAATCGGAACTATATACATAGCTAAATAAGTAATAATACTAATATCACTAAAATTAAATAAAGAATCACTACCTATATTAATTAAAGATAAAGCTAAACTAATAATGTTAAATAAAGGTACAATAAGCATTAAAAATAATACTAGACCTTTAGATTTTTTAATATTTTCTTTAAAATAATTAAAATTAAATAACTTCATCAAATTCATAACCTAATGCCTCCATTTGATAAATAAATACTTCTTCCAAAGTAAGCGGTAAAAAATCTAATACTATTGGATTTAAACTTTTTAAATACTCTTTACTATCTTTTTTGGTATCATCAATAATCAAAGTTGCAATACTTCCTAATTTTTTATATGAAAGCACTTTTAAACCTTTAAAAGTATTCTTATTAAAATCTTCTTTTAAAGATATCTGAACTTTATACATATCTGTTTTTAAACTATCAATATCACTTTCAAATAAAATATTACCCTTATATAATAAACCTAAATTATCACAAATATCTTCTAATTCTCGTAAATTATGGCTAGTCATAATAATAGTTGTTCCATTTTTTTCCATCATATTAACTAAAAGACTTTTAAAAAATTTACGCATAACTGGATCTAGGCCATCATAAGTTTCATCAAAAAACATATATTTTGCATTAGTTGCTAATGCACATATTAAAGCACATTGTCTTCGCATTCCTTTAGAAAATGAAGATATTCTGGCATTTAATTCTAACTTTAATTTATTAGCTATCTCTATTACATAATTAATATCAAATTTAGGATATAAAGCTTCATAATAATTAGCCATATCCATCAAACTATAACTAGGATAAAAAAATAAATCATCCAGAATAAAAACCATATCTTCTTTAAGTTTAATGTTGTCATACACATTTTCACCATCGATTAATATTTCTCCTTTATTTGCTTGATAAATACTATTAATCAAACGCAGAAGTGTTGATTTACCAGCCCCATTAGCTCCGACTAAACCATAAATATGAGCATCATCAATTTTGCAATTAAGATTTTCTAATACATATTTGTTCTTATCAAAACTTTTACTTAGATTTTTAATCTCAATCATAATTCTACTCCTTTCATTGTACTATTTGAACTAGTACAACTATAATATAGCATATAATATTTTATTATGCAATAATTTTTATAAATATTTACAAAAAAATAAAACTCCTTAAAGAAGTTTTATTCATAACTCATTTGTGTAACATCATAACCATAAAACTCTAATATAGCAACAGCTTTTCTTGATTTAGTTCCTTTACTACATATTATATAATAAGGCTTATTTTTATCTAAGTAAGTTTTATAGTTTAATAATAATGTTTCATAAGGAATATTAATACTAGCTGGATGATGAAATTCTTTATAATCTATTGGATTTTGGATATCAATAAGCATTCCCATACTAGGTGAATAATCTTTTATATTTAACCTTTTCATATTATCACATTATATTATATAGTAAAAAGAAAAAAGGCCTTATAATATCCGCCCTATTTCCTAGTTCTTGTAAATTCTTTTTGTGCTTCATAATTAATAACAGAAGCACTTTTATAAAATAATGGATCTAATAATCTAATCTTTCCCATTGACTTTGGTAAAGGATTCATCGCCGGATTAATAATCATCTTCATTTTATCAAAATCATATTGTCCTCGAGCTAAAGTAATATTTTCTAATATGGCTGGTTTTAAAGGCTCCACTAATCCTTTATTTTTATTAAATAAATTTAATAATCCCTCAACTGGGAAATATTTAAATTGAACATATCCTCCATGCGTATATCCACATAAACTTAAATCAACGTTATCTAAATAACCCAAAATATATAAATAAATAATTGTTCTAGGATCATGACAAAGTAAAGTATTCGTATCATTCTTTCTTAAAGCTTTTAAATAATTACATGTAATTAATGATTTTTCTAACATTTCTCTTTTACCATTTATGCTATTTAGCGCTTGTTCAACGCTTGGATTAATAATACTTACAGTATATCCTCGAGCTATATCATAAACATTATTAGCCGCAATATGAATTCCTGGAAATCCTGCAATCTTATTTAAAAAATCTCGTATAAATACTATTTTATCAGATACCCATAATTTAGGATTATTACTATCTTGCATACTAATATCATGCTCTCCATAAGCAATATACGTTGGAATAAAAGAACCTAAAGTCTTCATAAAATCAACTAAAAATTCTTGACTACCTTCCTCTTTTAAAACATTTGTGGAATCAATAATATCTCCCACTATAAAAACAGCATCATAGTTTTGATCATCTAATTCTAATAATATGTCAATCATTCTTGCATTATCTTCATAACCACTATAATGTAAATCAGATACTACCAAAGCTTTAAATCCTTTCATCTGTTTAGTTGGAACCACATAATTATATAACTTCATTTTACTACCCTTTCTTTTAAGCCAATATTTTAATATAATTTCTTTTTAAAGTCAAAAAATAGAGGCTAGCTCTATTCTCCAAAGAAATCATCAAAAAATTCATCATCAGTGATAACATTCTCATTAACAATAATACTATCAGCATCTACATTTATTTTTGGCTTATTTTCTTCTTCAACCTTTTTTACTTCTGGCGCATCATCATTTTGAAGCATTTCAGCTTCCGGATTTTTTGCAAATTCCTTATTTTCTTCTTTATTTATTGTCTCCATAATAGGTTGTTGACGTTCTGGAATTACAGTTGTATCCATAATTTTTTCTTGCTCCATTTTTACTGGTACATCCATAAATTTTTCTTTAGGCTCATCCATTTTAGGTGTTTCTATAACTGGAACTTCTACTATTGAAGGCTCTACCTCTTGAACTACCTCAGGTTTAACCTCAACTGGTTTAACTGAAACCTCAACATTATTTTGCATACTTTGATTTTTTTTCTCTAATTCTGCTTTTTGTTTTTCTTCTTCATCATCAAGTTCTTTTAATCTTCTATCAATATCTTTCATCATTGCATCTATTTCAGCATCAGTTAAAGAACCCATAGGTTTATTAAATAAATCATTTTCTAAAGGTTTGTTTACACTATTATTAAACATTGGCATTGGTGTATCAAATTTTGGCATATCAGGCATAAAAGGATTTCCAAAATTATTATCAAATGATGGACCACTATTTGGTTTATTTTCTAAATTATTCATCATTTGTTTTCTTTTTTCTTCAGTCACAAATTTTTTAATATCAAACATTTCAATTTTTCTTACTTCTCTTTCCGGATATGGCATTTCTTCTCTTGTCATTCCCCAATCCATTTTAAAATCTGGTTCTAATTTTGTTTTAAAAGGATTTTTTCGAAGTCTTATAATAATTGCCTCAAATAACTTTAATTTTTGTAAATCTGAAACTGTTACTAAAGGTGTAGAAGCTGTTTTATCTTTTTCTTTTGATTTTACTTCTCCACACATCTTAGAAATTTCTTCTAGAGCGGCTAATTCAGTAGATATTAAATAAACTAAATTACCACAGTTACCTTTAATAATTTCTCCAACTTCTTTACCATAAACATCATTTAATTGGGCAAAGTTTTGAATAATAAAAGTAAATCTTATATCTCTTGAACGAGCTGCACTTACCATTGAATCAACATCTTTTAAAGGTGGCATATTAGCAAACTCATCCAAAATAAAGTTAGTTCTATATGGAAGTTTTCCCCCATTTTCTTGAGCTACATCAATTAATGTTTCATAACATTGTTTGATAAAAATAGTCATCAAAGAATGGTATGTCTTCTTTTCATCATGAATAATCATAAATACAGCCGTTTTTTCACGACCAATATCTTCCATTTTAAAATCACTATAAGCAAGCATTTCACTTAAAGTTTCTCTTGATGAAAATAATCTTATTTTTTGTCTAAAGGTTGATAAAATACCTCCTTTAGTTTCATTTGGTGCATTTATAGTATTTGACGCAAAGATATAAGGGCTAGAATCCTGACCTTTTAAATTAAAATATTCTTTAATATAAGTACTGGTCGCATATCTTTCTTCTCCAATACTACTCATATAATTTATACTATTTAAATTAACTTCTTTTTCATCCGCATCATAAAATAAACCTAAAGCTAAACCTGAAAAATAATCGGCCGCACTTTTTTCCCAGAAATCAGAATCACTATTCTTTTTTGATTGATCGTATAAAATATTAAGAGCAACATCATCTAATAATTCCGTAGATTTATCTGTATTTCCCTCTTTAAAATAACGATATGGTAAAGTAAGTGGATTCCATGCATTACCATTTCTCGGTTCCCTAAAGTTTAAAACAATAATTTTATATCCTCTTTCTTTTAAAGCTGCCGCTGAATACTTATAAATTTCTCCTTTAGGGTCAGTAATTATCATTGATTCACCCTTTTTAGCAAGTAAATTTACCATCGGTTTAACCACCGTTTGTGTTTTACCTGAACCAGTAGAACCAATAACTAAATTATGGTATTCTCCATTATCTACCCATATTTCTTTTCCATTATTAATAAGGGGAATTCCTGCCGCATTTACTGTATCTGCCCTAGGATCAACTTTAGCCATACCAGTATCACTTTTAATTTCTTTTTCCGTACTCCATCTAGCATAACCACTTTCAGTTTTTTCCCCAATTTTTAAACCAATCCCTTTACCTTTTTCTTTATTAAAAACATAAGAAGAAACACTTGTAAATATAATAATTAATGAAACAAAAAACATAAATAAAGTAAGAACTATATAATCTTTGCTAAAAGCTTTAAAAGGAAGCAAACCATAAAATTCTCCTTCATTAATAAAAGAAGCAAAATTTAAAACAGCAATGCAACATAAGTATAATAATAATACACAATATAATACAAATATTAAGAAATCTTTAGCCGATATTTTAAATTTCATAAGCATTCTCCGTTTCAATAACTAGAAGTATTATACTACAAATAAACAAAAAGTGAAATACTTTATAACATTTTATAAGGTAAAAATATTTGATAAAATAAAGTATTATTTTTATAAAACTCTTCTAAATTATAAGTATTACTATAATCATTAAAAAAATTATTTAAACTCTCATTTCTTTTATACATTGTATAATCCATATTTGAAGCTAAACTATAATAATAAGCTGTATATAAATTAAAATCTGGTAATTTATATTCTTTTTTTAATATTTCTATATTCTCTTTATATTCTTTAAAAATTTTCTTTTTTTCATTTTCAGGATCTTTTAAAATTTCTTTTTTATCATTATAACAAATATCTTCATTTATATTTTTGGTACAGCTTAATTCTTCAAAATTATAATTAAAAAATATATATAAATTTACTCCCATAAAAACTAGGGATACCACTAATAAAATAATAATCACTAAAATTACTCGATGTTTATCTAAATAATTACTTGCTTTCTTTATCAACTATACCACCAAATCTTCTATCCCTATTTTCATACATAAACAATGCTTTATTAAATTCTGATTTATCAAAATCCGGAAAATAAGTATTAGTAAAATAAAATTCACTATAACTCATCTGATATAGCATAAAATTACTTACTCTTTGTTCTCCACCCGTTCTAATTAATAAATCAATCGGAGGTAGATCATGATATAAATATTTATAGAAATCTTCTCTTTTAAAATTAGTTATATCAAGCCCATTATTAATATCTTTAGCAAGTTTAATTGCTCCATCAATAATTTCCTCTTGTCCTCCATAATTAAAACAAATATTTAAAATTCCTTTAGTATTATTTTTTGTTTTTTCTTCAATATCTTCTATTGCTTTTAAAACATCCGTTCTTAAATTACTTTTTCTTCCTGATACAACTACTTTAATCCCCTTTTTATTTATTTTTTCAAATTTAGTATTAAAATATTTTACAATCAAATTCATTAAATAATTTACTTCTTCAAAATCTCGTTTAAAATTATCCGTAGAAAAAGCATAAACACTTAATATTTCCACTCCCATATCAATCGCGTGCAAAGCTAATTTTTCTAAAGTTTTGCTGCCTTCTAAATGTCCTTCACTTCTTTTTTTACCTTGATTAGTTGCCCATCTTCCATTTCCATCCATTATAATAGCTACATGTTTAGGTACATTCATGCGCATCACCACTTTCTTAAAATATTATACCATAATTATTGCCATATCTCTACTTTCTTGTTATAATTTTACTATGCTGACTTAGTTTAGTGGTAAAACAGAAGCATGGTAAGCTTCAGAGGACTGTTCAATTCAGTCATTCAGCACCATTTTGTGATTAAACCCCGAATTTATCGGGGTTTTTCTTATTTTTAATTCATTTTACCTCTTATTTACCTCTTAAAATTTTTAAAAAGATATAAAATCATTCAAATTTTTGACTATTTGTTTTTCTTTTTCAGGAAACATATGATAATAAGTTTTTTCTACCATCTCAACCGTATCTCCTATTCTTTTTGCAACTTCTCTACTATCACAGCCAATATGAATAAGTAAAGATACGTGAGAGTGTCTTAAACCGTGTATAGTTATTCTTTTAACATTAGCTAATTTAATATACTTATTTAATTTATTTCTTAAGGTAGTTCTAGGAATACACCTTACATTTCCAAAAACAAACATATTCTCATTAAAACCATATATTTTTTCTTCATTTCTTTTGTGTTCTTTTAATAATTTAACTAAACTATTTGGCAAATCAACATATCTAATAGAATTTTTTGACTTTGGAGAAGTTATATCGTAACCAGATCTATCAACATTGTAGGTTAAAGTCTTTGTTATTTTAACTTTCTTTTTTGTAAAATCAATATCTTTCCAATTTAATGCTTGAGCCTCTCCTATTCTTAATCCTGTAAGATAAAGAAAATCTATTAATAAATAATCAAAAGCATTATCTATAACACTTATTAATTTTTTAAATTCGTCATAAACTAAAAAGTTCCACTCGGAATCAAGCATTTTATCGGCGGGAGTTTCTTCCTTTAATTTTTGTAATTTATTAGCAACTTTACTATTAAAATCGTAATTATCTCTTGCATAGCTTAAAAAATCTTTAAAATATGTAATAATTCTATTTTGACTTTTTATGCTATTGCCAAAACTATTAATATATTCATACCAATTAATTATAGTATTTATTTTTATTGAATGTAATTTATAATCTTTAAAGTAAGATAATACATACTTATTCATTATTAACTTAATAGTATAAAATGTTGAACCTTTAACAGATAAACTTTTAAAGCTTAACCATTCACTATATATTTTTTTAAAGGTAACACTATAATCTGTTTGGTCTGTAACCACTAATTTTTCTAAAAATTCTCTTTCAGCAATTTGTGCCTCTTTTTTAGTGGCAAATTTTTTGCTTTCCATTTGTTTGCGGTTACCATAAATATCATTATAATAGCATCTATAATACCAGGTATTACCATTTCTAGTACTTTTACTTTTGCTTTTTACTTGATATACAGGCATATTTTATCACGTTCCTTTCTATAAACTTAAATCAAAATCGTCTTTACTTTTATTCTTTTTTTCTGGTCTAATTTCTTGTTTTTCTTCATTTTTTACATAATCATATCTATCGTTATT
>CANRPK010000026.1 GCA_947632455.1 uncultured Bacilli bacterium
CACCTCCTTTCAGAGGTGTATTATAACACTTATATAAAACTGCTTTTTTTGATGTCTACTATGAGGGGTGCAGTTCATTAGATTATTGCTTTTTTTATTTGCTTAGTTTTATTTTTTATGTTATTATTTTGTGTAGGAGTTGAGATGTATGCGCGAATTTAGTGAACAAGAATTAGTAAGAAGAGATAAATTAAATAAAATTAAAGAATTAGGGATTGATCCTTTTGGCCATAAATTTGAAGTAACTGATTTTTCATTAAATATAAAAGAAAGATTTCAAGATAAAACTCATGAAGAATTAGAAGAATTACATGAAGTTGTAAGTGTAGCTGGAAGAATTATGTTTATTAGAAAAATGGGTAAGGCTAGTTTCTTTACTATTAAAGATAAATTAGGTAATATTCAAGTATATATATCTATTAATGATGTTTTAGAAGAAACTTATAATTTATTTAAGAGTGCTGATTTAGGTGATATAGTTGGAGTAAAAGGGGTAGTTATGAAAACTGGTACAGGGGAAATAACTATTAAATGTTTAGAATATACACATTTAGTTAAAGCTTTAAAACCACTTCCGGAAAAATTCCATGGTTTAAATGATGTAGAGGAAAGATACAGAAGACGTTATTTAGATTTAATTGTCAATGATGAAGCTCGAAAAATTGCTTTTGCTAGACCTAAAATAATTCGCTCTATTCAACAATATTTAGATAGTAAAGGTTATGTGGAAGTAGAAACACCAATTTTAGGTACTATTTTAGGTGGAGCTGCGGCTAAACCTTTTATTACTCATCATAATAGCCAAAATATTGATATGTATTTAAGAATTGCAACAGAACTTAACTTAAAAAGATTATTAGTTGGAGGTATGGATGCAGTTTATGAAATTGGAAGAAACTTCAGAAATGAAGGAATGGATAGAAAACATAATCCGGAATTTACTTCAATCGAAGTATATAAAGCTTTTAGTGATTTAGAAGGAATGATGGATTTAACAGAAGCATTAGTAGGAAATGCGGCAATGAGTCTTAATGGTACTTATGAAGTTGATTATTTAGGACATCATATTAGTTTAGCACCAGGATTTAAAAGAGTGCATATGGTTGATTTAATTAAAGAAGTAATGGGTATTGACTTTTTTAAAGTAAAAAGTACAGAAGAAGCTTTAGATTTAGCTAAAGAACATGGAGTAGAAGTAGAAGAACATTTTACTTATGGGCATGTGGTTAATGCATTTTTTGAAAAATTTGTAGAAGAAACAATTATTGAACCTACTTTTGTTTATGGGCATCCAATAGAGATTAGTCCACTTGCAAAGAAACAAGCTGATGATGAAAGATTTACTCAAAGATTTGAATTATTTATTTTAGGTTGTGAATACGCGAATGCTTTTACAGAACTTAATGATCCAATCGATCAATATGAAAGATTTGAAGAACAATTAAAAGAAAAAGAATTAGGAAATGATGAAGCAAATGATATGGATATAGATTTTGTGGAAGCTTTAGAATATGGAATGCCACCAGCCGGAGGTATGGGAATGGGAATAGATAGATTAGTAATGCTTTTAACTGGTAGTGAAACTATTAGAGAAGTAATATTATTTCCAACAATGAAACCTTTAAATTAATTGATAATCTTTAATTTAGATGTAATATGCTAAAAATAAAAGCCACTAGGATAACTAGTGGTAATTTTATTGTGGTAAAAATATATGGACATTTATATAGACATTTATATGGACATTTAAAATGAATGTATTTATATGATATTTTTGGTATTAGTTATAAAAAAATATGGTTTGTAATTTTTTAAATATATAAATTACGATAGTTTATGGAAATTTAGAGAAAATAAATTTCACAGAATTTTCATAAAAAATAATTTATTTTCTCTTTTTTTTGCAAAATTTTGTGATATAATCAAGGAAGGAGGGATATTTATGAAGAAAAAAGAAGGCAAATATGGATTACTTAAGGGTGTACTTATTTTCTTTGCTATTTTAGTTGTTTTTTCATGGTTAATACCTAATGGTACTTTTGGATCATCAGGATTAGTTAGTGATGGAATGGCAAGAATTGGCTTAAATGATATATCATGGGTTATCTATTATGCATTAACTTATTTAGTAATTGATAAAGCTTTATTTTTATTAGTTATAGGTGGGTTATATGGAGTTTTAATTAAATCTGGAGTATATGCAAGAGTAGTTGATGGTTTAGCTAAATGTTTTAGTAAAAACAAAGAATTAACTGTAATATTAACTTCAGTAATAATAGCATTATTTACTAGTGTTTTATCAAGTGTGTTTGCGGTAATAATTTTTATTCCATTAATTGTTTCAGTGTTAAACAAAATGAAATTAGATAAAATAACAATATTTAGTGCAACATTTGGTTCTATTTTAGTAGGTATTTTGGGTGCCACTTTAGGAACTGAAGGAATTGGTTATTTAAGTTCTTATTTTGCTGTAGAAGGACAAAGTGCACATGATGTTATTTATGCGACAATTATTGCGAGAGCAGGAGTTTTAGTAGTTGCTTTAGCATTATTTAATTTCTTTACTATAAACAGAATGAGAAGTGTTAAAGCTGCCGAAGAAACAGAAATTTTTGTAATTGAAGAAGATAAAAATATGAAGAAAAGAAGTTTAATACCATTTATTGTTATAGGTGTTTTAATCTTTGCTTTAGTGATATTAGGTTTTGTAGATTGGAATAATAGTTTCTTAGTTGATACATTTGATAATTTCCATAATACTTTACTAAGTACAAAAATTGGTAGTGATTTTTATGTAATATCAGATCTATTGGGTGAAGATATTTTAGGATTTGGTCATTGGAGTGAAGATTTATTAACTGTTACACCAATATTACTTCTATTTACTATAATTTTAGGATTATGTTATAGACTTAAATTTAATGAATTTATTGAGGCCTTTATAAATGGGGCTAAGAGAATGATTAAACCTTGCTTATGTATATTTGGAGCTTTTACAGTTATGATAGTTGTTTATAAATCACCTTATATGGCAACTATTGCTGATAAAATCTTAAATTTAACTGAAGGCTTTAATTTAATAACTATGATTATTACAGCGTTTATTATGAATATTGTTCATGCTGATTTAGGTTTAACTGGTTATACTTTAGGGGGATATTTTATAGCACAATATGCAGATTATATTAATCCTATATTTGTTATATTTACAACAATTTTTGGTTTAGTTCAATTCTTTATACCAACAAGTGTAGTAATGGGTATTGGACTTACAGCCTTGAATGTTAAATATTCTGATTGGTTAAAACATATTTGGAAATTCTTAGTAGGAATGTTTATTTGCTTATTAGTAATTTTTATCTTATTGACTATAATTTAAAGGAGCTTAAAAAAGCTCTTTTTGCTTTTATTTAAGTACTTGAAAAAATGCTAATAGCATGCTATAATTTTGCTTATGAGGTTGGTGTATACTATATGAAGAAAATGAGGTTTCTGTTTACTTTTATTTTAGCTTTTATAATAGGAGTTAATAGTGCTTTGGCGGTATGTGAAACATCAGAGATGACTCAAACTAGAGAGAATGCTTATCGAGTTAATGTAAGTTATGATTTAATGGAAGAAGAAGTGCCAAAAGGAGAATATACTCCACCGGATGGACTTACAGATGAAGAATTAGAAAACTTTAAAATGTATAATAGATATTTTAATGTTTATATCAATAATATTACTGATGATTTATATGTAAATGTTAAAAACTCTGTTTCAGGAAATACTGTAAGGTATGATAGTTCTGATGCTAAGGATGGAGTAATAACAATAAGAAATGATGGAGTTGAGCTAATTACTGATCTTACTATTGATATATTTCCTTCTAATGAAGATTGTGGTCGAAATAGAATAAGAAGTATATCTCAAAGATTACCAAAATATAACGAATATAGTGAATATCAATATTGCCAAGAAATTCCAAATTATTATTTATGTCGAGAATATATAGATTTTGATATTGATTATAGTGCAACAGAAGTAGCTAAGAAAGCAAATAGTTATTATTTAGAAAAGATTAAAGAAAAAGAAGATAACAATATGACTGTTGGCGAAAGAGTAAAAAGCTTTTTTGAAAAACATAAAACAGCAATTATAGTTAGCAGTGTAATTATTGTTGGAGCAGGGGTTGCTACTACGATAGTGATTGTATTAAGAAAAAGAGGAGAGTAGCATGGAAAAGTTATTTAATAAAATATGTTTATTTCTTTTAGTAATGACAATGAGCTTTGCAGGAATGCGAAGTGTTCTTGCCGTTAAATTAGAAAAATTAGGATATACAGCGACTGGATATACTTATATAAGTGGTGTATCAACACCTAGAGATAAATCATCATCTATGTTCAGTACTGAAGAAATAGGAATCACAACTAGTGCTGTTTCAAGAAAAAATGGAGTTCCTGATCCTTCTGGCAAAAATAGTTATAAAACTAAAGTTGATTCACGTTATTACATGCATAAAATACCATCTGACAATATGTATTTGTATTGTTTGGATGCGTTACTTCCTTCAACTAATGACTTATATGTAGGTAGATTTTTCTTTACTGATCAAGATACTTTAGAGCCATCTCCAAATAGTCTTTTTGACTTCATGGTTTTATATGTTTTAAAATATGGTCAAGATAGTGATGATAAATTAGTTTATTTCAATAAAAGTACAGCAGTGAGAATAATTACAACTTTCTGGGGATATTTAAAGACTGATGGTACTATTCCATCTAATGGTTTTCCTGAAAGTAATGGTGCTGCTACATATCTTAGAGGTGCCTATGATGGAATGCTTCTTAGATGGGTATTAAACGATCAAAACTATTTTAATAGTGTTTATGGAGATAAACGTTCTTATAGTACAAGTGATTATTATGATGCTGAACTTGCTGAGGCATACAACTACTTAGTAAGTAGTGGTGTATCTACTAATATGAAAGATATTAATGAATTAAAAACTTATGGTGCTGGTTATGGTATTGAATGTATCGGCGGTGGTACTGCTTGTTTATCAACTGCTAAACAATTAGTTAAAGATTCATTTAAAGCAGCAGTAGATTATGTAAAAAGTGGTTTAGAAACTTCAAAAATTACAGAAGATCATGTGGTAGATTTATCACCAACTACAACTCCAGTTGGAGATAAAACTGTAATTAGTAAAAATGTAACTCATACTTTAACTTTTACAAATGTTAATAAAATTACTGAGCCATCATTTAAAATAACAGAGATAGCTTTTAAAGAAGCTTTAGAAAAATATGGAGCTGATAAGCAACCTGAGATTGTTAAAATAACTATTGATGATGTTATTGCATGTGAAAATGCTAACGATTGCAAAGGTTTGATTGGTAAAAACTTATTTGAAGGTAGAGGCTTTAATGATATAACTATTGTAAAGATTGTTGTTAATGTTTCTGGATATCAAGGGGTATTAAAATGTGGTAATCAACCTATGACTTATGAAGCTAAATATACAACTAACGTTGGTTCAGCAAATAATCCTTTAGGTGATGAAGTTGGAATTGTTTGGCGTAATAGAAAAGATAATGCTGGAAAGCAAAGATTCTTGAGTTATGTTGGCAAAGATGATAGTAGTGATACTGAACCTGGAGAAACTACTGGTACTTTTGGAGCTGATGTTACTTTAATTGATGCTTGTACTTGTGAAGATTTAGAGAGAGAATGTCGTAATGAAGCAGCAGCTAATGGAAATAGATTTAGTGGACCTGCTTGTCAAGATTTAAAAAATTCAAATTGTGGAGATTGTACTTGGTGGGATTTAGTTTGTGATATGAATCCAAATGATCCTGAATGTAATGAAGATGAAAGAACAGCTAATTGTACAGCTGATTGTAAAGCTTCTTTTGAGAGTTATTGGTGTTGTGAAGAACAAGGCGGTATAGCAACTTTAATAATTTCAACAGTTGATAATAAGGAAGTTAATATTAAAGGTGTTTCTGATGAAAATGATATAAAAGCTTGTTTTGTAACTAAAGTTGATGCAATGGCGAAAAATTCTTCTCCAGGTAATCTTAAAAATGATGCTAATATAGAAGGAACTGTAGATTCAACAAGAGCCGATGGAGATAAAGTTACGTATACATTAGGTAGTATGAAAGCTAATAAATTCTGTACTGTTTCTTGTAAAGAAGATTACTTAATGACAATGCCTACAGCTAAATTAGTAAATGCTGGAAGATACTTTACATTTAAAGCATCAATAGATGGTACAAAAACATGTTATACTGATACTATTAATACTGAACTATTTGAAAAAGAAATAGATGAAGCTCAAAAAGATATGATTAATGCGTTCAATGAGTGGTCACGATTAAATGCTTTAGCAACAACACCACGAACAAGTTTGGCTCCTTCTTCTGCGCATTATGCTGACATTTGTCCTTCTAAAACACAGCTTCCAACTCAAGCTTGTATAGATAATTATTGCAAAAATAGACCAAATTGTAATTTAGCTTCAGCTTCTGAATATTGTACATATACATATTGTTTACCACCAACATATAATTCTTGTTCATATGATAGATCTATTCAATATCTTGAATATCCTGTATATTATAGTGATGGTAATGGTGGAGTAACTGGTAGAACTGTCAATACAACTTCAGAAATTTATGGTAAGGCTCAGGCACATCCTTGTGTTTGTGACATATCAAAAGAGACTACTACATATGCTGAGCCTTGTGATATAACTACTCCTGAAGATGATTATAATTCTAAAAATTATACACAGAGAGCAGCAACTGCGAAAAGAAATCTAGAAAGTGCACAAAAACATTATCAAGATTTGATAGATGAATTTACTGAATGTACAACATGGACATCTGATATTAATTTTGATACAAATGCTACTTATGATTATGATGAAGATTATTTAAATAAATTTGGTTTAACAGGCAGAATGGATAAAAGTGTTTCAACTGGTGGCGGTACTGAGTGGTTCTGTAATTCTAGAAATGATGGAAGTATAGCTGATGTTAATGATACATATACTGAATGTAAAAATGGTACTGCTGGAGCTGCACAATATGAAGTAAAACATTATGTATATTGTGATACTGATTCTTGTTCTACTACTAAAACACAAAGTACACAAAGAATATCTAAGGTTAAATATAAGAGTTATACTTCAAAAGTAACTGCTAATTATAGACCTGCGACTTTATTCTATAATATTTATCCTACAGGTCAAATTGATGTTTGGGATAATTATAAAAATAAACCTGATAATGAACAAATAGGAGTACCATTAGAAAATAAATTACCGGTTTCACTTGAAACACCTAGAGGAATTTATAATTATGTAGTTAAATTTGATAAACTTGGAGAATTCTATGAAAATAATTCTCTTGGTAGATTTGCTGGAAGCGATGCTTCAATAATTCCAAAATCTACTGAAGGTATTAATTATACTTGTTCTTATCTAGTAAATATGGCACTTACTTCGGCAGATGTTATATATTGTGATGATTCTTGTAACGATCCACTTGATTGTCCTGGTGAATGTGTTGGTCCAAATTGTGATCCTCCATGTGAAGGTACTGATTGTATTGCAGATTGTGTAGGAATTGGATGTATTTATGATTCTGATACAGGTTCATCTTTATTAGAAAGAACAGTTTCATTAAATAATATGTTCCCTAATGGTACTGATGCTTATAACTGGAATAATGAAAAGGGACTTGAAACAAGAAGTGAAATTCAAGATGAAAATAGAAGTAATGGTAATGCTATTTATGATGAACAGCCAATATTAAGTGTAACGATTACGCCATCAGTTTCTAGTGCTATTAGAAGATACAATGAACAACAAGAATCAAATGGTGGTTATTCAAATTTAACATTAAGTTGTTATGATTTAGGTGGATTTGGAGAAGCTGCTTGCTATAGTTCATTTATTGATAGTTTATTAAATGGTTCGTTAGGCGGTAGATCTGTTAATAGTAATAGTAAAATAGCTAGTTCTGGTTATCGTACTGGTACTGATGTTAGCGGAAAAGCTGGAGAATATTTTGAGATGTGGCATAAAGGATTCTCTGAGGAATCTATGATAGGCCCATCTTGGAAATAAGGGAAGGAGTGTAGAATATGCAATCATCTTATTGGGGTTATTGGTTAGTTGTATTTGGAGTTGCTATCGTTGGTCTGATGATTTCAGTTCAAGGTATTACTACAACTTCTACCCAAGATTATTTAAGTGTTAAAGAAATAACAGAGGCTTCTATGTTAGAAGCAGTTGATTATGCTTATTATAGAGATTATAATGAAGTAAAAATTGATAAAGAAAAATTTATGGAGGTATTTATCAGAATGCTTTCTGAAGTTATGGGGGCTTCAGATACTTATCAAGTTAATTTCTATGGTATTTATGAAGCACCTCCTAAAGTTAGTGTCGAAGTTAAAAGTAGCAGTGGAACAAACTTTGTTTCAGATGGCTTGGATTTAACTACTAGACATGATGCAATAATTCAAACACATGCTACACAAGTAACTACGGGTGGTTAATTTGTTGCAACATAGATGTGGATGTTACAGTTTTATAGATTGAAAGGTAGGATAAAATGGGAAATATAGTAAGCACATTTAAAAGATTTTTATCAAATAAAAATACAATAACAATTCTTGGTGTGTTACTCGGATTAGTGGTACTTTTTGTAGGTTACAATTATCGAGTAAAGACCGCAGTGGATACAGTTGATATTCCTTATGCTAAAAAGACTATTTCTGCAGCTTCAGAAATTACTTCTGATGCTGTAGGAACAATGAAGATATTAAGATCAACTATAAATGAAAATAAAAATTTAATTTCAGATATTAATAGAGTTCTTTCTGCTTCACAACGTTATTGTGTATCAGAAAGATCTAGTGTTCCTGAAGGCGGTTTCTTTTATACAGAACAAGTTAAATCTTGTAATTTAGTTAATAGAGATGTTTTAGATAACATGCCTGATGGTTATAAACCAGTTGCAATTCCAGTTAATTTACAAACAACATATGGTAATTCAATGTTCCCTGGAGATTATATTGATTTATATGCTAAAATGTATACTGATGAAGGTAAATTAATTTATGAAGAATTAGTAACAAAATTACCAATAATGGATGTCAGAGATAATAATGGTATGAGTATTTATTATTCAAATGATACGACTGGATCTCCAGCAATGTTATTATTTGCGGTTCCAGAAGAATTGTTCTCTTGGTTAGCAAAGGCTACTTTATTAACTAATGTTGTTGAGTTAGTTCCACTTCCTGGAAATGCATCATATAGTGCTGAAGTTGGCGAAACAAAAGTAACAAATAATAGAATTAAAGATGTAATTTTGGAACATACTGTTGAAATAAAAGATGAAGATATCCCTGATTTTAGTTAATAAAAAATAAAAAGAATAAATATAAAAGGAGGTGACATATATGAATGATGCAATATTCTCGCAGATTGACTTTGGACCTTTAAAGGAATTTATTGATATTGATGATATAACCGATATTTCCTATACAAATGGTGGACAATTATGGTTGAAATCATTATCTAAAGGTGTTTATAGAGTTGAAAGACCAGAAATAAACAATGCTTTAATTGAAAAATTAGCATTTCAATGCTCTAATGTTATGGGAAAAACATTCAATATGGCACATCCTTTTTTGGATGCTGAGAGTACAGAATTAAGACTTAACTTTGTTCATGATTCGATTGCAACTAATGGAGTAGCATTGGTTATTCGTAAAACTCCAGCTAAAATACGTTTAAATAGAGAAAAGTTAATAAATGAAGAATATGTTAGTGCTGATTTATTAGATTTCTTAATTGATTGCGTTCATGGGCATGCTAATATTATTGTTAGTGGAGAGACTGGTTCAGGTAAAACAGAGCTTGTTAAATATTTAGCAAGTAACACTAAAGAAAATGAAAAAATTATTACAATCGAAGATACTTTGGAGTTGCACTTAGACAGAATATTTCCTCATAGAGATATAGTTGCAATGAAAACAAATAATATTGCTTCTTATTCAGAAGTGTTAGTTACTTGTATGAGACAGAACCCAATTTGGATATTACTATCCGAGGTTCGTAGTGCTGAGGCGGTTATGGCTGTTCGTAACTCTATTTCTTCCGGACACCATATCATTTCAACAATCCACTCAGATAAAGCTTCTTTAATTCCAATGCGTATGTATAGTTTGATAGAGTCTAATATTGATGTTGAGCAATTTATTACGACTATTCATAGATATGTGCAAATTGGAATATATGTAAAAGGTTATATGAGTGAAAAATTAGGTAGATTCCAAAGAGAGATAATGGAAATATGTGAATTTTATGTAGATGATGAAAATAAACCTCAAGTAAATACTATATTTCAAAAAACTTTGGATGGAAGATTTACTTTAAAAAATCCTACTAAATATTTAAGAAATTATTTAGCAATTCAAGGTGTTATATTAAAAGAGGATTTATTTAATTTAAATGATAAAAATAATGCAGCTGTGGAGTCTTTATAGGAGGTAATTATGGAGCTAGTAATTTGGATAGGTATAGCATTATTTGTAATTATTTATAGACAAAATAGTGGTACAGATACATTTTATAATTTTGTTAAGAAACAAGCCGGAAACATATATGAAAAGTATGCTCCGTATAGTTTTCAAACAATAAGTGCAAAAATGAAAGAGTTAAAGCAAGAATATACTATAAAAGACTATATGCTTCAAATAGTGGTAATAGGTGGTATTGCAGCAGCGATAGCTTATTTATATTTTTATAGTTTAATAATGGTTATTATTTATGCCGGAGCTGCTATTTTATTTATTCCTTATTTAGCTTGGCTTAGAAGTAAAAGAATTTATAGTGAATATATATTTGAGCAAATTCAAGTTTATACTACTAACGTTATTATGGAGTTTAACACTACCCAAAGCTTTGTAAAATCTTTAGAAGGTGTTAGAGATTCTGGTATTATAGAAGATCCAGTTTTAAAAGATATTAAGATAATGATTGATATGTCTTATCAAAATGGTACGATTGATGAATCTATAGAGTATTTTAATCAAAATTATCCTTATTATATGGTTAAAAATATGCATCAATTATTCTTACAAATTACTAAAGAAGGTGCTAAAGATTCAGGTGAAGCTTTAGAGAATATGAGTATGGATATAGATGCTTTAGTTGAAGGCGTTTATCGGGATCAAATGGATAGAAAACAATTCCATACAAAATTTATTACTTTCGCTTTAGTTCTATTTTTATTAGTTTTAGTTATGCAATTACTATTAGGAAGAGATAGTTATTTGGATTTACTGGATATGTGGTATGTACATTTAATTCTACATGCAATAATAATTATAAATTGTTATTTCCTTCTTACTGGGGAAAAATATTATAATGATGATGTGGGGGTAGAATAATGCAAATAGAAATAGCTATTGTAGCCGTAATTATATTTTACGTATTAACTAAGACTGGTAAAATTAGTATTAGTAAACTTATTGCAGATAATGAAATGTATCTTAGAAAACTTAAAGAAAGTGATTATGACTTTTATGTAAAAGCAAAATATGGAGATTCCGTAAATGCAGATATATTATTTAATAAAAGAATTCAAAATGCTTTAATAGTTATGCTTATAATATTTTGTTTATTCTTAAAAAATATGTCATATACTTATGCACTGGTAGTTTTAGTTGGTGGTTTTGCCTTTTTTAAATTAGATTATATTAATTTAAAGAATTATTATAAAAGTCACTTACATGAAATTGATACAATGCTTCCATATTATTTAAAAGGTTTGGAAATCTTAATTCAACACTATACTGTACCGGTAGCGATTGGTAAATCATTGGAAGATGCTCCAGATATATTTAAAGATGGGTTAAAAGATCTGATAAATGAAATTAATGCTGGTAATGATACGATTGAACCTTATATGGATTTTGCTAGAAAATATCCAGTTAGAGATTCAATGAGAATGATGCGTTTATTATATCGTTTAAGTTTAGGTAGACAAGAAAGAAAACAAGAACAATTATTAGCATTTTCTAAAACTATTTCTAGTTTACAACAAAAAGCTAGAGAGACAAAATATAAAAATCGTTTGGATAAAATGGAAGGTAAAACTATGAGTATGCTTATTACAACAGGAGTTGGTGTTATGGTTTTACTAGTTTTAGCAGTATTATTAATAATGAATGGATAGACATAATTTGACAATAGAACCTTGACAATGACATAAACATAAGATAAAATTATAGGTAGATAAAAAGAAAGCGAGGGAATGAGTATGCTATTAATGACTCCTTCAGTTTGTTCTGATTTAGCTCCAGTTTGGCAAATTATAGGTTGGGTGCTATGGGTATTTAAAATTGCAATTCCAATTATAATTATTCTATTTGGTGTTATCGATTTAGGAAAGGCAGTAGTTGCTAGTAAAGATGATGAGATTAAGAAATCTGTTAAGTCTTTAGTTATGAGAGCAATTTCTGGTATTGTTATATTCTTTATCCCAACATTAGTTGGAGTAGTATTTAGTTTAGTATCTGAGTTTACTAGTGATGAATATAAGACTGAATATAATAAATGTAGAGCATGTATTGTACATCCAAATGCTAATGATTGCCAAAGCGCTGTTGATGCAGCTAATAAATAATTATTTTAAAAGAGATTCCGATAAGGAATTTTTTTATTTTTTGAATAAAATTATTGACTTTATTCATAATATTTAATATAATGTAATAGCAATATGAAATTTGCCTGTTTAGCTCAGTCGGTAGAGCGCACGGCTGTTAACCGTTAGGTCGTAGGTTCGAGTCCTACAACAGGCGCCATTTAAGAAATTTAAGCAAGTTCTTAGTATTAAGGAGTTGCTTTTTTCTTGCTTAAAAATAAGTAAGATATTTGTAAAAAATGGTAGATTAAAGGAAAGTCTTATGTTTAATAATTAAAAAGTCAAGTGCAACAAAAGAATAATCAAATATTATTAACAACTTCTTGTAATTTATAAATTTTG
>CANRPK010000027.1 GCA_947632455.1 uncultured Bacilli bacterium
CCTCATTATAACACTTGAGATGCCTTATTTACTATAAGTGTTTAATTCCCACCCGCATAGCAGGTGGTTTTTTGTTTGACGTTTTCGTCAAACACCCTAAAGGACAAAATGAAAAGATTGCTCAGTTAAAGCAATCAAATAATTTTTATTGAAATTAAATATTAATTTTAAACATACATTTAATTAATTATAAACTCTGTCTCTACTTTGGCATTGCCAATATTAGAGCCATCTAGGGATACGGCAGCTTTTTTTTCTAATTTATATTTTCCTGGCGTTAATTTGCCATATGCAGGTTCCCAATTAATATCCATTTGAATTTTATTATCTTTATTAGGTAAGATTCCTATAGGATGATACCACCTTTCATCTGTATTTAGAGGTTCCCATTTATCATCTTTATATACATAAATATCATAATCTTCACCATATGTGTGCTTTTCTTCTTTTTCTGTATCAGTAATTATTATAGTACAACCTGCATTAGTTAAAGTTCCCTCTTTAATCTCCATAGTCGCATTTTTTAAATATTCATCTAAAACTTGGACTGGAGGCTCTTTATAATTCTTAAATAAAAAATATGTGCCACCCATTATAAGAACAATTACAATAGCTAATATTACCTTTTTTATCATATGTATTCCTCTTGATATTATTATAATTTATTTTTAAGCAAAGTCAATAAAGTTTTTTATATGTTCAATGACATTGAAAAATGATATAATAAAATTATTATACTAATAACTGATTTGCAAATTCACTAATTTACTAATAATTATTATAAGTAGTATAATTTTATTAAAGGAGAATACTTATGGGAAAAAATAATATATCTAGTAATTTAAATTTTATCAGAAAAACTTTAAAAGTTTTATTTGTATTGTCTATTTTATCATATTTTGGGGCTGAATATTCTCTTGAATTTATCGTTAATAAAATAAATGTACATTATAGTTTTTTTAATAGCATTGAAAATAATTGGGTATATTTCCTTTGGTTGCCAATTCCAATTTTATCAATAATTTTGGGATTTAAATATAAAAAAATGGGCATTAAATGTACCAAAAATATTGTTGGAGGCTTTATTATGGCTTTAATTCTTATATTATTGGGACTTATGGCTTTTTCAAATAATACCGAACGAAATTATTCTATAATCTCTGATTTTGAATATTTTTTAAATCTTAATTTACCCCAAGATGGAGAGGTTGAATTATTAAATTGTGATACATATTTTGATGATAATAAATATGATTATACTATAATTAAAATTTATTATGACGATCAAGATGTTTCTGGCTTAGTTAATAGTATTGAAAATAATGAAAATTGGATTTTAAGTTCGGATATGAAATCAGAGTTAAATCTTTTAACTTCGTTTCCTCACACAATAAATAATGATATTTATTATATGATTTATAATGAAACTTTAGATGAATATAATAAATTACCTCAAGAAAGTGGTACATATGAGATATATTCTTGCTTATATAATATTTCTACAAAAAGATTAGAAATACATAAATATAAATATGATTATCGCTAAATTTGGGTTACTTTTAAAATTATTTAAAATTTCTTATTGAATATATTTGCTAACTAAATTTTTTAAATTCTCATATGAAATATCGTTTCCAATTAGACCATTAACTTGTTTTCCATCTTTTATAATTATAATAGCGGGATAATAAGTATTTGTTCCTCCTAAAAGTTTAGAAAATTCGCCAGAAACAGAATTATTAACTTCAATATAAAAATCTAATTTTGAGATAAAATCTTTAAATTCTTTAGCAAATCTACCAAATATATAAAGATAATTAGTTGTATAATCAAATTCTTTTTGAACTTGGACAACAGCCTTATATACTTTTTGACAATTAACAGAATCACCATTACAGGCGAAAACAATTTGGGTTCCTTCCATATCATATAAAGATAATGCTTCTTCTTTAGTTAATTGTTTAAAAACACTATTATCAAAATTAGCTGTTGGCTGTTCTATTGGATAAGGTTCCTCTTCTTCTATTTTTTGCTTTCCACAAGCAGTTATCATTAAACCTATTAACATCATTAATAAGCTATATAAACAAATTTTTTTCATTTTTATTTACTCCTAATCATTTAATACTTTTAAAGTATTAATTTTATTAATTTTTAAATTTAAATATCCAATATTTATAATTAAAGAAATAAAACTAAACAAACATAATTTAAAATTACTTATTATACTAAAATTTTTTAAATAATTACGTAATATTTTTTCGTTAAATAATAAATATCCAAAATGAATAATATATTCTATTAAAATTGTTGTGATAATACTAATCATTAATAGAATTAATAATCTAAAAAATAAAACGGAAATTATTTTTGCTTTATTAAAGCCAAGAACTTTTAATATAGCTATGTTTTTTTGTTCAGTTAAACATAAATTTTTAATTACAAAATAAAGGGCAATTAATGATACTACAATACTTAAATTTTTCAAAATATTAAATAAAGTTGAATTCTTTTTTAATACTTCTATTTCATACATTTTAGTAGTTTCTTTCAAATAAGCTTCTGCTTCATTTTCATTTAAATATTTTTGAAATTTTTCGGTATCTTCATAATTTTTAATAACAACGTAATAACTCTGAATTGTTGTATTATCGTCATAATTTGGCTCTACTTTTTCAATATCAATTATTTTTTTTAGGTTATCAATAAGGATTTTTCTGCTATCCTCAATTATATAACCTCTATTTTCTTCTAATGATCCCAAGACATTATTAATATTATAAATATAATAATTTTGAATTAAGGAAAATATATAAACAATTAATAATAATATAATCATGGATGATATATATATTATATTTAATTTTTTATTTCTAA
Organism: uncultured Bacilli bacterium; assembly: GCA_947632455.1. Taxonomy (GTDB): domain Bacteria; phylum Bacillota_I; class Bacilli_A; order RF39; family UBA660; genus Caccenecus. The sequence goes on from CANRPK010000027.1 coordinate 2,878, forward strand.
AAAAAGATAATATAATTTCTTTCATTCTAGCCTCATTTTTTTAAAATTAAAAATTGTATTTAATATTAAATTTAAAATTAATATAGAAATTGCTATATTTAAACCCTTAAAATCATATAAAACTCTAAATTTGGCAAATAAGTATGGATAATAATTTAACATAATTTTTAATATAGTACATAATATAAAGGAAATTATTACAATAGAAATCAAGTAAATCAAAATTTTAAGTATAGTTGAAAACATATATATTAACCTTATTTTTTTTCTAGCATAACCTATTTTATGTAAAAGTTCATATTGTTTTTTGTCTTCTCTAAAATCTTTTTGAAACATAATAAATACAAAAATAAATATTAATACAAAAATTATTATTATTGCTAAATTTATATTTCCGTTTACTTCATTGATGTAATCAGTATCTATATAGGAAATTAATCTATAATTATAACCTAAATCATCTAAATTTTTAGTGACATAAGTCATATTTTCAGCATTATCTACTGTAATTATAAAGCTATTATTTTTTTGTAATTCATATGAATTCATATCGTCTTTATATTTATTTAAAACAATATCACTCATAGTTTTATGATTAACAAAGCAAGTATTTTCGTCAATTTCAAAATCATTATTTTTATATAATCCAACTAGTTTTACTGGAGTTCTAAAAATATAGTCTTCTGATTCATAAATATTATATAAATTTCCATAATATTTTAAAGTCAAATTATCTCCAATATAGGAAGTTAAATCTGTACTATCATTAGAAGATTTATTTCTTAATTCTTCTTCACTTGCTAAAACTGGATAAAAGTTTTGAGGACAAACCATATAATAATTATCATCATCAGGAAAGCTAGTTCCTTTTACAATTTTTGGCAAACTTTCATTATTAGCAGTAAATATATTTGCCCGAGCAAATTTTTCTTTATTTGTGGTTAGATCTTCGATTTCTAATAATTCTCTATACTCATACATTGGCGTGATATTAGTTATATGATTAATATTTTGCAAAGCTTTAAGCTCTGTATCATTATCATCCTCACTAGATACTTGAAGATTTCTAAATATTAAGCCATTGTAAATATCACTTTTTAAATAATTATGCCAACTTTTTTGATATGTATTAACTAAAATTATAATACCAATGGCTAACCCTATAATGATGGCAGTTATAAAATTTGATTTTTTGCGCATTTGACATTTAATAATTTGAAAATACTTAATCATTGCTACGCCTCTTTAATTTTTTTATCTTCAATTTTTAAGACAATATCAGCGTATTCTTTTACTCTATCATCGTGACTTACTACTATAACACATTTTCCTTGTTTAGATAGTTCTTTCAAAATATTCAAAATATTAATAGCATTTTCTGTATCTAATGCTCCAGTTGGTTCATCAGCAAGTATTATATCAGGATTATTTGCTAAAGCTCGAGCTATAGCTACTCTTTGTTGTTCCCCACCAGATAATTCTTTTGGAAAATGTTTTTCTCGATCTTTCAAATCAACTTGAGATAATAATTTAAATGCTTTTTCTTTTCTTTGATTATTATTAATAGATTTATCTAAATACATTGGTAGCATTACATTTTCATAGGCTTTCATTAAAGGGTTTAAATAATATGATTGAAATACAAAACCAAAGTTTTTATTTCGCATTATAGATTTTTCATTATCAGATAACGATGAAACATCCTTTTGATTAATTAATATTTTTCCAGAATCAAAGTCTAGTAAAAGCCCTAGTATTTCAATTAAAGTTGTTTTACCGGCTCCGCTTTTTCCAATTATACAATATAATTTATTTGCTTCAAATTCATAATTAACATTATCTAAAACTGAGATTATACGCTCCTTATTTTTATATTTTTTACTAACATTTTCAATTTTTATCATTTTTTAGCCTCCTTTTAAATGCTAATTACATTACGTAAGATTTTATTAATACGAACATTATACTTTAATATTTTATTTTGTTCAAGCATTTTGCAGCTCCAATATTGGTTTTATTTTCTTTATTTTATTTTGTGATAATAATGAAAATACACTTCCAACCAGCAAAAATAAAGTAGTTATAATAAAATTGACTTTTAATAAAATTGATATTTCTAATTTAAAATAATTATTAAAGCCAAAGTAAAATAAAGTAAATATTAATTGTGATAATAGTATAGAGCAGATTATTACAAATAATATTCTAGCAAATACTATCAAAGATATTTTTTTATTGCTATATCCAATTAATTTTAAAAGAGCGATATTTTTCTTTTCTATGTTCAATAAATTTTTTATTATGATTGCAAAAAATAACATTAATAACAGTATAATAATAATCATTGAACTAATATATAAATTTTGAACTTTTTGAAGGCTTTCTATTTCTGTACTTAACGACACATCATAATTGTAAGCAACTATATTTTTTGAAGCTAAATAATTAATAACTGAGGGAATATACTCGTAGTCTTTAATTAAAGCATAATATTTGGTAGGTTTAACATTAAACATCTCTTCAAACTCATTTTTATCAAAATATAAGGATGCTTTAGGATTATTAATTACACCAACAACTTTATATTTATTTTTGCCTACATTTATATTTACAATATCTTCTTTGATTTTTGAAGATAAAATAATTTCTTTAGAATTAGAAATTTTTTCTCCTGATATAATATCATCCTCATAATTATTAAAATAATTCACACTATAATTTGTGTTATTTATTTTTAAAACTTGATTATTATATATAGGGAAAAAATACTCTATAGCACTATGATTACTTAATATACTGTTAATATCTTCCTCGGAACAAATTATTTCTATTCCTCTATTGATTTTGTCATTCTTAATTAAATCTATACTATTTTCATTTTTATAATATAGAAATAAAAATATTCCAAATAATAAATAACATAATATTAATAATGCCAATAAAATTAAATAATTTTTTTTCCTTTTAAATGAACTAAAAAATATATTAATCATTTTTATCACTCTTTATATTCATAATACTTAGGCCTATTCCAAAGGTCATAAAAATTATGATCACTCCAATTACATAGCTTAATGATTTATAATCCAAACATATTTTCCAATTATTTAATATAAAAGGATACAAATTCAAAACTATTGAAAAGCCTAAATAAAATATACCACAAATAATTGCTGAAACTAATATGCCTAATATAAATTGAAAAATATTAGAAATAATCAAAAATTGATATATGTTATTTCTTTTATATCCTAAATAACGTAAAATTTTGTATGAAGTAATATCATCACTAAATTGCTTATATGTTAAAATAAAGAAAATAAAAAAGGTTAAAACAAGAATGATATTTGAAATAAGACTAATATTATTTTTAATATTAATAAAGTACTCCTCAATAACAAATGCACTTCTTTTATTAGAAATATCTAATTTTGATAATTCATTTTCTACACTTTGTATATTTTTCACATTATCTACTTGAACATAAATTTCTCTTTGATTAAGTATCATTGGTTTATTAGTAGTTAAATCTATTTCACCATCAAATCTATTAATTGCTATTTTTTTCAAAGCATTTTCCGTTGTATAACAAACTCCTACATCTAAATAGCTATCTGCGTTATAAAGACCTACTATTTTATATTTTTCATTAAATTTTTTGGTATCCTCTCTATTCATATAAGAAAAATCAATTTCTTTGTTTAAATATTGATTAGTATTTATAGAATATTTAGAAGAAATTTTTCTTAAAGAATCTGGATTACTTGTTGGATAAAAATTGGTTGGACAAACTAAATAATTTCCTTCTTCATCTGGAAAATTTGTTCCTTTTACAATCTTTGGCAAACTTTGATTATTAGCGACATTAAAGAATACTTCGCCATCAAATTTTTCGTTTTTAAACTCTTCAGAATCCATTAACATATTGTAAGCATATTGTTCTATAACTAAGCTTACATGATCAATACTTTTTATAGTTTTTTTCAATTCTTCAATATTATCTTCTTCTTTAGGACCTATAGTCAATGATTTATAGTAAATAGAATTGTAAATATCATTCTTCATATAATTAATAGCTGTGGCTGAATAAGCATTTAATACAACAATTACCAAAATTACTATTGAAAAAAAAGCAATGTTGAAAATAGTTGTTTTTTTTCGTAGCATTAATTTTATTGACAATTTTGTTAATTCTTTCACTTTTTAACCTCCAATAATATATATATAATAACATAAAAATAATATCAAATATATAATAATTAAAAAAATACAAAAAAAGCAATATTAATTGCTTCTAATTTACAAAATCAGCTATCTGTAATAGTGAAATATTTGTCAATGAATATTTTATGTAAAGGAAAAGTTATAGAATAAAATTTTTTCTCTTTTATAAATCCATGACCATTATATTCAAAAAGTATTTCGCCATTTTTATTATAAAACCACATTATCATATCTACTTTGCTAGTAGTGGAATCAACTAAAACATCATATATATACATTTCTTCAAAATATTGCAATATTTCTTCTATATTATTTTTATCTTCAATTTCTTTATGTATAGAATATTTAGAATTATTAGATTTAGATAATGATTGAAATTTACCTTTTTCATCCTCTTTCAATATAACAATTTTTGTCGTATTTTTTAAATTAGCGCTTATCATATCAATAATATCTTTTCTTTCTTGTTCTATACTTTTACTAGAAATAGTACATCCAGAAACAAATATTAATATAAAAATAAACATTAAATATCGTAATTTCACAATAACTCTCCTCACATAATAAATTTATATTTGTTAAATGTTTTAATTGCTTTCATAATATCACAAAACAAGCGTTTTAACAATATATGTCTATATTTTTTGTAAAGACACGTGGTAAATATTTTTGATGAGTTCCTCCACTTTTTTCTTAAATTTCTAAGGTTGAAAATTTCGACCTTAAAAATTTTCATTCATAACTAGTTAAATTCCAAGAAAATCTTTCAGTAAACTTTTCAAGCTTACTTTTAATAGTTTCATTATATAATATAATTTGTTTACCTCTTATTTCATAAATCATGTTTTCAATTTAATTCTTTTGTTAATGTACTAGTATTCATATTTTATTTTGTATTTTTTTCTATGGCCATAATAGAACTGTTCTGAATATTTTAATTATTTTTAGAAATGTTTAAAACTATACCTATACTTAACATAGAAACTAGTAAACTAGAACCACCATAAGAGAAAAATGGAAGAGTTACCCCTGTGACTGGTATTAAACCGACAACTACTGCAAGATTAAGACTAGCTTGAATTAATAAACCGAAAGCTAAACCAAAAGTTAAATATTTATAAAATAAATCATTACATTTTAAAGCTATTTTAAGCATACGATAAAAAATTATAAAAAAGAAAGAACAAACTATAATTACTCCTAGAAAACCAAATTCTTCACTAATAATAGAAAAGATAAAATCAGTTTGAGGTTCTGGTAAATAGAAATGTTTTTGTCTTGATTTCATGAAACCTTGACCCAATAAGCCTCCAGGACCAATCGCATACAAGCTTTGAATTATTTGATAACCACTTCCTAGGGGATCACTCCAAGGATTTAAAAATGAGATAATTCTTTCTATACGATAAGGGGCTACAGCGATAAGACCTACTATCCCGACTAAACCTAATAAACCTAATTTTAAGAAAAAAGAAAATTTTAGACCTGATATAAAGATTAAACATACTAATGTAAGAGTTATAACCATTGCAGTACCAAAATCTGGTTCTAACATAATTAATAGAAAAAATACAGCAATTACAAGAAATATAGGTAAAGCTCCTTTTTTGATATCTTTCATATTTTTTTGATTATTAGCTAAATATTTAGAGGTAAAGATTATTAAACCTATTTTGGCAAATTCACTAGGTTGAATACCTAAACCGCCAAAGCCAAACCAACTACGGGAGCCATTTCTAACACTTCCTATGCCAGGAATTAAAACTAATAATAATAAAACAAAACAAATAGTTAATATTAAATTGGCTTTCTTTTTTAAAATACTTAAATCTAATTTTGTAGTTATAATTATAACTATTATACCGATTAAAAAAAATAGTGATTGTTGTTTAACGTATTTTAATGGATCATTAAATTTAAATTCAGCCCATATAGAACTAGCAGAATAAATCATGATAATACCAAATATGCAAATTAAAATACTTAAAAAAAATAAGATATAATCTATTCTTTTATTTTTCACTTTTGCCACCTATAATAAATTTATGGCAAAATTATTTTTATAGAACGATTTAATCTTATTTTATAACCAAACACCATAAGTTATTGCGGCCATGGCTAGAATTAAGCCAGCGACCCAAAAATATCTAACAATATCTTGTTCATTCATACCTAATACTTCAAAATGATGATGAAGTGGTGCTCTTTTAAAGACTTTTTTATGGAATTTACGAATAGCTATTATTTGAATTAAACTACTTAAAGTTTCAATAACAAATATGCCTCCAATAAGAGCTAAAGATAATTCATGGCGAGTAAGTATAGCAATAGTAGCTAAAGCCGCGCCTAATGATAAAGATCCTAGATCACCCATAAATACTTTAGCAGGATGAGCATTAAAGACTAGAAAACCTAATAGTGCTCCAGCAAGAATAAAACAGAATATTGCTATTTCTTGATAACCTTCAAGCCAACCAGTATTCCAAGAGATAATACCATAAGCAAAGAAAGCTATAGCACTTAAGCCTCCAGCTAAGCCATCTAGTCCATCTGTTATATTAACAGCATTACTAGTACCAACTAATAAGAATAATATAAATAAACCAAAAGTCCAACCTAAAGGAATATGAATACCTAGACTGGTAATAACTAAATCTGATTTACCTCCATTACTCATAAATATATAGAAAAATACTAAAGCAATTAACATTTGAATTAATAATTTTGTAGTAATTGATAAACCTTTATTATTATGAAATTTTATTTTAGTATAATCATCGATAAAGCCTAAAATAGCATAGGCTATAAAAACAAAAAGTAAAATAATTAAACTATATGATATTTCAATACTATTATTTAAATATAGTAAAAAAAGAGCGATAATGGTTGGAATAATAAATATTAGGCCACCCATTGTTGGAGTTCCCTCTTTTTTTAGATGTCTTTCTCCAATATAATGACTAACATATTGACCAATATGGAATTTTTTTAATAATGGGATTAGTATGACACCAGTTATAATAGCAAGAATAAAGCCAAGCAGAATTGCCATCGCAGCTTTTGCAAGTATTAACATAACCCACCTCTTTCTTTTTTTAATTATACTACTTATTAGTTTAAAATGCTGTAATTTGCGAAATATTTGACATTTATTTAACCTAAAAGAAGTTTAATAGTTTCGCCTTCGGGAGCATAATAACCAGCTTCAGGAGATTGATAAATTACCTTATCACCGGTTCCGGAATACTCTATTTTAAAACCTTTTAATATTTGAGTAGCTTCTTTTTTAGTCTTACCGATTACATTTGGCAAAACAATATATTTTTTATCTAACCAGGAATATTCCCTTTCCATACCTTCTTTACTTGGAGCAATATTTAAAATTTCAATCGCCGAGGTTAAAACATTTTTGGCAACAGGAGCTGACACTACCCCACCATATTGGGTAACGCCTTTAGGATTATCAATCGCAACATAAACAATTATTTCTGGATCATTAGCGGGTAAAAAACCAATAAAAGATAAAATATAATTGCCTGATAAATATTTACCATCTTGGACTTTTTGAGCTGTACCTGTTTTACCACCAACCCGATAATTTTCAATATAAGCATTTTTACCACTTCCATTTGCAACGACACTTTCTAAAGCATATCTTACTAAAGAACTTGTTTCTTGACTAATAGGATGACCAACTAATTTAGGTTCTATTTGTTTTATTAGGCTATTAGTTTCACTTTCTAATAAGCTATCAACTATATAGGGAGTATATAAATTACCTCCATTAATAGCTGCGGATACCGCTCTTATTTGTTGAAGAGGTGTAACACTTATTCCTTGGCCAAAGCTAGTAGTTGCTAATTCAACCGGGCCCATTTTATTTAGATCAAATAATATACCCGAAGATTCCCCATTTAAATCAATACCTGTTTTTTTACCAAAGCCATATTTATTAATATAACTCATTAGAGTTTGAGCTCCTAGGGTCTGGCCAATATGAACAAAACCGGGATTACAAGAGTTTTCAACAACTTGAAGCATTGTTTCTTGACCATGGCCTCCAGCTTTCCAGCAATGGATAGTGGCACCATCAACATTTATGGAACCACTATCATAGAAACTATCTTCAAATAGATTTATAGTTTGTTCTTCTAAAGCCGCGGATAAAGTAATTATTTTAAAAGTTGATCCAGGTTCATAAGTCATCCATATAGGTAAATTACGATTTATGACTTCAGTTTTATATTCTTGATATTTATTACTATTAAAATTAGGGCGTGATGCCATACCAAGAATAGCTCCAGTTTTGGGATCCATCGCCATAATTAAAGCTTGTTCAGGATTATATTTAGCTAAAACATTATCTAATTCATTTTCAATTACCATTTGTAAATCCATATCAATAGTAAGTTTTAGAGTAATACCACTAGTGGGGGCTTCATAAACTTCCGTTAATTCTAATTTATTACCTTTACCATCAGAAAAATATTTAATAGCGCCATCAGCCCCGGTTAAATAATCATCATAATATAATTCCAAACCAGATAAACCTTGATTATCAATACCAACATAACCTAAAACATGGGATAAAACTGTTTCATAGGGATAGTAACGTTTACTTTCTTTTAATAAATATACTCCATCATAATTTAAAGCATTTATTTGCTCAGCAATATCATAAGATAATCTTCGACCTTCAGGATGTACTCTTTCAATCGAAGTTGATTTAGTGACATGGCCTAACATATCTTGATAATTAGAATGCAAAATATTAGCTAGTGAATGAGCAACTTCTTCGGGTTCTTTTATTTGACCGGGTACTACAACTAAAGATACAGTGGTAATATTATCGGCTAGAACTTTACCATTACGATCTAATATTAAACCTCTATCTGCTTTAATAGGTAATTGTCTACTCCATAAATTTTCAGCTAAAGTATTTAATTTTTGATAAGAAAAGACTTGAATATAAAACACTTTTATTATTATAGCTAATAAGATAATTATAGAAATTAAAAAAACAAATCTTATTCGCTCATGAATTTCATTAAAAAACATGGGATCACCTAAAGTAATTATATGTAGCATAAAAAAAGTTAGAAGTTTTGGTTCTTAAACATTAAGGGGTGATGAAGTAAAATTTATCGCTTCTTTTTATTGCAAAAAAAATAGACATGAGCAACT
>CANRPK010000028.1 GCA_947632455.1 uncultured Bacilli bacterium
ATTCCTGCATCAATAAGACCTGTTATTATTTTTCCGACATTTGCATATCCAAATTTCCATTGGTTACAATATCCGCCGTCTCTTAAAGTACAGTCCAACACCTTAATTTTTTCCATATGCACCCCTCGTATCAGAGTATTTTTCCATCATATGCCTCATCTGTATTTTTGAAAAAATCATTTTATAATATGATTAAATATTGCATCTGCTATTATAAAATCTTCCTCTTCATCAATATCAACACTTTCAACCTCACTCACTTCAACTATATATGGCTTATCACCGATACGGCGGTTTAACTTAGTTATAACTTCTTTTTTATAAATATAAAATCCACTGGTTTCCTCATAAATAACATCTAAATCCTGCGTGCGCGGAATATTATTTAATTCATAATTAAATGGAATATTATCTTTCCATAGAAAATCCTGTAATTTTTTTGCAGCAAATGAAGAATCATATTTCCCACTTACAACTGCCTGTATACCTATCTCAATAGATTCTTTTTTTACAAAAGGCGCCGTTGTGTGCGCCATTACATAAATATCAGCAGATACATCCTCTGCAAAACATTGAAGAACATCATTAATTTTTGTTGTATCCTTATCTAAAAAATCAGGACGTCGCAGATATTTTATACCTTTGGGAACAAATTTTTGTATATCAGGATTACTGCAGTAAACATATATATCATCTATACCATTAACAGTAAGTAATGTTGATAAAATATAATAGCAAAGCGGCTTACCATTAGTAAAACATTTCGTATTTTTCTGTGGCAGCCGCTGATTATTGAGTTTCATAGGTACAATTGCTACAATTTTCATAAATATATTCTCCTATTAATTTTTTAATATTATCCAACATATAAACTTTACTATAAATTTCTAGCATATCAAAAGAATTTTATATTCTCATAATCTAAAGTTGTACGATAAACACATATAATTCATCACTAAATTTCAAAAAATTTTAGGTTTACTTAATTACCACCCACCCTGGTGCGAACCATTAATAACTATTTAGTTATTAATGGTTCGCACCAGAGCATTTTCAACAAAAAAATCCTTCAATACAAATTTGAAATATCAGCAGTAACAGAATATTCGTTATAAGCATCATAACTATGCTTATAACGCTTGCAATGACCATCGTTCCACAATTATTATTCATCTCCAAACAATAATTTTAAAAAACAGCTATTTTTAATCATTTACAGTTTCTATCGATTTCCACCAATCGCTCAACAATTTTCACATTTTTAAATATTTTTTTCATTTTTTCGCTGCTTAATAGATTATATATATCATTAGCAGTCTTTTGTGCTAACAAGTTTCCAGTTAAATCACAGCATTTATAAAGATAAAATGTATCTACAGGATTTGTCGACATAAGACTACCAGCTAAAACACTTCCTGAGCTTACAGTCAAAAAAATATAATTGGAAAAATCTTTAGAAAGTTGAATCACTTCCCATGGTAATGATGAATTTTTATCTACTTTAAAACCATTGACCTCGTATATAGTTCGTATATCTCTCGGGTGTGTTTTTATCAATAGATTATTCTCGCCTACAATTTTTCGAATTGCACACGCAACTTCATACTCACCTATGGGACTTCCGCCTTCAAAATCATAAACACTTGTAAAAAATATATATTTTTCCTGATACGTTAGTCTTTCACTACTCACATTAAATAATCTACTAAGAATATCTGAACACTCACTATTTAATTTAATTTGCGGAACAGCATGCACACTTAATGATCCTTTATATAATTCTGGGTAAAAACAATAAAATGTACTAAATGCCTCTGTAATATCTTTCTTACAAAGCATATGTCTTATTATTTTTATTATCTTTTTTTTGTAATTCATTGATGCTGTAACGCCATATGATAATATACCTTCTTCATACAAAGAAATTTTTATATCTTTATTACTATTATATAATTCAGCATACAATCCATATATATCTACACCATAATTGTAACAAATGAGTTCGTTAAAAAATTTATCTGAAATATCGCTTAGTATATAACTATATCGATTTTTTTTTCATAAAACATATATAAATGCAATCCTGTATTTTATCAATGCAGTTTCTATCTGTAATTAACTCCTTTGTTTTTATATAATGAATTTCATCAAATACTAACAATTCACTCAATTTTTCATATATTTTATCCGCATTTCTTGAATGATCCGATATCATAAGACACACATAGTAATTCTTAAATATAGTCAGTTTCATCTGAATCGCTATAATCAGTTGATAATATGTATTTGCTATGATTATTTTTCGTTGCATTTTCTGCTACACTCCTTGATTAACCATTTCTTCATAACCGTAAATGCCAAAATAATTTTAAAAGTATGAGCAATACATATCTTTTGTGAGATAATCTTTTTCTATTTCTTTTTGTATCATATTCTTTCAAAATTTTATAATATTGTATATACATTCCACGTAATTCCTTATCCTTACGCATCTTAATAATTTTTCGTTCAATAGAAATCAGTTGCATATATATATAAAACTCCGAATACTCGGCTAACTGAGGATAACGCTCTCTCACATGACTATGCATTTTAATTGCATGTTCATACTGATTAACTAAATTATTCTTGCTTATGGTATTAGAAATGCTATTAGCCCTCTGAAAATAAAAATATTCGTCGGTACCAACGTGTACAATTGATGTGATTCTATCCAATATATCTAATATTATTGCTGCATCCTCATTATTCTCACCAACAGGATATCTAATTCCATTGAACAAGTTAGCTTGATATAATTTATTGCATGCACTAACATCAATATTTCTTTCCATAAGAATTTCTATAATCGCATCATTCCTCGAAAAAATCTTTTTGTTGCCAATACTATCATATTTTTTACTATGTATACCATCACTAATAAGCACTCCACATGTAGAGCATTGACTACCAGAGTTAATTAATCCTAATAACAAATTTGAATACATTGTATTCTTTATCCAATCGTCTGAATCAACAAAACCTATATACTTTCCGTTTGCAACATCAAGTCCCGCATTTCTTGCCGAGGACAAGCCGCCGTTTTTTTTATGTATCACAACTACATTTTCGTTTTCATCAGCGTACTGATCACAAATAATTCCACTGTTATCAGTCGAACCATCATCAACTAATATAATTTCAATTTTAGAATATGTCTGCGACAGAATTGAATCAACACATCTCCTAATATACTTTTCAACATTATACACGGGTACAATAACTGATATTAATTCTGAATAATTATTCAAATCAATCACCTTATTTCCAAAAGAAACTATATGGAATTATATTACTTTTATTCTCAATTAAATTCATCAACCAATATATGCTTAAGACAACATATAAGCACATCATAATGAGTCTATATTGTTTTCTATTTACCGAAGATATAAAATTAGGTATAAATACAATAAGCAAACTTAAAAAAGGCCAAAGTACTCTAGTGAGCAAAAAGTCCTTAGAAAAATAAACTCCCAATATAAAGCAAATTAAAGCAGCACATAAATCATCTTTATCAATTGCATTTTTCTTTTTAATATTATTTTTAAATGTATAAAATGAATACCCTATTATTATAGCCAAAAACAAGTATACTAAAACAATACGGCCCCTACCTGTAGATTGCAATATCTGTGCACTACTAACTCCATTTAAATAGATGTTATAATATGGAAACAGTTTCACCATTATCTCAATTCCAAAGGAAGCAAAAACACCTATGCTTGTAGACAATAAAAAAGCATAAACAAACACATTATTTATAGATTTTTTTCTATTTTTTATAAAGAAACTTATGAATGCTAGTCCCAAAGCGATAACTATATTATGTATACCTATTGAAATTATGAAAAGTAACCATCCAACTTTCGACTTAACATTATGTTTTATCAATTCATACGCATTCACACCAATAGCTACAGCCATAAACTGTCGTGTTCCATTCATGCTCTCAAAGTATAAAGCTAATGCCACAAACAAAAATACAGATAAAAGATAATTATTAGAATTCTTTTTTATAAAAGTATAAAATCCAAAAGCTACAACAAACGAGTTAATTAAAATACTCAATTGTTTAAAATCAAATAACCTAGATATAAAATATTGACACCCTACATAAACTGGTGCTGAATTAATCGTAGAACGACTTAAAGCTTCCATAAAACTATTGGAATCCATAATCGATTCATAGATCCACATATATGTTTGAGTGTCGGAACCTACTTTTATTCCTCTAAGTCCCATTGTTAAAAAAAACATTAAAAAAATCAAAAACAAATATAGATTTTTCCCCTCTATTATTGTTTTATGAATTCTAATATTTAACTTTTTGATTGGCCACAGAGCGAACACTGCCACCATTTGCATTATATATATCACCAAAAAAGCTCCTATAATAATTTTTTAATTGTTCGTAAATACTTTTCGCCAAGCAAGAGAATAATAGCAGCAATTCTATTTTTTACCCTGGCTTTGCAATCAAAAACCATTTTCTGTTTATAACAATTGAGAAAACTAGAAATTCTAGTATACACATGGAACTTTCTCAATTCTTTTTCATCGGTACTTAATAATACTTGACAATAATCGCTAAATTTCTTCGAATATGCTGCCTTAACTAATTGCGGCCACTTGCTTTTACATATACTCACCAAATTATCTGCCGCATCTAATTCATCTAAACTTGCCCTTCCAAAAGCATGCATTATACTTCCTCTTCTTTGTAGATAAAAATAAACAGACTTTGTAGTTACAGCAACCTTATTTACACTTGTGTAATATTTGTATGTGGTAAAATCATCCTCATGATACTTTCCAACAGGAAATAGATTTTTCTTTGCAATTGTTAAAGGCAAAATCATTGCACAAGCACTAGAATCAAGCATATTTTGATATAACATATGTTCTAAGGCTTCCAAGCCAGTAAAACAAGCATCTTTAATCCTCTTAGACGGATTAGGTACTTCTCCCTCAAAAAAGGTACATAGTCCACCAACACAAATGTCTGCATTATACTTTTCTTTTAATCCGACCAAAACCTCTAAATAGTCTTCCGAAACATAATCATCACTGTCAACAAAAGTAACATATTCTCCTATGGCATAATTCAATCCATAATTACGAGCATCAGATAATCCCCCATTTTTCTTATGAACAACCTTAATAAAATCATAATTGGAAGCGTATTCATTGCAAATACTTGGACAATTATCAGGAGAACCATCATCGACTAGTATAATCTCATAATTTTTATATGACTGATTAATTAAACTCTTAACACATGTATGAATATACTTCTCAACCTTATATATAGATACTATAATGCTTATTTTAACGTTCCCCAACATTGAAATTCCCTTATATTACTTTTTCCTTTTCAATTGCATCTAAATAATATTTTTGTATTCTAATTGATTCAAACGCAGAATCAAAACCAGCCTCTGCAACTTCCTTTGCGTGACTTTTTCTAATAGATATATTTTCATAAACAGTCTTAAGTATTTCATTAGCCCATACATCCTCTGTCTCAGTCAAATCAATAAAATGACCAAGTTTACAAGCATCCGCTTCTCTTGTTACTTCTGTAGAAAAGAATACTGGCAATCCACAACTCTCAGCTTCAAGTCCTACTACAGGAAGCCCTTCATACAGTGATGGAAGCAGAAAAATATCCATTGCATTATAGAACTGTTGAATATCCTCTCTCCTACCAAGATACGTAACCTGAGCTTTGATTCCGAGTTCATCAATCTTTGCCATCATTTCTTCTTTTAACTCTCCATCACCAATTAAACATAAAACCGCTTTAGGCTCTTTCTTTGAAATAGCAGCAAAAATTTCAATCATACGAACAGAATTTTTCTGTGGAGTAAATCGTCCAATGTGTCCAACTACAATCTTGTTTTCCCATCCAAACTCTTTCCTTGTTTTATCTCTTAGTTCGGGATTGTAAGAATTAAACTCTGTATTTACTACCGTCTTAAAAACATCTACCTTACCTGCATTGAATAATTTATCGCCAAATTGCCAACGACCACAATCATCACCACATGACATATAATAATTTGCAAACAGCTTAGACATAGGTCGAATAATTTTCTTAATTTTAGTCTTACTGTCATCTTCATGAGCCATAGAAAGGCTTTCAGAAATACGAACCGGCACGCCAGCTATCTTTGCAACAAACATCGGGAAAACATTCATTGTGCTATTGTAGGCATGCATAATAGGATATTTATTTTTTTTACATAGTGTATATATATCAACCATGTTACCAATAATATTTTGATATGGTCTTATTTTATAGACTCTTCCACCAAGTGACTCTATTTCTTTTCTAGGAATAGCCTGTGAATCGGAATCGCATATAAAGTCAAATTGTATTTGATTTCTATCTATATGTCGATAATACTCCATTATTAAATTCTTTTTCCCTCCAGAATCAATCTTTCCACCTACAATTGCAACTCGTATCACTCTAACTCATCCTCATTCTTCTCTCTGTATTACTTATCAAAAAACTCTAATGTCTTATCTATAACCTTTTGAAGATCATCTTTTTTAATACCATAGTACATTGGCAATCGCACTAATCTATCACTATCAGAAGTTGTATGCTTATCAATTCCATTAAATCGTCCAAACTTTAATCCTGCAGGAGCACTATGAAGCGGCACATAATGGAATACACAAAGAACTTCATTTTCTTTCATAAACTGAATATATGCCTGTCTCTTATCAAAATCCTTGCACTTAATGTAAAACATATGAGCATTATGAATACAACCTTCAGGAATTGTAGGAAGTTCAATAATCCCTTTATCTGCTAAAGTTTTAAATGCTTCATAATATGCATTCCATGCGACAAGGCGATTATTATTGATATCATCTGCTACCTCTAACTGCGCCCAAAGGTATGCTGCATTAATGTCAGACTGCAAATAAGAATCACCAAAATCAACCCAATTGTATTTTGCAATCTGCCCCCGAAAGAACTGCGATCTATTGGTTCCCTTTTCACGAAGAATTTCAGCTTTTTCAATATAAGCTTCGTTATTGATGACAATAGCACCACCCTCACCCATAGAATAATTCTTGGTCTCATGAAAAGAAAAACAACCAAAATCACCAATAGTTCCACATGCCTGTCCTTTATATGTACTCATAACTGCCTGTGCTGCATCCTCCACAACAAGCAAATTATGTTTTCTTGCAATCTCCATAATTATATCCATCTCACAAGCAACACCCGCATAATGAACAGGGCAAATAACCTTGGTTTTCTCAGTAATTGCATCCTCAATTTTAGTTTCATCAATATTCATAGTGTCAGGACGAATATCCACAAATACTAAAGTTGCACCTGCAAGAACAAAAGAATTTGCCGTACTTGAGAATGTATAGCTTGGAAGAATCACTTCATCGCCAGGTTTAATTTCACAAAGAATTGCTGCCATATCAAGAGCAGATGAACCACTAGTAGTAAGCATTACTTTTTTTGCATTAAAACGTTTTTCAAGCCATTCATCACATTTCTTGGTAAAAGGACCATCACCACAAATCTTGTGATTATTTACGGCTTCTTGCATATACTTAAATTCGGTACCTACAAAAGGCGGTACATTAAAATGAATAAGTCCCATAATATAATCCCTCACTATACAGCACATATTTGTGTATATATTTTGATAATAATTTTGTTTACTCACTAGAGATAATTTCTAGTCACCACACAAATAATATGACTCTTTAACTTGTCCATAGTGTTTGATATCAATGTTCTTCATTTCGTTATAACCACTAATACAATAAAGTTTTCTTACTTTTACCTTATGAACCTTTTTCACTTCTCTATCTTTCTCAAAAGCCCCAGCCCCTTAAAAGCAAAAAATACAGAAAATACAATAGATCCATACCCTATAATTAATCTGTTCCCACACAAAACGCAAAAAAAAGACCGTGCTTCGCCACTCCGGACCCCTGCCCGGATTCCACACGCTCTATATCCGCCATATCCCGGCAACGCGGCTCTCGACATCCCGGTCTACGGTTTCCTGTATCTATATCTCATCCCACATCCTCAATCTCTTCTCTCGAAAAGACCACCTCAGTCGGATTCTCAAACAGTTCTATCCTCACACGCCATTCATCTTTCTTCTCATTTGTATTTACAAGCACTCCCCGCATCCCGGCAAATACCCCGGTCTTTATCTTCACAAGCCTCTCTTGCGGGTATCCTTCCCCTGCACTCTGCGCCTTATATGTTGCAAGCTTATCTTCCTTCAGTTTCTCGAACTGCTCCTCACTGAGCCTTGCAAGTATCTCAAGACCTATTTCCACAGGAGTCATCCTTCCGAAGAAATTAATCTCAAGCTTTGCTGTCCTTCTGTGCCTGTCCACCTTTTTTATAATTCCATAGTGGTTACGAAGGGGTCCGTCAGTGATGCATATTCTGTCGCCTACTATGAATCCCGTTGAACATTCAACTATGTGTTCCTCATTCATCATTCCCTTAAGGAATTCCTGTTCTTCCTCACTTATTGGCGATACCACATCCGCGCTTTTTAATACTTTGGTCAGGCGGCTTACCTGCCTCAGTTCCTTTAATACGGCTTCTATATCCTTTGTATCTACAAAAAAATATCCCGGGAACAATACCTTTTTTACATCATGCCATTGTTTCCGGAAGTGCATTTTGTCAATATACATTGGCACAAACATTTCTCTGTAAAGTAACGGATTCAGTCTGGCCCTGCATACATCCATTGTTGTCTGTTCCTCTCCAGATGTTGTCTGAACCACATACCACATGTCCGTTTCCTCCTGTTTTAACCAGTGATTATTTTTTATACACAAAATCTGTAGTAATTTATCCAATATTTACCTTCTATACTTATATATAAGAACTTATTTTCCTGCCACCCTATCAAAACTGCTTATTTTATACATACATGAAAAAGCTGTTTTCTGCCCGTATTTACTGCGTTTGGAGCATTTTGTCCATATTATTTCACGTAGTCCGATTTGTGTTACGTTAGGGTCAACTTTTTTGCACAAAACACCAAATATTTCTTTTTATTATTTCAAAATCATTTATCAAAATTTGATTTTATTTATCAAACTCTATCCTTTTATTTTCATATTTGTTGACTATTTAATATCTTTACTCTATAATGAAATATATCTTTATTAAAAAAGGAGCGGATTATAACATATGCAGACTGAAGAATTAAGAAATATAATTACTGATATACAACATCAGAAAACAGAAAAACAGACGATAGAACTAAAGTCTGCAGAACACGGATGTCCTGCCAGGTTATATAACACCCTGTCGTCATTTTCTAATCAGGATGAAGGCGGAATTATTATTTTTGGAATAGATGAAAATGATGATTACAAAATAAAAGGGGTCTATGACCCACAGGATTTACAAAAAAAAGTAACTGAACAATGCAAACAGATGGAGCCTTCTGTACGGGCATTATTTACTGTGTGTGAGATAAACAGTAAAATTGTCGTTTCTGCCGAAATTCCCGGTACAGATATTGCTTACAGACCTGTATTCTATAAAGGCGTCGGCAGAATAAAGGGTTCATATATACGTGTAGGGGAATCAGATGAATCAATGAGCGAATATGAAATATACAGCTATGAAGCATTTCGCAAAAGAATTCATGATGACATCAGAATCATTGAAAATGCTAAAATGCAATTAATGAATGAAAAACGTTTAAATAACTATCTTGATTCCGTAAAACAGGAACGTAAAAATCTTGCTGAAAATGTGTCTGATGAAGAAATTCTTGAACTTATGGGTATTACCTCGGATGGAAACATAACTCTTGCGGGACTTATGGCATTTTCAAAATATCCACAGACTTATCTCCCTCAGTTATGTATTACTGCAGTTTGTCTTCCGGGGACAGAAATGGGAATAATAGGTGAAGATGGGGAAAGATTTATTGACAATAGGCGGATTACCGGCTCTATACCTGATATGCTCGAAGAAGCAGTTGAATTTGTACGCAAAAACAGCCGTACAAAGACAATAATAGATGACAACGGACACAGAACTGACAAACCTGAATATCCTATAAAAGCTGTACGCGAGGCCATTTTAAATGCCCTCATACACCGTGACTATAGTATACACACAGAAAATGTACCAATTCGTATTGAAATGTACCGCGACCGTATGGAAATAGTAAACAGCGGTGGTTTATATGGAAAAATTTCAATAGATGCACTCGGCAAAGTCCGCCCGGAAACAAGAAACGCCGTACTGGCTAATATACTTGAACTACTCAAAATTACAGAAAACCGTTACTCTGGAATCCCTACCATGAGAATGGAGTTTATTAATGCTGGCCTTCCTCAACCTATTTTTTCTGCCGTACACGGAGAATTTAAAGTTGTAATGAAAAATAATTATTTTAAGGAAAATACAACATCCGAGGAAGCCATACTGGACTTCTGCTCAGTTCCAAGGTCACGGGCTGAACTAATTGAATTTACAGGTAAATCCCGCACCCATACAATGCTTAATATTATTGCACCGCTTATCAGCTCCGGCAAATTAAAACTGACTTTGCCTGACAAACCAAAAAGTTCAAAGCAAAGATACGTCAGGGTATAGAAAAGGGAATATTTGTGAGAATGTTAATTTGGGTAAAAATTTTGGTATTTCTTCCGCACCTGATGCTATTTTAAATCAGATACGGAAAGTAAAGGATATGTACCCTAACCTTATTTTTACAACCGTCAGCGCCCATATTTTGCGATTGGTTATGATACACCTGATCATTACTAAGCGATACTACAGATGCGAACTGGAACATAGGGATACTTTATCTCATCGCTCAGAAATGCTTTTGAAACGAAAACGCCAGCAGACATCCATTATCACGCTTTATAAAATTGATATCGGGCAATACGACCCGGAGCATAAACTGTATATCGAAAAAATATTTGATTTAATTCCGAGCGAGTTCAATTCCAAAAACAAGAGGTCCATTTTAAAAAACCTCAATGAAAATTTTAAGTTTTCAAGATATACGAACAGCTTCATATGGTTGAAAGACGCAGGTGCGGCGCTGCCCGACGTTCTGCGCCAGCGAGCCTGTCGTCCCTCGCAAGCTGTCGCAGTCAACGAATCCGTTTAAGCTGTTTCTGTCAGACGTGGGCTTTTGGCTTCCATGCATATGAATGGTATACAAATAAAGATACTGAATCATGAAAAGGATATCAATTATGGTTCCGTATATGAAAATGCTGCGGCGCAGAAGTTGACCGCGCACGGCTTTGACTTTGACGCTCTGAAGTAAAAACCTGAAAAACAGAAAGGAGGAGTACCTGATGGACCCAATGGACCTGATCCGGGATAAGTTTTCGCAGGACTGCACGGTGGAAACCGTCCTGCATCTGCTCATGTCGCATTTTTCCCTGTCGGAACAGGAGGCTCAGGCGGAGATCGACGAATATTTTAAGATTGTGGAAGGAATGCAGAAATAATTTTCCTTCAGGTGCCACACGCAACAGTATATCCATGTCTTATGACGGATATGGGCAAAAATGGAAGCTATACATCTATTCTGAACTATTCATAGCTAGTTATGGCTTCTTTTATTTCAAGCACCTGTTCAATCGTAAGCCCGGAATAAGCGGCAACTTCCTCATTAGACAACTTCCCTGAACTTAACATTCTTATTGCTGATTGTTTAATGCCCTCTTCCCGTCCAATTTGCCGTCCAACTTTTTCACCATTTTCCCGTCCAATTTTTTCGCCCTGCTCCAGGCCTTCTTCATATTTTTCCTGATACCGCATCTGTAATGTCATATAGCTCACTCTCCATTTTTCATCCTTCCTTACAGCTTCTACTTCCCGCTCCAGTTCCCCTGTATACTCATCTTCCGGCTCACTGCTGTCTATGTAATCAAGCAGCCTTTTTAATTCCGGCGTCACATCATCCATGGTTCCTTTAGTATTCAGGATAATCTTTACCGTATCATCACCAAGTACCAGTCCGGGACTCTGCAGACACCTGTTTTCAAAAGTATATATATGTCTTCCTTCTTCAAATACATCAAAGGTACATACAAAGATTATG
>CANRPK010000029.1 GCA_947632455.1 uncultured Bacilli bacterium
AAGTATACTATAGACGCCATGCCAAACCCCATAACTGGTCCATACGATGAGAGTACAGAAAATCCCGAAGGAAAAGAAAAACTATATACAACCGAAGATAATTATGGAACAAGTTATGTATTTAGAGGAAATAATAATGATGTAAATAACTGGGTAACGTTTGCTAATCATACATGGAGAATAATCAGAATAAATGGAGATGGCACATTAAGAATGATCTATCAATGTGCTACCCCAGGTTGTACAGATACAACAGGAGAAAAAACCAATGCTTTCAGCTCAGCATATAAAACAGAACCAGTAAATGATAATACTTATGTAGGCTACTATTATGGAACAGCAGCATCAGATGAAAAGCCAAACCCAAAGTATGAAGAAACCCATTCAAACTCCACTCCAAGTACGATAGCTCAAGCCATTGATAATTGGTATAATGGTACAGGAACAATGAGTGATTATACTAAATATTTAAGTGGAAGTACAGGATGGTGTAACGATAGAGTGGTAGTAAAAAAAGTATATGCTAGATTTGAAGGTGATGGAACTGGTAATAATGCAACAGGATATGGGCCAGCAGCTAGATTAATATATGGTGGCATTTATAGAAAAATTCAATATCCAACCTTAAAATGTGGAGTAGATATACAAGGCGAAAATCAAGAAAGCTATAACGATTTTAGAATTAATGAAATTGCTATAAAAAGAGATTTATTTACAACCACAGGATCAAATAATGGAAATGAAAAACTTTCAGTACCAGCCGCATTAATAACAAGTGATGAATTAGTAATGGTTGGAGAAGCAATTAGTGTCAAAGAAAAACATAGCTGGTTATATACAAATCAAGTTTATTGTACAATGTCACCAGTTCGTTACGATATAAACGATAATGCTTCTATAATATTTAGAATGGTTGATAATGGTGTCGGTTTTGGAGGAGGAAATGTTGTTTGGACTTATGGTGTACGTCCAGTAATCAATCTAAGAACAGATATAGAATTTACGCAAGGAACAGGCACATCATCTAATCCATTTATTGTAAAAACTAATAATTAAAAATATGCCCATACTGCTTTCTTATTCCAAGTATGGGCATATTTATCATTTTAAGAATACCTTAGTGGTATTTTTTATTTATTTTAAATATTTTGGATTATCAGTTCTTCCCATTAAATAATCCGCAGATATATCGTATTTTTTACAAATAGTATATAAAAAAGGTGTAGCAATAATTCTTCTACCAGTTTCATAACCACTAATTACAGCTTTAGTAGTATTAAGTTTATTAGCAAGTCTATCTTGAGTAATTTTATTATCTTTTCTAAATTCTTGCAAACGACTTTTAGCTTTAATAATATCAAATTTTCCTGAAATATTTATATTATTATCTATTAACCCAAATATATAATCTAAAGATAAATTTAATATATCACAAAGAAGTAACAACCTTTTTATTGGAAAAATATTATTGCCAGTTTCCCATAAAGCATAAGTACTTCTATTTACATTTATAATAGATGCCATATCTTGTTGAGTTTTATTTAAATTAACTCTAATATTCTTAAGATTATCAGCAATTAGCATAATAATTATCACCAATACAATTTTCTCATTACTATAGATTTATAAAAATAATATGTTTGAAATAGCATACTTTTTCTTGACTTTAATGATATCAAAGTATATAATTTAAATATAAGTTAGGAATTTCTAATAATATTGAGAAAGGGAAAAAGGATGAAAATAGAAAGGTTAGATATTGATAGTAAAAGAAATAAAACAATATTTGTAGTAGGATTTATTTTAGCAATAATTTTAGTAATAGTAATAAACTACATAACAAGCCTAGCAAGATATAGGAATACCGAGAGTATAGAACTAGCAAGTGGCAATATAAGTTATAATAAAGCAGATTTAAATATAATCGCGATGTATCAAGAGAAAGATGATAGTACATCATTAGAAAAAGAATATATAAATATAAGTAAGATACCTACAACAGGATATAAATTAAGTGAAGATAGTTATTGTGAAGTAAATGGCGAACCTATAGAGGAAGTAGAAATAGAATATTTAAATAGTGAAATAAATATATCTCACTTAACAGAAAAAGGAACAAAGTGTTATATATATTTTGATAGTTTAGTAAAAGAAATGTTAGGAAAATTAGAAACATCAAAAGGAAGTAAATATACAATCGATGCAATGCCAAATTCCATAACAGGACCATATAATGCAGAAACTGAAAATCCAGAACATAAAGAAAAATTATATACAACCGAAGATAATTATGGAACAAGTTATGTCTTTAGAGGAAATAATGAAGATGTCAATAACTGGGTAACATTTGCCAATCATACATGGAGAATAATCAGAATAAATGGAGATGGCACATTAAGAATGATATTCCAATGTGCAACTACAAATTGTGAAACAACTGAAGGAGAAGAAACAAACGCCATAGTTTTGACAAATTATAAATCTAGACCGGTCGATGATAATACCTATGTCGGATATTACTATGGAACAGCCCACACAGAAGAAAAGCCAAACCCAAAGTATGAAGAAGCGCATTCAAATGAAACACCAAGTACAGTAGCACAAGCAATAAATAATTGGTATACAGAAACAGGGAAAATGAGTGATTATACAGACTACTTAGATGGAAGTACAGGATGGTGTAATGATAGAACTGTAGTAAAAAATGTTTTTAATGGTTACAATGGCGATGGAACAGGAGAAACTGCAACCAGTTATGCCTCAGCATCAAGATTATATGCGGCAGGAAGAACTCGAACAAAACAATATCTAACTTTAAAATGTGGAGTAGTAATGCCGGAAACAAATTTAGAAGATAACGCTACATTACAAGATTTTGAAAATTTTGAAAAAATAAATCCAACAGCTTTAAAAAGAGATTTATTCACCACCTCTGGTTCAGGTAGAGGTAATGAAAAATTATCAGTTCCAGCCGCTTTAATTACAAGCGACGAAGTTACTATGGCCGGAGGGCGAACCTCATCAGGATCAACAAATTATTGGTTACATACAGATCAAAATTATTGGACAATGTCTCCAATTCGTTATTATCCTGATGAACATTTTTCCCGTGTATTTATTGTTCATAAAAGTGGCGCTCAGGGAGAATGGGGTGTGGATAACTATTTAGGCGTACGTCCAGTAATTAATCTGAAGGCTGATATAGAATTTACAGGAGGTAATGGTACATCAAGTAATCCATTTATCATAAAAACAAATATATAAAAACTTGTCTATACTGCTTTCTTATTCCAAGTATAGACAAGATATATTATCAAGAGATAGGGTAACCTATCTTTTTATTGCTTAAATAGAATAAATTATATATAATAAAAGAGAAAAGAGGATATATGATAACAGTAACTAAAAATATAAATGAAGCCAACTGTATTACTCATGCTGGCAATTTTCACGCTGATGATGTATTTAGTACAGTATTTGTAGAAAAATTATTAAAAGAAGTAACATTAATTCGTCTAAAAGATTACAAAGATGATGGTAGTAAACTAACTTATGATATAGGAGATGGCCAGTTTGATCATCATGCCGCCACTACTCCCACTAGAGAAAATGGTATTCATTATTGTAGCTTTGGCCTTTTATGGAAAGAATATGGTTTAAAGTATTTAACTTCATTAAATGTTCCTAATCCTAAAAAAACTATGGAAGTATTTGATTACTTATTAGTAAATAGTATAGATGCTATTGATAATGGGGAATTTGATCTAAAAAGTGATTATAATATTTATATGATAGATAGTTTAATCTCCTTATTTAGACCATCTTTTGATGAAGAAACCGACGAAGATGAATGTTTTTTAAAAGCTGTAGATTTTGCTCGCACTATTTTTGATTTGGTTTTAAAAGATAGTCTTAAAAAAGTAAAAGCCATAGATATTATTGAAAAGCATAAATCAAATATCGAAAATAAAGTTTTAATATTAAATGAATATATTCCTTATGAATTTGCCCTATTTAATTTAAATTTGGATGTTGAATTTGTTATTTATCCTTCCAATCGTGGAGGCTATGTTGCCCATACAGTTCCTACCCAATATAAAGGTGTAACCCCTAAAAAAAGCTTCCCACAAAAATGGGCTGGGCTAAGAGATGAAAAATTAGCCGAAGTAAGTGGAGTTACCACCGCTAGATTTTGCCATAATAAACTTTTTATAGCGACCGCGGATACTCTAAGTGATGCTAAAAAGCTAGTTGAATTAGCCAAACAAGTTAAATAATGTTAATAAAATATAAATAATAATATTAAAGATTAAAAAAAGTTACCATAAGTAAACACTTTTTATTGACAAATTTCGATATCTAATATATATTTATATTATATAAAGTATGATAAATAAAACACATTTTTTATCATTTATATTTATCTTAGTTATGATGGGCAGTATTATCTTAACTACAAACTTGTGGGAGGGATTAATATGAAAACAGTTGATAAATATATAAAATTTAAAGAAATGTATCCTGAATATGTTGTTATCATCAAATCCGGTAACTTTTATTATTCTTTTGAAGATGATGCTTATATTTTAAAATACTTTTTTGACTATCAAATACGTGAAAACAAAGTAGGTTTTCCAATTAATGCTAAAGCTAAAGTAAAAAGTGTTTTAAATAGGCATAATGTTAATTTAATTGAAGTAATAGATGATTATGCTTATGTTTTAGAAACAAAAAATGAAAATGCCTATAAAGATAAATTAAAAGAAGCCAAAAGTAGTATTCTAATCACTAATATGCTCAATAATTTAATGACTGATATTGAAATAAAAATAAAAGCCGAAACTGCAAATTATAGATTAATAAAGGATTTTGTCGATGAACTCTAATTTTTCTTTATTAAATAATAGTAAAAAAACTATTGCCTATATTAATAAGCAGTTAATAAACTATCCTAAAAGTGAAGTTGTATTAAAGCAAAATATTGAGCGAACCATGTATGAAATTATAGAACTTATTTTCTCTTATAGTATAAATGATGTTGAAAGAATAAAATTAAAATTTTTAAAAGATTTAATTATTAAATTATCTATGTTAGACTTTTATATTGCTACTTCTTTTGAAAAAAGAATAATTAGCAAAAAGAAATTTGAATCTACGTCTCTATTCATTATTGAAATTCGAAAAATAGCTTATGGGTTAATCAAAAATGGCGTTAAAAGTTAATATTAGTTATAATGAATTAGTAGACATAGATAAAATAACAGATATGTATCGCGTAATTAAATCTAAAACCAGAAATCGTGGGAAATTACATAAATTTGAATTATTTTATTCCAGTAATATTATTAGTATTTTAGCCGTATTAAAATCAAAAAAATATCTTCATAGTCATTATAATATATTTTTAGTTCATGAACCAAAATATCGTATAATAATGAGTGAAATAATGAGTGATAAAGTTGTCAATCATTTAATAAGTAAATATGTTTTAACTCCCGGAATAACTCCCCATTTAATCCCTCAAAATGTTGCCACCAGAGTGGGCAAAGGTACTAAAGAGGGTATAAGATATACTAAAATGTATATTAATAAACTTAAAATGAATTATGATAAAATTTATGTTTTAAAGTTTGATGTCAAAAAGTATTTTTATAGTATTGATCATCAACTAATATATGATAAAGTAAAAGATTTTATAGTCGATGAAGAAATTCTAAGAATTGTTAAAAATATTATTGATTCGACAGATGAAGAATATGTAAATGTCAATATTAAAAAAGTTGTTGATCGTGAAATAGCGCGTGTAGAAAAGCTTAATATTTTAGATAAAGATTTAAAAATTGCTGAATTAAAAAAGATTCCTTTTTATTCTAAAGGCAAAGGCCTTCCAATCGGTAATATGAGTTCTCAATTATTAGCCATTTATTTTTTAAACGATTTAGATCATTATATAAAAGAGCAATTACATTGTAAGTATTATATTAGATATATGGATGACTTTGTAATATTTAGTCCTGATAAAGAACATTTAAAAGAATTACGTAAGAAAATTGAAGCAAAATTAGCCGAATTTAAATTAGAAGCCAATAAAAAAACGAATATATATGACCTAGATCATGGCTTTGGCTTCCTAGGCTACTATTTCTTTTTAAAAGGTAAACGTCTTATCATAAAAATAAATCCCCAAACTAAAAGAAGAATAAAAAAGAAAATGCGTAAACTAAAAAGAATTCACGCCGAAAATTATGAACAAGTAAAAGCTAGTTATATGGGTTATCTTCAAGTAGCCCACACTAAAAATCTTTTAAAGAAAATGGATTTATAAAAATAAAAAATGGCCTATTTAGGGTCATTTTCTATATGGGAAAATAATAAGAAAATATTAATAATTCCACAAATGCCTACAATCGAATAGATTATTCTTGACACCATTGAAGCATCCTTAAATAAACTAGCAACTAAGTTAAAATCAAAAAATCCAATTAATCCCCAGTTTATCGCCCCAATAATGGTAAAAATAAGTGCTATTTTTTGTAATGTTTCCATTTAATCACACCCTTTACTAGTATTATTTCCATAAATTTAAATAATATACTATTTTAAAAAATAAAGGTATATTTTACCATATCACAAATATATTTAAACTAGAAAAGGAAGTGTAATATGAAAAAAATAGCGCTTATAGCTATTAGCTTAATGTTTCTACTTACAGGATGTGGCAAAAAAACCCCCGAGGATTTAATCGGCAAATTTGAAAAAAATGTTAATAATAGTAAATCATATACTCTAAAAGGTAATATGGAAATATTAAGTAATGAAGAAACTTTTACTTATAGCATTGAAGCAAGCTACTTAAAAGATAATTTTTATAAAGTAACCCTAGTAAATCAAACTAATAATCATGAACAAGTAATATTAAGAAATAAAGATGGTGTTTATGTTATAACCCCAAGTCTAAATAAAAGTTTCAAATTTCAAAGTGAATGGCCAAATTCTAGCAGCCAAAGCTATATTTTAGCAAGTATTATAAATGATATTAAAAATAATCCTGATGCTTCATTAGAAGAAATAAATAAAGGATATGTTATTCAAACTAAAGTAAATTATCCTAATAATAGTGAACTAACTTATCAAAAAGTATATTTCGATAAAAATATGAACCTTGAAAATGTAGAAGTATACGATAATAATGACGTTGTAAATATTAAAATGGTGTTTACCTCTATTAATTTTAAATCAAATTTAAAAGAAGAAGACTTTAGTTTAGATGATATCATTACTCCAACTCCACCACAAGATCTTGAAAGTGGCAATAAAACTAATAATAAAGAGACAACCAATAAAGACAATCCTAATAAAGAAACCACAAATAATGAAGATAGCAATAATGCCAGCCAATCAAAAAGTGAATATAGTAGTACCCCAGATTCCCAAAATAATAGTGAATGCGTTAATGAAGAATGTGATACTAAAACAAGTAACATTTTAGATAGTATTATCTATCCTCTTTATATTCCCAGCGAAACATATTTATCGAATAGTGAAAAAATAGACACTGATGATGGTAATCGCGTAATTTTAACTTTTGCTGGCGATAAAAATTTCGTTCTAATCGAGGAAGTAGCCAATGTATCCAATGAATTTGAAATCATCCCTGTCTATGGCGATCCAGTTATGTTAAGTGATACTATCGCAGCTAAAAGTGCCAATTCTATGTACTGGACTAGTAATAACATATCATATTACTTAACAAGTAATGACTTATCCACCGAGGAAATGGTTACCATCGCGGAATCTTTAGGAAATGTTACAACTGTTTCTGTAGGCAAATAAATTAATTTCTAAGAAGAATATTGCTTTCTTCTTTTTTTCTTGATATAATTTATTTGGTGAAGAAAATGGCAAAACAAAAAGACAAAAGAATAAAAAGTATAAATTACACTAGTGATGAACAAAATGAAGTTAAAAGTTTCATTATTATATTAATAATAGTCGTCGTGGCAATTATTGCTGTTTACGTTTTAACAAGACTTTTTGTAAGCAAAGACTTATTTAAAAACGAACCAACTAAAATTGTAACGCCTGGTGAAGTAAATTATAGTACAGTTCTTATTGGTTCTATGTTAAATGTTAAAGAAGACGAATATTACGTTATAATAACTGATACTTCTGATCCAGCCTCATCTTATTATACAGGCTTAATGACTACTTATAAACGTAATACTAAAGCTCTACCAATTTACTTAGCTGATTTAAGTAACGAACTAAATAAGAAATATATTGGTACTAAGAATAATCTTAATCCTACTGATATGGCTAAATTTATGGTTAAAGATAATGCCTTAATTCATATTAAAGACGGCAAAATAGTTAAAGCTATGTCTGAAGAAAAAGATATATCTAATGAATTAAAGTACGTTTCTGAAACTGAAGAAACCGAAAACTAAAAAAATGTTAAAAGATACATAATAGTATCTTTTTTCTTTAATTTTAAAAGAAATTATGATATGATAATAATATGAATTTAATATAAAAATCGGGGTGAAAAAATGAACAACCAAATAAATACTCCCAATCAAGGGTATCAAGGCTTTAAATTAATCTGGGTTTTAGTAATAGTAGTTATAACTAGTATAGTTTCTGCTTTAACAACCGGTATAATAGTTTACAATAATAATAAAATATCTCCCAAAATCTCATATGAAGATTTAGCCAAAGATCAAGATTTAAACCAATTTCTTGAAGTTTACGCTAATATTTTATCTGAATATTATGAAGATATAGACAAAAAAGAATTATTAGAAAAAGCTATTTCAGCCATGATGAATTATTTAGGTGATGATTATTCTACGTATTTAGACGATGAACAGACAAGTAATCTTGTCGACAGCTTATCTGGTGAATATAAAGGTATTGGAGTATCAATTAATAGTGCTAATAAAACAATTACTAAAGTTTATAATAATACTCCTGCCAGTGAAGCCGGTATTTTAGAAGGCGACGTTATCATTGGCTTTAATGGCAAAGATGTAAGCAATATGGCTACATCCGATGTTGTAAATATGATCAAAAACTATGAAGGAGCTTTTAATCTTACATTAAAACGTGGAGAAGAAACCTATATTGCTAGTTTAAGCAGTAAAACTTTGCTAACACCTAATATTGATTATAAAATGGTCGCACCTAATACAGGCTATCTATATTTATCAACTTTTTCTAAAACTTTGGATACGCAAGTTCAAAATGCCTTAAGTGATATGGAAAGCCAAGGATTAAATTCCCTAATTATCGATTTGCGTGATAATACTGGTGGCTACCTTGATATAGCTAATAGAATAGCAAGTATGTTTATCGAAAAAAATAAGATAATATATAGCCTCGATTATAAAGGCAACATTACAAATTATAAAGATGAAACCGATGAAAAACGCACTTATAAAATAATCGTTCTTCTAAACCATAATTCCGCTTCAGCCTCAGAAATTCTTGCTGCGGCTTTAAAAGAAAGTTATGGTGCAATTTTAGTAGGTGAGCGTTCATTCGGCAAAGGTAAAGTCCAACAAACTATGCCATTAGAAGACGGTTCGATGATAAAATATACATCAGCTCGTTGGTTAACACCGCTTGGAACATGTATTGATCAAATTGGTCTAAGTCCTGATTATCTAGTAACTAATGAAGAAATATTAGATGAAGCCGGAAATGTAGTTCAAATCATTGACAAACAACTTGAAAAGGCTGTTAATCTTGCAACTTCATAATCATAATGTTAATAACAAATTAAAAGTTTGTTATTTTTTATTTTATCTGTTATAATATTTATAGTTATTGAAAGCCAGGGCGAATATTAAATGAATAATAATATAAAAGTGGGTGACAAATTGCAGATCCATTGCTATAAGCATAATGGCAAATTGCACCAAGTATGTGATGAAGCAATCGTATTAGACGTTGATAATGATAAAATTATAGTTGCCAACGATCGTGCTAAATTAACAGAGGCCGATGGCCGCAGCTATCATGCTAAAGAACCAGCTATTCTTCTATTTTATAAAAAAAGATGGTTTAATGTAATCGGACAACTAAAAGAATATGGCTTATTTTACTATTGTAATATTGCAACACCATATATCATTGATAATAATATCATAAAATATATTGATTATGATCTTGATTTAAGGGTTTTCCCAGATGGCGGCTTTAAAGTATTAGACTATAACGAATATAACTATCATCGTAAGTTAATGAACTATCCAAATGAAATTCAGCTAATTATCAAAAATGAATTAAGTAACTTAATTGAAATGAAAAGAAAAAATATTGGCCCCTTCGAACCACATTTAGTCGAAAAATATTATGCAATATATAAAGATTTGCAAAAAGATTATAATGAAAACTAGTAAATGTTGAGTTAAAAGGAAAAAATATCCAAAAATTATGGGGGATATACCCAAAAATTATTAAAAAATAATATAAAATCTAAAAAATAATAATAAAATTTTAAAAAACAGGAAATAAATTTTCTTGTTTTTCATATATTATAAGGTAATTACAAAATGTAATCACAAAAATAAACACAATGGCAAAGTTTTAGAAAGTTTAATCACAAAATTAATCATAAATTAAAAATATTTAAAAAATTTCATGATACTTCAAAAAATGGAAAATCAGTCAAAAAAGGCATTTATAAGCGGTTTCAAAGTTCAAAAAAGCAAAAAAAACGAAAAATGTCGAAAAAATTCAAAAAAAGTGTTGACTTTAGTTTAGCATTTTGTTATATTACTTATGCACTCAGGAAAAAGGCTAATAAAGCCCTAAAAAAAGTGCAAAAAAAATCAAAAAAAGTTGTTGACAAAACGTCGCGAAAATGTTATATTAAATCTACGCGATGCAAAGAAAGCAACGCAAGAAATGATCTTTGAAAACTAAGTTAAAAAGTCAATTTGAGTAGCTTAGATTAAACTTGAAATTAGATTTTAAAATAATAAATCTTTTTTATTGAGAGTTTGATCCTGGCTCAGGATGAACGCTGGCGGCATGCCTAAGACATGCAAGTCGAACGAGGTGGCCCATTGATAATTAAGGAAAGTGGAGTGCTTGCACAAAGCTGGAATTGATTTGATTTGGATTTTCCACCTAGTGGCAAACGGGTGAGTAACACGTGGGTTACCTGCCTCTAAGCTGGGGATAACAGTTGGAAACGATCGCTAATACCGAATGTGCTCTACGGAGTAAAGAAGCCCTTAAAGCTTCACTTAGAGATGGGCCTGCGGCGTATTAGCTAGTTGGTGGGGCAATGGCCTACCAAGGCAACGATGCGTAGCCGAACTGAGAGGTTAATCGGCCACACTGGGACTGAGACACGGCCCAGACTCCTACGGGAGACAGCAGTTAGGAATATTCGTCAATGGGGGAAACCCTGAACGAGCAATGCCGCGTGAGTGATGAAGGCCCTATGGGTTGTAAAACTCTGTTGTTGAGAAAGAAGGGTAGAATTAGGAAATGAGTTCTACTTGACGGTACTCTTCAAGAAAGCCACGACTAACTACGTGCCAGCAGTCGCGGTAATACGTAGGTGGCGAGCGTTATCCGGATTTATTGGGCGTAAAGCGTGCGCAGGTGGCTTGTTAAGTCTAAGATAAAAGCCCGGAGCTTAACTCCGGTTCGTCTTGGAAACTGGCAGGCTTGAGTATGGTAGAGGCAAATGGAATTCCTAGTGTAGCGGTGGAATGCGTAGATATTAGGAGGAACACCAGTGGCGAAGGCGGTTTGCTGGGCCATTACTGACACTCATGCACGAAAGCGTGGGTAGCAAATAGGATTAGATACCCTAGTAGTCCACGCCGTAAACGATGAGTACTAAGTGTCGGGCAACCGGTGCTGAAGTTAACACATTAAGTACTCCGCCTGAGTAGTACGGTCGCAAGGCTGAAACTTAAAGGAATTGAC
>CANRPK010000030.1 GCA_947632455.1 uncultured Bacilli bacterium
TCATACAATCCGAGATGCAGAATGCCGTCTTCATCCGTCCAAGGCTTCATAGCGGTTTTGGTTATAATAATCTTTTTGAAGAAATCATTTGTATTTTTGAGAGGTCGAAGCTCGGCTGTCATTTTATCCGGATTATCCGTGGTGAGCGCTGACTGAATATAATACTTCTTTGAGCCCTTATTTATTATAAAATCAATTTCGCACTGTTTTTTTGTTTTTTTACCGCCCTTTTTTTCTGTCACTTCAACAACACCGACATCAACAAGATAATCACGGCACAATAGTTCGTTATAAATTATGTTTTCCATAATATGTGTTTCTTCCTGCTGCCTGAAGTTGAGTCTTGCGTTGCGAAGTCCTATATCAGCGCAATAATACTTGACAGGATATTCAAAGTATTTTTTGCCTTTGACATCATAGCGATTGGCGCGGCTGAAAATAAATGCTTCCGTCAAATATACAAGATACTTTGAAATTGTATTGCTTGAGACATTTATGTTTTTTACCGACTTTAATGTCTTTTCAATTTTCAGCGAATTTGTAAGCGAACCGACAGATGAGCATAGGTTGTCTGTCAACTCTTTCAGGACTTCCTCGAGCTCTATATCATATCTCTCAATAATATCTTTAAAATATACCTCATCAAAAAGCCTGCGCAGGTAATTCATCTTATCCGAATCCCTTTTTTGAGACAACACCAGAGGCATACCGCCGTACAAGGCGTATTCCTCATACGCCTCGGATTTATCGCCCTGCACGGCGCTAAAATATTCCTTAAAAGATAACGGGTATACCCGCACTTCGTCGCCTCGACCTCTGAATACCGACATCACATCTTTTGTAAGCATTTTTGAATTACTGCCTGTTACATATACATCGGTATTTCTGAGTCGCATTATACCGTTTAGCACATCATACAAATGAACGCTTTCTCCGTTTTTAAGCTCTTCTTTTGTAATAGCATACTGAACTTCGTCAATAAAAATATAATACATTTGATCATCCGTTATTTTTGAGCGTATATAAGACGACAGTTCCTTTGGGTCTCTACAATTCTCAAATCTGTCATCGTCAAGCGCAACGGTTATTATTCTGTCCTCGTCCACACCGTTTGCCGTCAGATAATCATAATAAAGATTAAAAAGCAAAAAGCTTTTTCCACAGCGTCTGATACCCGTTATGACTTTTATAAGTCCGTTTTCCTTGCGGTCTATCAGTTTTTGCAAATAATGATCTCTCTGTATAACTTTGTTCATGACAACTCCTCCAATTAAAACTTACGGTTATTATCCCCTTAGTTTTAAATATTATATCATAAAATAAAGTGAAAATCAAGAACTTTTAGAATTCAGGTTCAAAGTCACCTAAGTTTTAAATCCGACTTTAATGCGGCTATCGCATTTACCGTTCCGACTGGTAGTTTTTTGACTTTTTCTTTTGTGCGTTATGCTTAAACAAGTCATTAGCGAATTCTTCTATCGTATCTCTGAGCATGTCCATGTGTGAATAATCATTATGCAGCCACCTTGCATAGCAATCCGCAAGCGGCTCTTTCAGCTTCAAAAGTTCGAGCGTTTGTGCCCTTGAAATATCCTCATTTTCAAATATTGACAAAATATCATCGCGAATGACTTTCTCGTATGATGACTCTATAATTTGCTCAGGTGTAAGTGATTTTAATCGAGAAATATAAATTTTCTGCTCATCGGCAGCTTTCTCATAAAGTATATCTCTTAATTCATCGGTTGAATATGTATTAAAATTTTTCATTATCATTTTTCCTCTATCTTTCTAAATCTTTGTCTTTCTGTTTATCACGAATTTCGTCGGGCGCCGATGTGTCTATGGCGTCGCTTTGTTTCTTATCCATATTCAAAAGTGCGTCCAATGAGGCGAGCCGTTTGCTTTTTTCCGCAAGCTCATCCTCCTGCGGAAACGCTTTTACGGCTTCTGTTTTGGCATTTTCAAACTGTTGTTTTGTTTCCGTGAGGTTTGCCTCAAAACTTTTAAGACGGTTCGGTATATTTTCAATAGCATTGTCTATCCTGCGTATGTTGCCGAACGTATCGGTTCCAAGCTCAACGGTATATGATAAACTGCCTTTAAGCGACATCATATATTTCAAATAAAACGGTTCATAATATATACTCATTTCAAAACCGCGGTATTTTCCGATAGGTACTTCCGACACGGAATTTGTTGACTTGCATATTTCAATAAGCCGCTTGCCCGCCTGTTCCTTATCTGTGTATACCGCCCCTTTAAGCTCCATAGGACAAAAAGAATCATCTTGTCTCGGGTTCCGCTCTAAAATTTTAATATCTTTCTTCACTCCGCTGATTTTTCCCTCATAGGAACGTATCTGCTCCGGGTAGTATTTTATTATCTTATCCTCCAGCGCGTATTTTTGAGTTAAAAAGTTTGATTTGAGCAGTTTCAGCTTTGCAACTTCCGTATCAAGCTCCATTTTTTCTTTAATATGCGGATTTCCCGTTGCTAACGCCTTGATCTCCGCGTATGACAGCGCGACTTCATCTATATCCTCGGCGGAACGAACCGGAGACTTGCTTGTCATTACCTGCGATATGAACCGCTGCTTGTGCTCGACCAGCTGATACATGTAGCTGTCAAAAGTGTCCTTTGTGACGTATCTGTAAATATCAACTCTGTCGTTAAGGTTTCCCTGACGCACAATTCTTCCGAGGCGCTGTTCAAGATCTGACGGACGCCACGGGCAGTCGAGATCATGCATCGCCACCAGATGTTTCTGTACATTGGTTCCCGCGCCCATTTTCTGTGTCGAACCGAGAAGTATTCTGATTGTTCCGTTCCTGACCGCGGCAAACATGTCTTTTTTCTGAGCCTCATTTTTAGCGTCATGGATAAACGCTATCTGTGATTCGGGAACGCCTTTTTCCGTCAGCTTATCCTTAATATCGTTATATACGCTGAACTCGCCGTCGGATTTTGGAGTTGACAGATCGCAAAACACAAGCTGCGCCCCTATCTGATCGGCTGTTTTTTGCCAAATCTCATAAACATTATCGGCGCAAACACTAACTTTGGTTTGTTCCCCGTCCGGCAGCATAGGATCAATCAACCTTTGGTCAAGTGCGAGTTTTCTGCCGTCATTGGTTATTTTCAGCATATTATCGACTGTGGGATCAACAACTTGATTGCGGACTTTTTCGGCTCTTTCCGATAAGCTCTTAACGATTTGCTTCTGCATTTCGGTTGGTTCTACCGCTATATTGTGAAAGTCAGCCTCGGGCACGGGAAGTTTCAGCATATCGGCCGTCTGGATATCCGCCGTTTCTTTAAACATATTCATAAGTTCAGGAAGATTATAGAATTTGGCAAACCGTGTTTTTGCTCTGTAGCCGCTGCCTTCGGGCGCAAGTTCTATCGCCGTCACCGTCTCACCAAATGTTGATGCCCACGCGTCAAAATTTTGAAGTCCTTTTTCCGCGATGGTGTTATACTGCAAATACCGCTGCATAGTATAAAGCTCTACCATTGAATTTGATATAGGCGTTCCCGTCGCAAAGCATATTCCGCGGCTGTCGGTCAATTCGTCAAGATAACGGCACTTCATAAACAAATCGGAAGATTTTTTGGCTTCCGTCTGGGCTATGCCGCCCACATTTCTCATTTTTGTGTAAAGATACAAATTTTTATAATAATGCGCCTCGTCCACAAACAGCCTATCAACGCCCAGTTCTTCAAAGGTTACAACATCATCTTTTCTGCTTTGGTCATTTAAGCTTTTGAGCTTTGTTTCAATGCTGCGTCTTGTTTTTTCAAGCTGCTTTATTGTAAATCTCTCGGCTCGGCTTTCTTTTGCCTCGGCAATTCCCGCAATTATTTCCTCAAGCTGACGGCTCAGTGTCATACGCTGCCTTTCTATTGACATCGGGATTTTCTCAAACTGGCTGTGTCCGATTATTACCGCGTCATAATCTCCGGTAGCGATTTTGCCGCAAAACTTTTTTCGGTTCTTGGTCTCAAAATCCTTTTTGGTTGCAACCAATATGTTTGCGCCCGGATAGAGCTGCAAAAACTCGCTTGCCCACTGTTCGGTTAAATGGTTCGGCACAACAAATAAGGACTTATTACAAAGTCCCAGCCTTTTGCTTTCCATAGCAGCAGCTGTCATTGTCCACGTCTTGCCCGCGCCAACAACATGACCGAGAAGGCTGTTGCCTCCGTACAATATTCTGGCAACCGCGTTTTTCTGATGTTTGCGCAGCTTTATTTCGGGATTCATATCGGGCAGCCTAATGTGGCTCCCGTCATATTCTCTCAGGCGAATTGAGTTAAACTTTTCGTTATACAGCTTTGTCAGCCGTTCACGCCGTTTTGGATCTTTCCATACCCATTCACTGAAAGCGTCCTTGATAGCCTGCTGCTTCTGTTGAGCTATTGTAGTCTCTTTGGAGTTTAAAACAGCTTTTCGGCTGCCGTTTTCATCTTCCACATAATCAAATACCCGAACATCCTTAAGGTTAAGAGTTTCTTCTATGATCTCATAGGCATTTTTACGGCTTGTTCCGTAAGTATTATGTACTTTTACATTGCCTCTGTCATAACTCTTTCTCGCAATGTTCCACACTCCCGTGTATGAGGTGTAGCTGAGTTTTATATTTTCGCGCGCCCAGAACGACGGCGTAAGCAGCTCGTGTATGAAGTCCTGATAATCCGATTCGGGAATCCATGTGGTTCCGAGCCGAACGGTTATTTCGGCGGCAGTCAGGTCTTTGGGCTGAACTTTCTCAAGTGATTTAACATTTATTTCATATTTCGGATCGGTTTCGGCTTTAGCTTTTGCCGTCCTCAGTTTTTCCCGCACATTGCCGGAAAGATACTCATCGGCGGGTAAGTATTTCTCCTCGGAACCGTTTGTTCCGTAAAGAGGATTTAAAAAAATCACTCCCTGCAGATCTTCAAATATTTCATCTTCGCTCTTTCCGCAAAGCTCCGACATATATTCCATGTCCACCTCGGCCTTTTCACCTATAGAAACAGCCAAAGCCTCGCTTGCGGTATCAACATGGGATATTTCCTGTCTTGCCCCGATAGTCCGTTTGGTAAACATATCCGCTTTGCGCTCGAGTTCGCCGTTATCGTCTAGAATTTCAAGCGAACAAAGCAGAAAATAGCTGCTGTCCGTTGAAAACGCCATACTGTTGCCGCGCGAATTTATCAGACCGTATTTTTTGGTATACTCGTCATACAAAGTATTGAGTTTTAACTGCTGATTTTTAATTTCCGCATTTGAATAACCTTCGGTCTGATATTCGATCAGCGTTCTTACACAGTCGCGTATCTCAATCATTCCCTTAATACGGTTTTCCGCTGTTTTTGACACGTTTACTTTATTCATAACGCTGTTTTCACGGTAATATATATCACCGTCCACAACCGCGTACGAAAAATTCTTAACGTCGGGATCCGCCGGAATAAACTCGGTATTGCCGATTTCGGTTTCATCAAATTCGTACTCGGAAATACGGCCTTTAAGATTTTGTATTGCTCCGCTTAAAAGCTCCTCAAGATTTGCTCCATCATAAGCTTTGCAACTGAGCCGCATACCGAACGGTCCGCTTTCTTCAACCATATCACCGAGCACCATGTTCGGATTATCAATAAAATATTGATTAATTGCGTATCCGTTTTCATCTATGCCGAGATGTACCCATTCGGGTTCAATATCAACCATACGGTCTCGTTTTTGCAGGAATATTATGTCCGAAGTCACTTCCGTACCGGCATTTGCCTTAAATGTATTATCAGGCAACCGCACAGCACCGATAAGTTCCGCCCTTTGCGCAATATATTTCCGCACATTGGAATTCTTCTTATCCATTGTCCCGCTTGAAGTAACAAAGGCTATCACACCGCCGGGACGAACTTTATCAAGTGTTTTGGCGAAAAAATAGTCGTGGATCAAAAAGTTGTGCCTGTCATATTTTCTGTCCATAACTTTAAACTGACCGAACGGCACATTGCCTACCGCGGCATCAAAAAAGCTGTCCGGAAGTTCCGTATCCTCGTATCCCCGAACAGCAATGTTATTCTTTTGATATAACTGACGTGCGATTCTTCCCGAAATACTGTCAATCTCCACTCCATATACGTTGCAGTTTCTTAAGCTCTCGGGCAGCATACCTTCAAAATTACCTATACCCATAGCCGGATCTAAGATATTGCCCTGTTTGAGTCCCATGTTTTCAAGCGCGGAATATATCGAGCGAATTACCACAGGCGGCGTATAGAAAGCTGTCAGCGTGCTTTCACGCGCTGATTTATATTCATCATCGGTAAGTATGTCCTTAAGCTGCAAATACTCTTTGCTCCAGTTCTGCTTTGACTCATCAAACGCTTCCTGCAAACCTCCCCATCCGACATATTTTGAAAGGATTTCCTGTTCATCCGAAGTTGCAAGACGGTTTTCGCTCTCGCATTTTTTGAGTGTCATTATGGCGTTTATGTTATTATTAAACTTTTCTTTTGCGCCGCCGACGCCGAGATTATCATCCGTGATAATGAAATTAATCCGTTCGGATTCGGGAACCTCCGGATTGATCATATCCCCCATAATTACAGCAGAGGAACCATTGTCCGCCTCGGGCTGCAACGGCTCACGCTGCTCGTTGAGGATACGCTGAACCACGCCTATTTTTTCAACACGGTCGATCGGGAATCCGATATTGTCCTCAAAGGTTATATCCCTCATCGTCACATCGCCGCCGATTTCCGATATATCCTCAATAACAAATCTGCGGTCATCTATTTCAAGTTCCCGGCCAATGAGATCGTTACGGCTTATTTCTGTATCGTCGATTTCGGAAATATCCGCCGCAATATGTTCATCCGTTTCCGGCAAAACGGCAGCAACATCGCTTGCATACATAAACACAAGGTCGTCAAACTGCATACTTGAGAGAAAATTTTCCGTCATGTCATCAAGATCGCTGAATTGTATTGTGTTAACAACTTGATTGTTTACAGACTGCAATATACGATAATTGACAAGGTCGGCGTCAACTTGCGTTTCATTCTCACCGTTCTCGGATACAGTGTATGCAAGCCGCACATTCTCAAGATCGGAAAAATCGGCTTCGGTATCATATTGATTCAGGGAAAATTCGTTTATTATCAGCTTTGCCCGATTAAGTAATCTTTCTTCCGCAAGACTTACAATTATGCCGTTTTTGTTAAGCTCTTCTTCATATCTCTCGACGCTCATTGCGGGAAATCCGGTCATAGTAACTTTTTCTCCGTCAATCCGCTTGAACGTGGTTGTCAGATTTAGTATTTCAGCTGCTTTTTCCGCTTCATCGCCGTATAATTCATAAAAATCTCCGACTCTGTAAAGCTCAACAACCTGTAATTTTTTCAAATCCTCCGCTATATCATACGCATTGCTTCGAGCGTATACATCTGTCGTCCGAGACCGAATTGTATTGAGAGAATTTATGATCCTTCCGCGTTTGTCCGCATCTTTGAGCATATCGGCTATCCGAAACTCATCTGCACCGATTAAATCGGAATGACCGTCATTTTCAAGAATTCGGCGGTCAGACAGATCAATCGTGTTTATATAATACATTAATCTGGTCGTCAATGTGAGAGCGCGTTCCTGCTGTGACATTTCACTTGCGCTGTCCACGAATTGCATTTGTTCTCCGCGCACCCTCAGACGTTCCTGCTCCGCATTGTACTTCGGTATATCTTCCGCAATTTGCTTTTGTGTTAAATATCTGCCCGAGTTTATCAGTTTGTCAATACGTTTCGCTGCATCATTCCATGAAATTTTAACTGTGGAATTCGGCGAATATATATCGACGCGGCTGAAAGTAATGCCTTTGTTTTCATATTCTTCGCGGAATATTCCCGAACTGTGGCCGCCTATGCCGTATTCCTTTTTTAAAAAATCTCTGCGCTCCTTGCCGTCGGTATGCTCCGTAAAATACAAATATATTCTTATCTTACTGTCGCTGTAGCCGCTGCCGCGCAGAAACAGTCCGTCGAGTTCATCTTCCGTGATAAATCTGCCGGTTTCCGTATGCTGATATTCATCCGCGGCAAAGTGCAGTCTTTCAAGCTGTAAATCTTCCAGCTTGCCAAGAACTTTGTCGGGAGTGTACAGCTGCCAGCGCATTACGTTATTGTCATATTTATAGCTGTCATACAAAGCCTCCGTATCGGAAATGAGCCTGTTTAATCCATCGGAGTCTTTTAACATTTCCGCTATTTTTGCCGTACTTGCCGGAAAGCCTCCGTCAAACAAACCTTCGGGAAAAGAATTCTTCAGTTCCGGGAAATCATCGGAGTTTATATCCTGACGCATATACCAAAACGCGTATGACGCGTCTCTGCGCTCAAATTCTTCCATCCGGTCAAGCGTCTCCTGCGGCGCGTATCTGCCGAGTTTCAGCAATTCTCTGATACGGCTGTCAGCCTGCTCCCATCCTATTATTTCGCTACGCGGATTTAATATTGCATTATTGCCGCGGGCTATTTTTATTCCATCTTCATTCCACCACACGGACATTTTTGTGCCGTCGAAGATAAAGCCCTTGCCGCCGGTTCCGTATTCGGACTTCAAAAACTCAATATTTTCATCAGAACTTTTGTTTTTGCTGTACTGAATACATATCCTGAGTATACTGTCGGCGCTGTTTGCCCCGCTTACAAGAACCTCGTCTATTATCTGCTGCGGCAGCGGCGGCATAGTAAAAGCGGAGCTGTTTTGCTCCGCCCGCGACACTATATTCTGTTGTTCCTGTATTGACGGAAACAGATCATCCAGACTTAACTGAAAATCAGCTCCCTCATTATCTGTTCCTCCGCCGAACTGCGAAAATTGTTCATCATTCCCGCCCAGCCGAGCGGGTCTTTCGCTTTCATCTGTTCGTCCGCTTGCTCGCTCTCTGCCATTTTCTTCACTGCCGCGTCTATCTGCTCCTTCGCCGTTCTGTCGATTTCCTCCAGATGGCCGAGAAGGGCTCCGCTCATCAGCATTTCGTTGTATTTGCTCCTGCGGTTGTTCAGCAGAAACGTCCTCCGCATCATTCCGTATTTCCCTATCCGATAGGGCTCTGTCGATACCGTCAGGTTCGGTATCAGGTACTCTCCGCTGCGCTTGTATGTCAGTTCCATGTTCAGCGCTCCTTTCCTGTAAGTTATTTTCATTATATACCGTATTTTGAGATTTGACAAATTCCTGCTGCAAAGACACGGCTTCGCGGATCTCCGTCAAAATATCTTCGGATATTGTGCTGACCGCGGTTCCGAGGACCGATATGGTTTCCGGTGTATTAAAATCACTAATAAAATGAAAATTATCTTCGTCAAGAATTTCATCCGCATCATACCCGAGTCTTTGCAAAACAATATATGCCGCCGACATTTCGGCCGTCAGTCTGTACCTTATTCCAATACTGTCCTGATCCAATTCATCAAAAAAGCTGTCATACCGTTCGGCAAACAGCCTGTCAATATATTCAGGATTTGAAAGTACTGCGTTATGAGCCGCCCACACTACCGCATCGGCCAGATTGTCCCTGCCCGCAAGCTCGCCGAAAGTTCTCTCAAGCGCTTCAACAGCGGCGCTGTCGTATTGATTATCATACCGCCATATATGAAACTCGTTTCCGTAAAAACTGTTTGTATCGGATATGTCGAAAACATAATTCAGATAATACCTGCCGCCGTTTTCCCGCAGCAGCGCGATTCCCTTGGCCCCGCGGTTAACCCATCTGCGTATATCCTTGTTCCATACATCCATAGATGCGCAAGCCGTAGCGTCGGGTCTTTGGGCAAAAATACTCACCTGATCCGCAAATGAATACTTATATTGCCAAGCTGCCGAGCGCAAAAAAGCTGTCCAGTTTTTATATTCGGACAGCTCGTTTAAATTTTGTCGGTACAGCTCAAATATTCGCTCCGCCTTTCTCGCCATATATTATCTCTCCGTTTCCTGTATTTTAGGTTGTTTATCCGGTTCTCCGGCAGCTATTTTCTTTAACTGCCTCATCGAATTTAAAGATGTGCCCCGAACATCCGCAGGACTTTCCATAAAATCCTTGACCGCACTTCTAAATTCCGGTGTTCCCGCATCTATCAAGCTGCCTTTGCCCATGCTTTCAATATATGAGAAAAACTCAATCGGTGTCTTGCATTTTTCTCCCGCCTCTTTAACGGTATCATTATCGACCTCGATATATACCAGTTGACCGCCGGCATCCGCATCGTGGTTATAGTATATCTCTGTAAATCCCGCATCGGTCTTATAGAACTTATCTTCGGTTATTTCGCCGTATGTCTCACTGATATACAGAACGTCTCTTTCGGCTGTGACCGGCTCGTATGTATCATTATTTCGTTCCCGTATTTCAGCAAATTGACATATATGAAAAATGCTGTTATATTTACCCATTGAAAAATGGTAATCGTCAATATATCTGCATTTATAGCAGTTTTCTTTGCCGTCATAACCGTTCGTAATCCTGACATATCCGCCGTCGGGTATTCTGAACAGCTCATTATATTTGCTGTCAATAAATCGGATTTCTTTATTTTCATTATCCAAAATCTACACATCCTTTGACTTAATTCTTTCGGCATAATCGACCATAGGATATTTGATCCTGTCAAGCCTGTCCTGCTCCTTTGTTTTGAAAAAAGTACAGTTCTCTTTGCGGCATACTGTTTCTTTA
The DNA here is from genome assembly GCA_947632455.1 of uncultured Bacilli bacterium. GTDB lineage: Bacteria > Bacillota_I > Bacilli_A > RF39 > UBA660 > Caccenecus. The sequence goes on from CANRPK010000030.1 coordinate 10,725, forward strand.
AGTATCCGGCAGCCGCGTTCCGACATGGCGAAACAATTACTGTATTTTTCATCAAACAATTCTAACTTCCTCAATCGCTTCATCTCTCGATTTCCTCTCTATACTTGTGTTCGTTCATAAAAATCTCGCGCATCTCGATTTTTTCAAATGCGCGATTGCAAAAATCTTTTTGGGCGGCTGCCAGATCGGAAAAATAGTGTCCCCAATAATAGTCATTGCCGCCTCTGCACTCCCATGTTACATACTGCGGAAGAACACCCTTGCGCACTCCTAACACTATTTCCACGCTTCCGATCTCCATGCTGCTGATAATTTTAAAACCTATATTCTCTCTGTTTTTGGTATTCATCTCTCAGGCTCCTTTCTGTTTCTCGCCCATTTGGACAGCAGTTTTTCTATAATGTCCTGCATCTGTTTCGGAGTATAATTTTTCGGAAAATATTTCCGAAGTCTGTCCTCTTTGAGAACAACTTTTATTTTTTCGGGTTTTTGTTCCAGCATTATCGAATCCATAACATCATAGCTGAGTCGATTTTCCTCTGCAAACTTGCGCATTTTTGCGGCTTGTCCGATTGAAGGCACCGCCTCATGCCGCTCTATCATTTGCACAACGTCGGCCTGCGCTTTTGTTCCCAGATAAGATAACTCAACGGCTGCATTCAACGGCAGCCGTTTCTCGTCAACCAAATTAA
>CANRPK010000031.1 GCA_947632455.1 uncultured Bacilli bacterium
CTTCTATTGGTTTGCCATTTACTTCACAATAACTATCTTCACTTAGTTTATATCCCATTGTAGGTATCTTACTTATACTTACATATTCCTTTTCTTCTTTAGTATTATCATCTTTTTCTTGATACATCGCTATTATATTTAGATCTGCTTTATTATATGTAATTGTTCCTTTTACTAAATCTAGACTTTCTGTATTTCTGTATTTAGCTTTAGTTACTAAGTAATTTATCATGACAAATAAACTAGCGCATATTATAAAACCTATTATTATCCACTTATATTTATTTGTTTCCCCTATTTTTTCTATCTTCATATCTTTCCTTTCCTCAATATTATTAGAAATTTCTAACTTATATTTTATATTATAGCCATATTTCGGCTATATGTCAATAGCCTTATTCTGTCTATGATATATTTTATATAGAGTGGAGTTATTATGAATAGATTAAAAGAAATACGTGAAGATCATGATTTATTGCAAAAAGATATCGCTAAAATTTTAAATGTTAGTCAAAGAGGATATTCACATTATGAAACTGAAGATACTAATATTCCTTTAGAGGCATTACATAAACTTGCTGATTATTACAAAACATCTATTGATTATCTTTTATATAGAACTGATGAGAGAAAGCCTTATCCTAAAAGCATAATAAAATAAAAATAGGGATTAACCCTATTTAATAAATATATCTTGCCTATACTTGGAATAAGAAAGCAGTATAGGCATGTTTTTATGTGTCAGTATTTACTATAAATGGATTATCAGATTTACCAGTACCTCCACTAAATTCTATATCAGCATTTAAATTAATTACTGGACGTACGCCAGCAATACCCGTACGCACACCCCAGAGGCTGCCATCATCAAACACATCGAACATACTAGCCCACTTATTAGTGGCATCATAGTGAAGCGGAGACATTGTCCAATAGTATTGACCTGTGTATAACCAATAATTAGTGCTTGCTGTTCCTCCAAAGCCTCCGACCATTACTACTTCATCACTTGTGATTAAGGCTGCTGGAACTGGAAGTGCTTCATTGCCTATACCGGTACTTGAGGTTGTGAATAAATCTCTTGCTAAGGCTTTTGGATCTATTTCATCAAAACTCTCAAAGCCTTGCGCATCTGATGGGCTTGTTTCTGGCATTACTACTCCACACTTTAATGTTGGATATTGATTTTTTCTCCATCCACCTGTTGGAATTAATCTGGCGGCTGGCGCATATCCTGTTGCGGTTTGACCAGTACCATCTCCATTATAATCACCCCACATATTTTTTACAACTGTTCGATCATTGCACCATCCGGTACTTCCACTTAAATATTTAGTATAATTATCCATTTCCCCAGAGCCTGTATACCAGTTGTTTACTGCTTCTGCTATTGTGCTTGGATGGTCATTTGTATGAGTTGCTTCATATGTCTCTTGACCTGCTTCACCATAATAATATCCTACATATGTATTATCATCATATGGTGCTGATTTATATGCACTACTGCCTATTTGGGTTCCTCTTCCTGTTGTATCCGTACAATTTGGTTCATTACATTGGAATATTAATCTTAGTGTTCCATCTCCATTTATTCTGATTATTCTCCATGTATGATTTGCAAATGTTACCCAGTTATGCACATCCTCATTATTTCCCCTAAAGACATAACTGGTTCCATAATTATCTTCGGTTGTGTATAATTTTTCTTTATGTTCTGGATTTTCTGTTTCTGCATTATATGGTCCTGTTATTGGATTTGGCATTGCTGTTTTTTCATATGTACTTTGTTTTGTTGCTTCTAGTTTTGCTAACATATCATCTGATGTATAATCTAAGTCAAAATATACGTAGCATTTCGTTCCTCTTTTTTTGATATTTCCTACATATATTGCTCCTTCTCTATATTCAATTTGAGCATCTTCTAATTTTTGATTACTAACTTCACAATAGCTTTTATTACTTAATGTATATTTTTCAGTTGGTACATCATCTATTTGTTTATAGCCATTTGTACCATAACTGCTTTCTTGATACATGGCTATTATATTTAAATCTGCTTTATTATATGTAATTGTCCCTTTTACTAAATCTACACTTTCTGTATTTCGATACTTTGCTTTAGTAACTAAATAATTTACCATTATAAATAAGACTGCTGTTAATACTATTCCTACTATAAATGCTATCTTTACTTTTTTATTACTTAATTCTAACCTTTCTATTTTCATTCTTTTTTCCTTTCCTCAATATTATTAGAAATTTCTAACTTATATTTTATATTATAGGCAAAATATAACTATATGTCAATAGTTAAAATATAACTATGCTATATTTTAAGGGGTGTTAAAAATGAATAGATTAAAGGAAATTAGAGAAGATCATGATTTATTTCAAAAGGATATTGCGGCTTTATTAAGTATTGATCAATCAAATTATAGTAAGTATGAATTAGAAAAAATTAATATTCCGATTGAAACATTACATAAGCTTGCTGATTATTACAAAACATCTATTGATTATCTTTTATATAGAACTGATGAGAGAAAGCCTTATCCTAAAAGCATAATAAAATAGTTAATAACTTAGGGGTTATTAACTATATTTTTTTTAGCGACCATCTTTATATACTAATATTTGTTCTGGAAGAAGATAAATTGTTTTATTATGTTTTAATAAATTTTCTATGTTAGTTCTAAAGGCTGTAGATACACCATCTAAAGTATCTCCTTCGGCAGTTATATAATAGCTATATCCACTTTTTGGGATCATTAATTCTTGTCCAGGGTAAATATATTCATTATCTTTTATACCATTTATAGCCGCTAGTAATTTAGGATTTATATTATATTTTCGAGATATTTCATAAAGGTTATCACCTTTTTCAATGGTATAATATGTAAAATATGTATTATTTTCGCTCAACTTTATCACTCCTAATATAGGATATGATAAAAGTCTAAATAGGTTAATTAATATATATTATATTATTATAATTAAAATTCCATTCAAAGTAACTTAATAATAATTCTTCGCCTTCTATAGGATTATAATGATATAATTCATCATCTTTTAAATAATAAATATCTTTATTCATAATACGAATTATATTAGTTATATTATTTTGAATTAATATTTTATTTTTACTATTGGGATATTTTAAATATAGAGTATTATCTTCTAATGTATAATTATAATTAGTTTTAAAAGTAAATTTTTCTTTATTCGCTATTAAAGTTTTTATACTTATATCTTCCCATTTATTATCTTTATATATACGAGTTGATACTTTTTCTAATTTACCATTTCTAGCATTAAATTCATACATAGCATTTTCTTTACTATCAACAATATATAATTTATTTTTAATATAACCAGGATAATAACTATCAAAATAGATATCACGATTTAATTTATATTTTTTTAAATGACCATTAGATAAATTTATAGTATAAAAATTATTAAAAGTATAATTAGAATCATAATCTGCGACTACTAAATAATCTTTAGTATAACCAATAAGGTTTATAGTATATTGTTCTTTATTAAAGATATCTATTTTTTGATTTTCTTTAGAATTTAAGTAATAAAAGCCATCATAGTTCCAAATAAAATAAGAATAATCATTATTATATATATTTATATCTTGATAGGTACTTATTAAATTATTTTTAGAAAAATACTTAGAAGATAATTTATTTTTTAAAGTAGTATTAATGGCATTATAACTAGTTTCAGTATTATTATCATAACAAACTGGATAAAAGTTAAAAGTTTCACCGGAAGGAATTAAGCAAAAATTATTATCTTCTTTTACAACTTTTATTTTTTTGATAAAATTACGATTTTGTTTATATTTAGATTCAAATAATAAATCTAAAGTTATATCTTTATAAGTTAAAGTAAAATAATAATATTTATCTTTTTTATTATATGTTTCTTTAACTATTATATTATTTACTTTATATTCTTTAGTATAATTTTTGGGAATTAAAATAAATATGACAAATAATATAAATATTATTATTAAACATAATTGAAAGCCTTGTAATTTATTTATTTTTAATTTATTCATTATCTTTTCTAATAGCATACTTTTTCTTTTCTTCCATCATAAATTCTGAAATTTCAGTTTCGATTTCTCTTAGAGAGTCTTTTGATAGATTAGTAATTACCACGACTTCTTTAACAGTATCTATGGTTATTTTTCCCCATATTAATCCTTGATATACTTGCATATCATTATATAAATCAGGAGTAATACTACTTAAAAAATAACCCCATGCAACTCTTTTTTGACCAATTAAAATTCTTTTATTAGTTATGGCAATTACCGCGGTAGAAGTTAAATCATAAAATTTATCATTTTTTTGGCCAGCAAAAGCATATATAACATGTTCATCAGGATTTAAATGATCCTCGACTACTTTACTATGTTTTTTTAATCTCCACCAAGTAACTCCACCAGGGAATTTCTTTTTATATAACATGACATGATCATAAACTTGTCCCATTTTTATCACCACACCCTTATTTTATAATAAATTAAGTAGTTTGACAAGTTTTATTATATTTTATAACTTATTTTGTAAGCTTTCTTTTTAAATAAGCCGTATATTCGGGTAATGTTTCATTAGATATAGGGGTTAATTCTTCAGTTAATTTTTTTAAAAAGCTTTGATTATTTGCTTGTTTTCTTACCCAATTATTTAAACTTTTAAGATTTTCTTTACCATTATTTTTATCATACATTAATAAATATAATAGTTTAGCAATCATATAATTAAACTTTTCACGATTATAAATAGTAGTATTACTAGTACGCATTATATATTTATCAGTATCGCATAAATGAAGAAAATTATCATCAAGTAAGTAACTACTTGGATTAATATCATTAGCGATTATTTGCATTTTATTTAAAAGATTAAAATCATCCCATAAATTATAAATTGCATTTAAAAAAGTAGATAATGTAATAGTATTAAAAGGATATTTAATAAAATCTATTTTATCAATATAATTCATTAAATAAGCACAAAAAGAACCATTTTCATCTAAGAAGATAGCTTGAGGTACGATTAATCTTTTAAAATCATTTGAATATTTAACAAAAGATTGAGCTTTTTCAAAAGTCATTAAAGATAATTTTTTACGAGTTTCAATATCATATTTTAATTCTTTGATAGCTTTATTTCCATAGCGATAAACAATACCATCATGACCAGCACCTATTTTTTCTAAAGAATGCAAATCGGCTAAAGTTTGTAAATTATCTACTAAAGTTATAGTTTTTTTGCCATAATTATTTCTTTCCATAACCCCTCCGAAATTGTTTAGATTATAGCATAACTAAAAAAGGTTGTCAAATTAGGATTTTGGTTTAATGATGGTGATGATGTTCTAATTTAGGAGGATTTATTTGGCAATTTTTCTCATGACAATTTTCATTGGTAGTTTCTAATTCAATAGTGGTGTGGCATATCCCATGCTCTTTTAATTCTTCTTTAACTAATTCTTTAATATTGTTTTCTTTACTATCACTTACTATATGCATAGTCGCATAATTATTATAGCCATCAATACTCCAAATATGAATATGATGAATATCTTTTACTCCTTTTATATTTAAAACATGATTTTTAATTTCATCAATGGATATTTGATTGGGAGTTTTTTCTAAAAATAAATCTAAAATGGATTTAAAATTTAAAATAGCATTCATTAAGATAAAGAGCGCAACTACAATAGATAAAACGGGATCTATTAATTTTAAATCAGTAAATTTCATGATGATAGCTCCCACTAAAATAACAAGCCAACCTAAAACATCCTCTAACATATGTAAATTAACAGATTTTTGATTTAGTGAAGTACCATCTTTAGTAAAATACATAGCCATAAAGTTAATTAAAACCCCAATTATTGCGAAAATAATCATTTTACTATAATTTATATCTTCAGGAGTTATTATTTTATAGATAGCTTTATAAATAACAAAACAAGAACCTAATAATAAGATTATAGTTGTGATTAAACTTCCTATTACAGAATATCTTATATATCCATAAGTATATTTATTATTAGGCTTACGTTTACTTATTTTTTCTAAAAAGTAAGAAACACCTATACTAAGGGCATCACCAATATCATGGATAGCATCTGAGGTTATAGCAACACTATTGGTTATGGCACCACCTATAAATTCAAAGATGGAAAAGCCGATATTTAATATAAAAGCTAAAAATATATTTTTTTCTGATTTATTTGTCATTATTCTCTCCTATACTTATTTATTGCAATATAATTTTACATCCATAAAAAAATTTTAGCAAGACTTTCTATTTAAATCAAAAATAATAACAAAAAAACTAATTGTTTATTTAGCAATTTGTTTTAAAGCTTTTGTATATATTACGGATATAATAAAATTTAAAAAATAGCTATTGTTTCTTACTAACAATATTGTGATTAGCTTTAATTATCATGTATATAGACATAGTGGTATTTATTAAACATATTACAAAGCCCATTATACTAGTCATTAGAATTTTAAATGTCGGATTATGGGAACCAAATTGGGATACCATGGCAACTTCCAAAGAAATCATTGAAATCATTGCAACAGTCAAGCTAATACATTTAGTTGATGCTAAAAGAGGACTATGATTATTTCGATATTTAATAACATTTATTATGGCACTAATTATTAAATAAAAATCATATATAGCAACTATATAAATAATAAATCCTTTATAAGTTATTTCTTGATTTTGTTTAATGATTAGAATTATTATACCTGATAATATTAAATTTAATAATAAAAGAATGATACCTGTTAATTTTAGTTTTTTATATTCCTCGATTAGATTTTTACCTATTTCATTTTTTAGGTCTTTTACAATATTTAATTTCATTAAGCATAAAATTAGATAGTAAAGAGCAAAAGTAATAAACCACCAAGACATATAATATAATCCTAAGATTAGTTTAAAAATACCATAAATAAAATGAAATAAAGTAGCAAATATTAGATTAAGTTTAGTTATTAAAAGTTTATGTTCTTGATACAATTTATAAGGTTTAGATTTTTTAATAGCTTTATTGCTAAATTTACATATTTTGAAAAACCAAATACAAAATATAATTAAAGCATAGGTAGATAAAAGATAGCTTATATAAGCAAGTGGTGTATCTTCTAAATGAAAACTAAAAACATAAATTAGTAAGCCAAATGCTAAGTTAAATATAATGAAACCAATTATTTTATTAGGAATAAATAATTTGTTTAGGATCTTTTTCATATCACACCTCTAAATATATATAATTATAGCATTAAAAGAAAAAAGGAAGAATACTCTTCCAATAAAACTAATCTTTATTACTTTTTATATAAGAATATATTGGGTAGTTAAATACACATACAAGTAAACCAACAATGCCTGTTGCGATACCTATTAACAAATCAGTTTTTGATGGATTACCAACCATAACTTTACTCATACCAAAGCCCATGACTAAAGCTCCAACTATTCCTATTAACCAAGTAAATACTATTCCCCAATTTATAGGGGCATGTTCTTTTTTAGGATGATTACTTCTATATATAGGAATAATACAAAGTAGAATGATAAATCCTAAAATTGTTACTACAACACCTGCCTTTAATAAATCCCATTCAGGTATTAAACACATCGTCAAACCTATTGCAAAGACTAAGCCACCAATAGTTCCTAGAATAATTTCTAATAAAGTTTCTTTTTTCATAATTTTCTCCTTATTTATTTAATTTTTCTTGTTCTTTTTGTAATCTCATCTTTGCTTCTTCGATTGTTTCGCCATCTTTTTTTAAGAAAGTATCAACAAATTTATCTTCAACTTTCTTGTAGCTATCTACAACTGTGTCCTCAATTTTTTGGTATCCTTTAACAACCGCATTTTCAATTTTTTTATTAGCATCTATGATTTTAGACATATAATCACTCCTTTTAAATAACTAGACACTTGTCTTTTTTTTACAATTTTAGTATAATCTTTTAGGAAAAGAAATACAATCAACAATTTATAGACATTTGTCTAATTAAAAGGAGCTAATATATGAATACCCCAAATAATAAAAGAAGAAAAGAAACAAGAGATAAAATTAGTAAAGTATTTATAAATTTACTACAAACTAACGAAATAAATGAAATATCTGTTACGGATATTTGTAAACTGGCGAAAATAAATCGCTCTACTTTTTATGTTAATTATCTTGATATTTATGATTTAGCCGATCAGATAGGACAAGAATTAGAGCAAGATGTTTTTTCTTTATATCAAGAAGAAAGAGAAACAAATCATAATTCAAATAATTTTTTAAAACTATTTAAACATATAAAAGATAATCAAATATTTTATAAAACTTATTTTAAATTAAAAATGGATCAAAATTTTATTATTAAAGATTATGATTATCATTTATCCAAAAAACTATATGATGATAAATATATAGATTATCATATGGAATTTTTTAAAGCAGGACTTAATGCAATTATTAAAAAATGGCTTGTTAATGGTTGTAAGGAAAAACCTGAAGAAATAGAGAGTATTTTAAAAAGTGAATATAAAAATAAAATATAGTATTTAAAAAGACATAAAATCATTCTTTATGTCTTTTTATATTTTTTAAAATATAAGTATAATAAGTATTATCTATAATAATGTAGTAATTATTTTGATAATTAAAAATATTTGTATTATTATTTAATGCTATATTAATTAAATCTTTTAAATTGGTTAAATATATAATATTATTATCATTTATATTAGGGTTATTTTGAATAGTTATAATTATGTCTTGATATTCTTTTAAGATAGCATCTTCATTTTCTTTATGGAATAAAATTTTACTTATTAAAAGGATAATAATGATACCTATAAAAATAAAACTTATTATTTTATTTAGATCAATATTTGGAGTATTATTTTCTAAAAATGAATTATCTTCTTTCATTGTTATTTCAATAACATTTTCACTTAAAGGAATTGTTAATGAAATATAAGGTTTAATTTTGTCATTAATATTAATATTAAGTTTTACATATAAATAAGTTTCTGTTTTAATATTATAATATTCTTGAAAAGATTTAATATAATTAACATAATATTCATAATCTAAATTATAATTTTCTTTTATATTAATTTCTTTGGCATTTATATTATTTATATTTTTTAAATTAAAATCTTTAGTCCAAACTAATTTAGTTCCATTATCAGCATAACTTTTTAAAGTGGCTGTAATATCATAAGAATAATTAGTAATCTCTTTATTTTTTAAATAATAGTTAAAATAAATATCAATACTTTTAATTGAACTAGCAATATAATAATTATGAGCTTTTATTTTATCATTAGGAAAATAAATACTTGGTTTTAAAGTAACCTCATAATATGTTTTATTATTTATTTTATTTAATTTATTTTGGGAAATATTTTTATTAATATATAATGCTAAAAGAATTATTATTAAAAGAATAGTACTTAAAATAATTATTATTTTTTTATTTTTTTCTAGCAATTTAATTCTCCTTAGAAAAAAATTCATTTAACCAAATAGAAGGATAGCCTAAATATTTGAGAGAAAATTGATAAACCCCTTTTATATCTTTTTTGGAAATTTTTATATAATCTACAGTATTATTAGCATCTCCTTTAGTAATGTAATATTCATTTATACCTATAACTCGGTGAACAATAAGTTGGTTTTCATATTTAAAGACTATAATATTGCCAGGAATAATATTTTCTTCTTTTTTATAGATTATGATATCGCCTCTTCTAAAAGTGGGATTCATACTATTTGATAGAATGGCCATCGGTTTATAAGGAAATATACCAAGCATAAATAATACTAATAGAATAGAGGCAATAATAGTTAAGGGATAAAGTTTTAGGTTTAAATTTGGAAAATGTTTTATAGTTATGTTATTAACAATAAAGTATTTATATATATAGTAAGTAATTAAAGTTTTAATTACTGAAAATGAACCTTCAGTAAACCAATTACTATAAATAATAACAGGTAAAAAGAACTTAGGTACTTCATTAAATAGTCTAATAATTATGGGAATATCATAATGGGAATTTAAAGATAGATAAGTAAATAAAATATTTTGGGCAATAATTGGAATAATTACTGAAATAAGATAATGATACAAAATAAGATTATGAGATAGAAAAAGGGCTTTAAAATTAATCTCACTTATAATGATAATAATTGTTATTAAAGCCCTAATCCAAAAATAATTTTGATTACTTTTAATAAGCTTATAACGTACTATTTCAAGACCATATATAGGTAAAACCACTTTCCACAAATTTTTGATAATACTAATTACTGAATGGTTATAAGGACTTTTATTAAAGCCTAAAATAAAACCACTAGCTAGATAAAGTATAAAAAAGATAATAGATATAATTAGTGTACTATTAATTTCTTTTTTATTTAGTAATTTTAAATCTTGATGATAAAAAAGAATTAGAAAGCTTAACCAAAATAATGGATTAATAAAATTAATATAATAAGTATTCGTATATAAGAAGATATGACTTAGGGTATAAATGATCAAAAGAAAAAATAATTGTTTATTTTTAAGAGGTTTCTTTTTGAACATATTCAATTATCCCTTTTAGTGTTTTGGTTTTAGTCTCGGGAATACTTTCAGTATTTTTAACATAGGTTACCATAATATTGAAAGTAGTTGAATCACCAACATTTAAATCTTTTTTAAGTTCCGAAGTAGTATAATTAATTTCTTCTATTCCATCCATTTCTTCAGTAAATATTATAGTTTGCAATTCGGCATCAATGGTTCCCAAATTTTCTATGGTAACTTCATAAATAATTTCATCACCGGGTTTATTAAGCTTCGCTGAAAAATTAATAGTATCTTTAGTAAAAGTTGGCGTTCCAGCATCACAGCCATCAGGAACTTGAATAGCAGTTATATTGGTTATTCTAACATCCCATTCACCAGTGATTTCGGTAGTCCCATTAATAGTGAAATCAGTAGCAAATGTAGAATAACCTACAGCTATTAAAATAATAGTTGCAAGAAAGGTTATAAGAATTATTATTTTATTATTATGCAAATCATATTCCCCTTTCTATTTAGCATTTATAAACATTTAATTAGAAATAGCATTATGCTATCCCACTTATAATTTATGTAAATTCAGTTTATTGGTATGGTTGTTTGGTGGATGTTTGGTTTAAAAATTTTTATAAATAAAAATATAACAAAAAGTAACTAACTCACGCTTATCTTTTTAATAATAAAAATCCACGTCTTCAAGGCGTGGTTTTTCGCTAAGGCCTGTAAGGCCCAATACTGGCGGCCTCCATTTGGAG
>CANRPK010000032.1 GCA_947632455.1 uncultured Bacilli bacterium
AGGAATGGCGGTACAAAGTTTCAACAAACTAAGGAGGCAAATATGAACAAGCAAATGGTATCTCGCGTCATTAAAGAAATGACCAGATCCATCAAGAAGCACAGCCCGGAAATTCTCACGGGAATCGGGATTGCCGGAATGATTGCCACTACGGTTACGGCTGTGTCGGCAACACCCAAGGCTTTGCGTTGTATCGAGGAGAAAAAGAAGAGCCTCGATGAGGACAGGAAGCTCAAGCCGGTAGAGGTCGTTAAGGCAACCTGGAAATGCTATATTCCGGCGGCTGTTACTGGAAGTCTTTCCGTGGCCTGTCTCATAGGAGCGAGCTCCGTCAATCTTCGCCGAAACGCGGCTTTGACGGCTGCTTACACCCTTTCCGAAACAGCTCTCAAAGAGTATCAGGAAAAGGCCGTGGAAGTTGTCGGAGAGAAAAAAGAGCAGGAAATTCGGCAAGCGGTCGCCCAGGAGCAGATAGTTAAGCATCCGGTCCTTAAAGACAGTGACATCATCGACACTGGCTTTGGAGATACGTTGTTTCTTGACCCTTTGAGTGGAAGACGTTTCTGGTCGGACATAAATGCTATCAGAAAGGCGGAAAACCGGCTTAACAAACAAATGAGGGATGAGGTCAATCTATCTTTGAACGAGTTTTACACCGAACTCGGCCTTCCCGAAGTCGACAGCAGTGTTGGTGATTCTCTTGGATGGGACATCGACAAGGGATACATCGATTTGGACCCGCAGTGGGTAGTAGACCCGCCCGACGAAACCGGAAGAAAGTGTTGCGTTCTGGGCCATCATAATCCGCCGAAGTACCACTGGTAGTCTTCCGCAAATTTTGCATTTTCTGTTATGGAGGACACTCCGATAAAAAATCTATTTTTGTAAAGGAGAATATACAAATGGAAAACACTGAAATGGAAACCTGTGGAATCGAGGAAACCGGCATCGTTGATATGCCTGAAGACGGATCTGCGGAAACCTGCGACAGCGACGTCGCCGGCGTCATCGCGGGGGCGATTGGAGGTTTTCTTGCCTACGTCGTTATCGACGGTGGTAAGAAGCTCATCCGGTTCATCGCCGAGAAGCGCGCCAAGCGGAAGCTGGCCAAGGAGACCGCAGCCAATCAGGACGATGAGGCCGAGTCTGAGACTCAGCAGCAGGACAAGTGATCCAAAAGACCCTGACAAAACAAAATATCGAGAAGTTCGACAAAGGGAGAGCACCTGAAACATGGTGTTTTCCCTTTTCGTTTTTTCCAGGCGAAGGAGGTCATGTGAATGCCTGAAGATTACCCGAACAATTCTCACAGCGCCAGAATCAATCAAAATGGCGATCAATCCCAGGAAAAGAAATTTGACAAAGTCGTGAGCGGAAACGCCAAGACCAAAAAGAAGAGCGAAGCTCGTAAGATTGCTGGCATCTTTGTTCCGGATGATGTGAATAACGTCAAGAGCTATATCGTCAATGACGTTATCATCCCTGGAATCAAACGGGCAATTGCCGATGTGGTCAGTATTGTTCTTTTTGGAGAAACCGGACGCGTCGGTGGTGGAAGAAAATCCGGCGGATCATCTGCCTCATACCAAAGATATTGGGATGACAGACGGGATGATCGCCGCGAATACGCACGGCCAAGAACAAGCGGATTTGACTTCGACGATATCGTCTTTGAGACGAGAGGCGATGCCGAAGCCGTTCTCGATAACATTGAAGATGCTATCGATCAATACGGGATGGCAAGTGTCGCCGACTTGTTCGACATGGCCGGAGTGACCTGCACAGCCGGCTTCCCGGCCAATAAGTATGGCTGGACCGATGTACGTGACGCACGTGTGGTTCGAGTTCACGGCGGATATATTCTGTCTCTTCCCCGAACCGCCCAGATAACCTAAGGAGGAATTACAAATGCGTGGTTATCATGTCCCGAACGGTTACAGAGGTCTTGTAAACGGAAAGTGGATGCTTTTCGCCACCGAGGCCGAGTATTACGAATACATGCGTGAACTCGCAAACGCTGATTGCGAAGAATAAACCTTTATATTTTGAAAGGAGAACTTTCCCATGAAAAATAAGTTTATGCTCAAGATGAGCCGCGGAATTCATAAGGCCGGCTTCGCCATCCAGAAGCATAGCCCCGAGATTCTGGTCGCGGCAGGAATCATCGGCTCTGTCGCAAGCGCCGTTCTCGCTTGCAAGGCAACCATCAAAGCCGCAAAGGTTGCTGAAGAGGCCCATAAGCAGCTTGACGTCATCCATGAGGCCGGAGAGAACGGAAAGACGGCCGGCGGCGAGAGCTATACGGAAGAGGACAAGAAAAAGGATCTGACCGTTGTCTATGCCCAGACCGGCGTGAAGTTTGCCAAGATATATGGAACATCCGTACTCCTTGGCGCGGCATCCATAGCCAGCATCCTCGTTGGTCATAACATCACGAGAAAGAGGAATGTCGCCTTAGCTGCTTATGCCGCGGCCGTCGATAAAGCCTTTAAGGACTATCGCGGTCGCGTTGTCGAGAGGTTCGGCGAACAGGTCGAAAAAGAGCTTCGCTACGGCATCAAGGCTCAGGAAATAGAGACATCCACCGAGGACGGCAAGACAAAGAAGGAAACGGCTCAGGTCGTTGCCGATGACTACGATCCAAACAAGTACAGCCCGTATGCCAAAATCTTCGACGAAACCCATCCGGATTGGCACAAGGACCCCGAGCAGAATCTGTACTACCTGAAAGCCCGCCAGAGTCAGGCCAATGACATGCTTCGTGCGAGAGGGCATCTGTTTCTCAACGAGGTATATGACTTGCTTGGTTTCCCGAGAACTAAGGCAGGCGCTATAGTCGGATGGGTCTATGACGAAAAGAATCCGGACGGCGATAACTTCGTGGACTTCGGTTTCATGGACGTGTATCGTCACCGCGACTCCGCGGACTTCATCAACGGCTATGAGAGGTCCGTAATTCTGGACTTCAACTGCGTCGGAAGCATCCTCGATCAGGTGGCCACTCATCAGTATATTTGAGGTGAGAAAAAGTGAAAAAACTTATCGCATTTGTGGTCGCATTCGCAGCGGCCACTTCCTTTTGCGCCGCGTTTACATACGATGCGGGTGAAACGGAGTATTCCGATATTCCGGCGGACCACATACTTTCTGAGCCGGGCATGGACTTGGAAGCAAAAACGCTCGTGTTTGTGACAGAGGTTGAAGTTCCTACATCTGAGCTCGTAGAGGATACAATGCCTCCTGTTGACGAGGATATTTTGGAAACAGACGCAGCGAATCCAATCCCCGAAGACACGGAGCCGAAAAGAAGCGAGTCCGTCTCCAAAGAGGATATTGAGCTTCTGGCTTTGCTCACAATGGCTGAAGCCGAAGGAGAACCCGAGGAAGGGAAACGGCTCGTTATTGACACGGTTTTGAATCGTGCCGATTTTGGAGGTGAATTCCCGAACAGCATTCGAGGGGTCATCTATCAAAGAAATCAGTTCAGCTCCATGTGGAATGGCCGTGTTGATCGCTGCTATGTCATGGACGAAATCGTTCAACTTGTTATAGAGGAACTCGATAACCGCACCAATTACGATGTGATATTTTTCAACGCCGGTCATTACAGCCAGTATGGAGTCCCGATGTTCCAGGTTGGAAATCACTACTTCTCAAGTTATAACTAAGGAGGTTACTGTAATGAAAAAGAAGGTTTTACGTCAGCTTCTGTCTTACACGCTTTCGGCGGTTTCCGGTGTCTGCCTCATCAGCGGCGTCGTTTTGCTGATAGTTTGAGGTGGCACGATGGAAGGATTTGAAGGTCTTATATCCACTTTGGACTACGTCCTCAACAGCAAAAGGAGAAGGCATATCGCTGGTGGAATCCTGCTGAGTGCCGCTCTCCTCTTTGGTAGCCTTGCTATGACGGTCATGAGCCTTAAAGACGAGGAGGAGACTGAGGATGAAGAGTAAGTTCAGTTTTCTCCTCGGACTTGTTCTCGGCGCATCGGCCGGCGGCGCCACGGTTTGGTATCTCATCAAAGATAAGTACGAGGCCATCGCTCAGGAGGAGATTGACTCTGTGAAGAGCACTTACGCCGCACAAAAAGAGGCCATCTCCAAAGAGCTTGAGGCTTGCCGTCAAGAGCTGGAAGAAAATCGGGCAATGTTCTCTGAGCCAAAGGAAAAAGAGAAAACTGCTCCTGGTAGTGATTCCGCAAAGGCCGAAGAAATAGCCAGGAAACGCGGATATACCGACTATTCGAGGTCGGTTGTTCCGCCCAAGGCAGAATCGACTCCTGAAAAAAGTGATGACGGGCCGTACGTCATAGCGCCTTTGGAGTTCGGAGAACTCGGTTATGCCCGGGTTAGCTATACCCTTTATGCGGACGGCGTTGTATCAGACGTAAACGGCGTTGTCGTTGACAATGTCGAAGAAATGTTTGGAGATGCGCTGCACCATTTCGGAGAATTTGAGGACGACTCCGTATATGTCCGAAATGATAAAAAGGGCATCGACTACGAGATTTTGAAAAGTCTCGACACTTTTGACGAGTTTTTGAACTCGTTGCATGAAAGAGGAGGATAACATTTGACCAAAAGCGAGCTCAATGACCAGTATTTTGACTGGCTGTATCAGCTTGTGGTCGACAGCAGATATTCTAAGCAAACCTACATCAACTTGTTCGAACGGCTGTACCAGACGGAGTTCACATATTTGATTCCGATGGACGGGAACCGGGCCGAAGACGGCGTAGAGCTTAGGTATCGGTTCGGTCACGAGCAAGGATATCCAGAAGCCATGGTCGCGTCTTTGCTGGACGACAGACCGTGCAGCGTTCTGGAAATGATCATGGCCCTCGCATCGAGGATGGAGTCGCAAATCATGAGTGACCCTGATATTGGAGACAGAACCGGACAGTGGTTTTGGACTATGCTGACAAGTCTCGGCATCGGATCTATGAACGACTCCCGGTTCGACTCCAATTGGGTCGATTATGCCATTAGGCGTTTTCTAAATCGCGACTATTATCCGAACGGCGAAGGCGGTTTATTCACGATAAGCAACCCTCCAAGGGATATGCGAAACGTTGAAATATGGTATCAAATGAACTACTACCTGCACGAGTTCATGAATGAAAGGAGTTTCTAACCGTGGCAAAAGAAAAAGTAGTTAAAGAAATCAAAAGCATGACTGTCCGAACTTTGGAGGATCTCTGTACGGTTGTAAACCTCAATGTGGATGCATGCCAGCGAGACGCGGCTGTACTTGGCCGGCAGGTCAAGCGTCTCGGAAAAGTGAATCGAAAGCTCGGCTTGCTTTCCGTGATGACGATCGCCTATGTGGTGTTCAACGAGTGGGAAAAGCTCAAGTACGACGCCAAAATCAGCGGACTCGAAGACCGGCTGAAGGCACTTGAAGGAGACAACGAGGTGTAAGCGGTTCAATGTTGGATTTCTTAGTGATAGCAACGCGTACTTCAAAGCGTGGCGTCATTGAGATCTACCCTAAATTCATTATCAAAAAGTCTAACGACTTGATGATAAGAGGCGGTGACTTCTACGCCATTTGGATCGAAGACCGGGGGTTATGGTCGACTGATGAGCAGGATGCGGTCGACTTGATCGACCGTGAACTGGATCGTTACGCTGAGGAAAACCGCAAACGCTTCGACGACAACATTCGAGTCATGCACATGTGGGACGCGGAAACCGGAATCATCGACACCTGGCACAAATATTGTCAGAAGCAGATGAAGGACCAGTTCCACATGCTTGACGAGAAACTGATATTTTCAAACACAAAGACCGGAAAGAGAGATTACGCCAGTAAGATGCTGAGCTATCCTCTCGAAGACGGCGAACTCAAAGCCTACGACAAGCTTATGAGTACGCTGTATGCTCCGGAAGAACGTCACAAAATTGAATGGTGTATCGGCGCTGTTGTGACGGGAGATTCCAAGAAACTTCAAAAGTTTATGGTTCTCTATGGAGCCGCGGGAACTGGTAAATCCACCGTTCTGAACATCATTCAAAAGCTTTTTGAGGGTTACTACTCTGTTTTCGATGCAAAGGCGCTCGGTTCGTCGAGTAATGTTTTTGCATTGGAGGCATTCAGGAGTAACCCTCTTGTTGCAATCCAGCACGATGGCGATTTGAGCCGCATCGAGGACAATACGCGACTTAACAGCCTTATTTCGCACGAGCTCATGACGGTCAATGAAAAATTCAGGTCAACATATTCAAACCGGTTTAAGGCGTTTCTGTTTATGGGAACAAATGAACCGGTGAAGATTACAAACGCCAAGTCAGGTCTCATTCGAAGGCTGATTGACGTCTCCCCTACCGGAGAAAAAGTTGACCCGAAAGAGTACAAGACTATCATGAAGCAAATCGACTTCGAACTTGGACCCATCGCATCGAGATGCCGGGATGTTTACCTCGAAGACCCGTCTTATTATGACGATTACATTCCGATAGCGATGCTTGGCGCTTCTAACGACTTCTATAATTTTGTTGCGGATTCGTATCTTGTGTTCAAACGCGATAATGGAACGTCGTTGAAGGCCGCCTGGGAGATGTATAAGACCTACAACGAGGAGGCAAGGGTCTTGTATCCCATGGGTCAGCGCGCGTTCAAAGAGGAACTGAAAAATTATTTCCGCGATTACAGCGAACGGTACACTCTTGAGGACGGAACACGAGTTCGAAGTTACTATAGCGGCTTTAGAACTGAGAAATTTGAGGAGCAGCCGGCTCCAACCGAAAAGACGGAGCCAGAACGCTATCTCATTCAGTTTGAGGACGCAAAAACGTCGGTTTTCGACCGAGAATATTCATACTGCTTGGCGCAGTATGCCAGTTCATCCGGAACTCCGATGGAAAAATGGGAGCGAGTTACGCAAACTCTGTCAAGAATTGACCCAACGAAACTTCACTATGTTCGCCTTCCGGAGAATCACATAGTCATTGACTTTGATATTCCGGACGAGAACGGCGAAAAGTCATTTGAGAAGAATTTGGCGGAGGCAAGCAAATGGCCCGAGACCTACGCGGAACTCAGTAAGAGCGGTTGTGGGATACATCTCCATTATATTTACACGGGAGATCCATCAAAACTCAGCCGTGTCTTTGCCGACCACATCGAGGTAAAGGTCTTCACCGGAAACAGCTCTCTGCGTCGAAAGCTGACCAAATGCAACAACCGGCCTATCGCTACAATAAGCTCTGGTTTGCCATTGAAAGGAGAAAGCAAAGTGGTAAACGCAAAGGTAGTTCAAAGCGAGAAAGGTCTTAGGGAACAAATCAAACGGAATCTCAACAAAGAGATTCATGCCAACACTAAGCCGAGTATCGACTTTATCTACAAAATTTTGACGGACGCTTATAACAGCGGCTTGGTCTATGATGTGACCGACATGGAGAATGCGGTTTTGGTCTTCGCGGCCAACAGCACCAACAATGCGGATTATTGCATCAAGGTCGTAAGCAAAATGCCGTTTAAGTCCGCCGAAACCGCACCCCCGGCTAAGAGCAGTGAGGACAAGCTGGTCTTTTATGACGTAGAGGTCTTCCCTAATCTGTTCTTGGTCAACTGGAAGTTCATCGAACCTGATATTTCCAATATCGACGAGTATTTGGAGAGAATCAAGTCCGGTGTTCTCCAGAAACCAGTACGCATGATCAACCCGACTCCTCAGGAGATTGAGGGCTTGATGAAGTTCAAGCTCGTTGGCTTCAACTGCCGACGGTATGATAACCACATGCTCTATGCCAGACTCATGGGATATTCTGAGGCTCAGCTTTATGACCTTTCGCAGAAGATCATCGGAAGCGAAAAGAAGTCAAAAAGCAACAATTGCTTCTTTGGAGAGGCCTACAACGTATCGCATACGGACGTGTATGACTTCTGTTCAAAGAAGCAAAGCTTGAAGAAGTGGGAAATCGAGCTTGGGATTCATCATCAGGAGCTCGGTCTTCCCTGGGATCAACCTGTCCCAAAAGAGCTCTGGCCGAAGGTTGCGGAATACTGCGACAACGATGTCATCGCCACCGAAGCCGTATTCTTTGCCAGAAAAGCGGACTTTGTGGCTCGCGAAATCCTGGCTGACGTGGCTGGAATGACGGTCAACGACACCACCAACAGCCTGACCACCAGAATTATATTTGGTGGGGCTAAGAAGCCGCAGGACCAGTTCCAGTATCGAGACATGGGAGACGTCTCCCAAATTGACCAAGGCACAAGCGATAGCTTCAAGGCCATTCTTGCTCCTGAGGAATTTGACCAGTTCACCGTCTTTGACAAAAAGAACCGTCCCATCTTCCCTGGCTACAAGTACGAAAGCGGAGTCTCCACGTATCGTGGCGAAGAAGTTGGAGAAGGCGGCTATGTCTATGCCGAACCCGGTATGTACGGACATGTCGCACTGCTGGATATTGCGTCCATGCATCCCTCAAGCATCATCGCCGAACTCCTCTTCGGTCCGACGTACACAGCCAGGTTCCAGGAAATCAGAGATGCCCGTGTCGCCATCAAGCACAAGGACTTCGATAAGGCAAAGAAGATGCTGAACGGTGCCTTGGCAAAGTATTTGACGGACGAAGGAGCGGCTTCCGACCTGGCTCAAGCTCTGAAAATCGCTATCAACTCCGTCTACGGTCTGACATCGGCAAACTTCGAGAATGCTTTCCGTGATATTCGGAACAAGGACAACATCGTGGCCAAGCGCGGAGCCCTGTTTATGATCAACCTCAAGCATGAGGTTCAGAAACGGGGCTTTACGGTTGCGCACATCAAGACGGACTCCATTAAGATTCCGGACGCCACTCCCGAAATCATAAAGTTTGTCCAGACGTATGGTAGCATGTACGGCTACACCTTTGAGCACGAGGCTACCTACGACCGTATGTGTCTCGTAAACGACGCCGTCTACATAGCCAAGTATGAGGACGGAAAGCATGCGGGAGAATGGACGGCGACAGGTACTCAGTTCCAGATTCCGTACGTGTTCAAGAAGCTCTTCACCAAGGAAGATATTTGCTTCGAGGATATGTGCGAAACCAAATCGGTCAGCACAGCGTTATACCTTGACATGAACGAAAATCTTCCGGACGTGTCCGAAGAAGAGAAAGAACTGCTTATCCGTAAGAAGATCAAGAACTGGGACCAGAACAGAGACGGTCTTACGTTTCCGAAACAAATCCTTCCTGGATATTCCGATGAGGATTTGCTCAAGGCGATTGCCGCCGGTCACGACTATACCTTTATAGGAAAAGTCGGACAGTTCTGCCCAATCAAGCCTGGATGCGGAGGCGGTGTGCTTCTTCGTGAGGCAGTCAATACCAAGACTGGCGAAAAGAGTTATGCCGCCGCAACCGGCTCAAAAGGGTATCGGTGGCTGGAATCCGAGATGGTCAGAGTCCTTGAAAAGCAGGACGACATTGACCGAAGGTACTACGACTCCCTCGTCGATGCCGCCGCAAAAGATATTTCCAAGTACGGAGATCTCGAATGGTTCGTCTCCGATGATCCGTACATCAAGAAGGAACCCAATGTTCCGCCTTGGGAGGACCTCGACCCTCCGTGGGATGATAGCCCATGGGAGGCAAACACAACGGCGTTTGACGTGAGATAAAAAATGATGCTCAAAAGCGTCTTAAAAATGAAAGGAGAACTTCCAATGAACAACAAAATCATCAACATCCTGACTATCGGCTCCATGGTCCTTGGCTTCTTTGGCCTCGGCGGCTCTCTTGCCTGCGTTTCCTACGTCGAAAGCGGAGAGAAGCGCGAAGAGGCTGAAAAGTCTCGGAACTTCGAGAAGTACGTCATGGAGCACCCGGCCGAGTACGAAGCGTACCGCGACTATGACAAGATGCGCACGCTGGAGTCCGAGAACGAAAAGCTGAAAGGCCAGCTTTCGGACCTTCGTCTTGAGCATGCTGGCACGATGCATGAGCTTCA
Source organism: uncultured Bacilli bacterium (assembly GCA_947632455.1). GTDB lineage: Bacteria > Bacillota_I > Bacilli_A > RF39 > UBA660 > Caccenecus. The sequence continues at coordinate 9,947 of CANRPK010000032.1, forward strand.
GGCCTATCGCGACGTCGAGTCTCGTCCCAAGCGCCCCGGCGTCAGTATCCAGCTTGGCTGACAAAATTCAATAATAAAGAAAGGAACATTAAGAAATGCTGCGAATGATCAAAGGTGGCCTTATTGCCATCGAGGACGCCAGAATCTTCTTCAGGAATTTTGCTGGCAAAGAGAGCAAGTACAACCGCGAAGGAAAGCGTAACTTCTGCGTTGAGATTGAGGACGAGGACTTCGCTCAGCAGATGATTCGTGACGGTTGGAACGTCAAACTCCGTCCCCCTCGGGAGGAGGGCGATCCGGTTCGCTACTACATCCAGGTGGCAGTGAACTTTAGAAACTATCCCCCGCATATCGTTCTCGTCACCCGGAAGAACCAGACCGATTTGACGGAGGACGAGGTTCACAAGCTCGATTCGGCTGATATTCAGTCTGTCGACATGGTCATCAACCCCCGCCCTTGGAGATCTCAGGAGGGTACTCCGAACGAAAAGACCGGCGTGAAGGCCTATCTGAGAGAGATGTATGTCACTCTCAATGAGGATGAGTTTGCCGAAAAGTACGCAAGGTAACAAATCAAAGATTGAGGACGCTGGCTTTCATCGGTTAGCGTCCTCTTTATATTTTTGAAAGGAGAAAAAAATGGCAGAGAGCGATCTATCTGAGAAATTAAACGCTGGTTTTCGATACTTGGATATCGGAGGATGACAAAATGGCTGAAATGTCTATGAAGCTCGGACGTCTTGTTGCAACAAAAAGTGTAAGCGATAAGATGTCTACAAACAGAGAGTTCTACAACTTTGTCTGGAAATCTCTCGAACGATACGTCCGTATGGACTGGGGCGACATTACAAAAGAAGACAAACAGCAAAATGATGAAGCAGTCCTGTACGGAGAACGCATACTCGCTGTTTATAAACATGATGACTCCGATGAAGGAACCATCTGGATTATTACGGAGTGGGATAGAAGCGTAACTACGGTTCTTTTCCCAGACGAATATTAACTGCGAAACCTACTGAAATTTTACCATAAGAATTGAAAGGAGAAAAATAAAAATGAGTAAAAAAGTTCCTTCCCTTGAGGTGATCGAGCGGTGGTTGAAAGACTCCGACTGGCGCGTGAGAGCCGCCGCCATGAATGCCTGCCAGGGCCGGGAGGTGCCCCTTGAGGTGATCGAGTTGGGGTTGAAAGACTCCGACTGGCGCGTGAGAGCCGCCGCCATGAATGCCTGCCAGGGCCGGGAGGTGCCCCTTGAGGTGATCGAGCGGTGGTTGAAAGACTCCGACTGGCGCGTGAGAGCCGCCGCCATGAATGCCTGCCAGGGC
>CANRPK010000033.1 GCA_947632455.1 uncultured Bacilli bacterium
TCACTATATGTCCATTTTTGGGGACCCCTTTTTCTTATCGTGTCCACTCTATGGGGTATATTTTAAAGTATATATTCTGACCCAATCGCTTTTCTGCCCATGACTATGCCCTCGATTCTGCCTTCCTCTCTGCCAATGACCCTGCCTTTCTCTATTCCGGCAGTCCTCTCGTCATTCAACATCTCTTCAAACAGCATATATCCACTCTCCATTCCTCTGTCTTTTTTTATATCGACAATACTCTCCTGCAGCCTCCTTACATAATCGTCCTCAAAATCTTCCAGACTTTCGTCAAGGTCTGCTGCAACATATTTCAGGAATCTTACAAGTTCCTCCGGTACCTCACCGTCATTTTCGCCCCTGGTACTCAGAAATATCGTATGGCTCCCGTCTTCAAGCGTATATCCGGGTACTTCCCTGCAGATATGGTTAAATGTATACTTATACTTTTTTCTGCCCACAGGGTCATAATCACATATAAATATCACATACGCATCCGGAAGTATCCTATAATCTTTTCCGCGCCCAAGCAGCTTCATGTCAAGCTGGCTGTGATAGTACCTGCTCCTCTTTTCGATCTTTCGGTTTACTGTCTGAAGCTCAACATTATACTGCGAACTATTGTCGTCAACTGCAAGTACATCCAGACGTATACCCTTGTAATCCGGATTATACATTATGCTGTACTCATAATCCACAGAAACAACCTTTACCGGAAAACCAAGCACCATGCTTAACAGCCTGCGGCAGTTCTCCTTGTCTGACATAACGGCAGTAAACATAAAATTATCTTTTATTGTAAGTTCCTTAAATGTCTTTTTCCTGTCTTCTTCATTAGTATTATTTTCGTCTTTCTTTTCTTCTGCCAATACATCCTCTCCCCTTATTTGAAATCGGGGAATCCTATGTATAAATCCTTTGTGCACTTATTGTAACACATGTCAATTTGTAATGCAAGAAGTTTTTTGTTATGAACTAAAACTTTATTTTGCTTGGATTTTTTTACTTACATAATTTAAAGAACGGCATCTCCACAAATCTTATACGCAACTGGTATATAAGCATACCTATAACATATTTAGAATCGGCAACAAAATAAAATGACAATTCGGGTTTGCCTATTTTATTTCCTAGCCAAGTAGTCTGCTGGATTCAGAAATTTGAAGAACATTGCTGGTGGAAAACAGCGATAAAGATTTTCATTTAAGTCATACCAAAATACTGCCAAATTATCAATGTTTACTTTACTTTTTTTGATTCTTAATGTTTATAATAACATTCTTTTCCTTAAGCTCACATACGGTAATTTATCTAAATAAGAAGCTTTTTATTATTGCCATAAGGCAGCTCCGAAAACCTTGCAAGCTGCCCTTTATCTTCATTATATTTATCACGTAAAAATTTAAGTTCAGCTTCTCTTCCTACAAACATATAAGGCTCCTCCATATATCAAATCTAAATTTGCTAAATCGTGATTTGATATTGTGATACCCTATGCGAAGAAAAAAGCAAGAGGGATTTACCCTAAAAATGTTATGGATTGCAATCGCTCTTATTCCACAGTAACGCTTTTAGCCAGGTTTCTTGGTTTATCAACATCAAGACCCCGGCTGACACTCAGATAATAACCTAACAGCTGCAGCGGGATTACTGCAAGGCTGCCTATGAAATGTTCGTCAGCCTTAGGCACATATGTAACAAAATCGGCAGTCTCTTCTGTCTCATAATTCCCGTATGTCGTCACTCCGCAGAGATAGGCTCCCCTTGCCTTACATTCGGCCATGTTGCTTACGGTCTTTTCATACAGCCCGCTCTGTGTCAGTATGCCGATAACCGGCGTGCCGTCCTCGATAAGACTGATAGTACCGTGCTTAAGCTCGCCTGCCGCATATGCTTCCGAATGGACATAACTTATCTCTTTCATCTTTAAACTGCCTTCCAGCGAGACTGCATAATCTATGCCCCTGCCCACAAAGAAGATATCTTTTTTATTTGATATCTTGCTTGCAAACCACTGTATGCGCTCTTTATCCTGTAAAATCTTCTCTATTTTATCCGGCAGGACCTGTAATTCAGCTATCATGCGCATATATTCGGGCTCCCCAAGGACTCCCTTTGAAAATCCCAGCTGCAATGCAAGGCAGTATCCCACAATAAGCTGGGCAGAGTATGCCTTTGTAGTCGCAACGGATATCTCCGGGCCTGCCAGGGTGTAGAATACATTATCTGCTTCACGGGCAATGGACGAACCCACAACATTTACCACGGCCAGTGTCCTGATTCCTTTTCCCTTTGCCTCCCTTAATGCCGCAAGGCTGTCGGCCGTTTCACCTGACTGCGAGATAACGACCACCAGTCCGTTTCTGTCCAGTATGGGTTTCCTGTATCTGAATTCAGATGCAAGTTCCACCCTGACCGGGGTACCTGAAAGTTCTTCTATAACATACTGTGAGACCATGCCTGCGTGCCATGCCGAACCGCAGGCTACGATATATATCTGAGAGATTTTTTTGATAATATCATCAGATAAACCTATCTTTCCGAAATCTATCTTTCCGTCAGTAAGCATGGAATTTAATGTATCCCCGACTGCTTTCGGCTGCTCGTATATCTCCTTCATCATAAAGTGCTCAAACCCGCCCTTTTCGACAGCCTCGGCATCCCATGTTATCTCAGTAAGCTCTTTATCCATGATATCCCCGTCAAGGTTGTAAAATTCGGCTTTCCCTGCCGTTAATCTTGCCAGCTCAAGGTTATCTATGTAATAAACGTTTCTCGTATACTTCAATATCGCCGGAACATCTGATGCGATAAAAGTTTCATTTTCGGTTGTACCTATTATCATCGGGCTGTCTTTCCTTGCCACCCATATCTCATCCGGATAGTCATTAAACATCAGGACAAGCGCATAGGAACCCCTTATGCGGACCATAGCCTTTGAGATTGCATCCTTCGGGCCGCAGTTATATTTTCTGTAATAATAATCGACCAGTTTTACCGCAACTTCGGTATCGGTCTGGCTGTAAAAAGAATATCCCCTCTTTGTAAGTTTTTCTTTTAATTCCTGATAATTTTCTATTATCCCGTTATGTACCCCGACAACCGTGCGGTCGTCAGTGGTATGCGGGTGCGCATTGTTTTCGGAAGGCTCCCCGTGTGTAGCCCAGCGGGTATGGCCTATGCCAATCGTGCCTGTAACGGCTTTTCCTCCATCTGTCTTTTCCACAAGGATATTAAGCCTTCCCTTTGCCTTTACAACCTGGACGTCTTCCTCTGCATTTCTTACAGCTATGCCCGCGGAATCATATCCGCGGTACTCAAGTTTTGAAAGGCTGTCCAATAAAATCGGGGCAGCCTGTTTGTCTCCTATGTAACCTACTATACCACACATAATGGTGCTCCTATCTGCTATCTACATTTAATAGTACAGTAACACGATGCTTAATCAATGTTATAATATCCATGAGTTTATAAATTGAAAATATCTTTACTTGAACTCATTAACATGATTCTTCAATATAACCATACCAACCATTTGCTGCTTGAAATGGTTTAAAATTGTCAAATTTGAGATTTTTCAATAAAATATTATCGTAACTATCGATATTTGAATTCACCATAATTTGATTATAATCAACATTTTCAAGTAATTTATCTTTTAATGCTACATATATAGTAGAAAGCATTTCCATATTAAAATGCATTAATCTAACAATTAATGCATCTAGCTCTACCCCATTCGTTCCAAATAACAGTATGTTTTCTTTTTTAGGAGAAGGTGCTAATGGTCCTTCTCCCTCTCCAGAAATTACCATATCACAAAAATGTATAACTTTCCGCTGCATAGTATTATGTAAATTCCCGTTTATATCAGCATAATGAACAACTTTATTTAAATCTAAAACTGTTCTCCATAACGTATCATTACGATACCATGTACCTTCATTAATTTTTTCCAAACCTTGATTAGAATTTATTTTATTATCCAAGGTCCATATAAATCGTTCATATAAAGCTAACAATTTATATATCTTATTATTTATATGTGAATTTGATTTTGTTCTTATAATATCTCTTTGCGCCCTAATAGCGGAAGCATGCCTTTTTAAAATATTCCGTTTATAAAATTCATCTCCGCCAGATTTTTGATCACCCAATGTATGATGTGGCAAAAATTCTTTACTGTAATTAATACCAACAAAGTTTTTTAATGCCCCTGTGTAACCACTTTTTCTATGTGTTTTAGGCTTTGGCAAATTTATGATTACATTTGCTTTAAGGGCTATTTCATTTACATAATATTCCTGAATATGTCCATTATGATGCTTAATAACTTTATGATAGTCATAATTTGGTATTCTTAATCTTTTCTGATTATTATAATTATAAAAATAACTATCTTTATCTAAATTTACCTTAATACCATTTAATTTTACAATTTCCTGTCTTTCTTCTTCCGGTCCCCTTAAATCGACCCAACTAATATCAACTTCAGTATGATAATAATTTCGCACAATATCATAATGATGATATTTCATCAATAAAGGCATATTACAATCTTTCACTGGAGAATCTCCAACATAAACTACTCCCTTTCCTTTCAATGCAATCAATACATAATCCAGTATACATCTTATTATTGAAGGATGAGTAACTAAACAATCTAATGAATTTTCCTGTCCCTTCAAATTATTTTTGTGAAGTACCAAATTAGGTTTTATAAGTACAAAATCGCCTGGCTGAATATATTTTCCCAAAGGATTCCATTTTGAAGTATTGTAGTTTTTAATATCCAATCCTATATTTTTAAAAATATTCCTAATTGAATCATATATCGTATTCTCTTCAATAGATATATCTTTACCTTGATATTCCGGATATCTAAATGATGGTGAATAATTATATTTTTCGGAAGGATATTTCATTTTTTTATCATAATATAAATAGTTCATGGTAAACTCCTTTCAGTTTATACTCATCATAAACATCCTATAACCTTTTTTAAAAAATGCCAGGTTTTTCTTTTTACCCTATATATAAAATTATTATTTATGCTACTTGTCCCACCTTTATAAAACCATCTCCATTCTTTTGGAACAGTTTTTTTTGTATATTTTTCATGTAATCTCTCATGCAATATATTCCAATCTCTTGGTAAAGCACTATTTTTATACTTCATATTTTTTGCAATTTTTTTTGAATTAGCATACTTATTATTAAATCCAAATCGTTCAAGTTCTCCATTTTCCAGTAAAAGTGCAGTCATCGTCCTACAGCATTTTTCACAAACGCAACAATTTTTTCCACCTTGTGATATCCAACAAACTCTTAAATCTATTGATTTATTATATTTTTTTGAATAATCTACTATATACTTTATTTTCTGCTGACGATTCGATTCAAAACCATCATGAATCACTTTACAATTATTAAAACGGACATAATTATCTATCGAAGGATCTGACGCGCATGTTAAATTTTTTATATCAGATGTATACGATGAAGCTATATACAAACAACTTATTTTTTCAATATAAGCTACTGGAGCCATTAAAGTTATTAAACCCATACCATGTTGAAATTCATGCCACCAGCTCCACCCATCATGCTTTAAATCATAGGATAAATTATCTGTATTTAACACTTCCCGAAAATTTGATTTAATAATATATTTTTTAACACCATACATTTCAGATGTTCTTGAAACAGCTTTATATACATTTTCCCATCCGATATAATCTTCTAATTTAACATCAGAACCCCAAACTGTAGTAATTGCTGAAATACTATTTCTATGTCTTAAAAACGTATAATAAGCATCTACTCCGCCTGAAAAAAAACATGCTTCTATTTTATTATTTATATAATCATTATCTTCTAAACATTTTACTTTTAAATTATTATGGAACTGGTAATTTGGATACATATTTTCATATCCTTGTAATACTTTTGGTAAATATTCATAAAAACTCTTATCTAAAACGTCAATACATATATTCAAATTATATAACCATGCAATAGGTAGCAAATTTCCTAATAATGGAATAATCATTAACGAATCTGGCACGCTATTAATTTCAATATTATATTCACAAAAAAATTTTTTATTATACACATAGCGTTTCCATTTTCCTGACATATCAAATTCTATTTCTATTCGTTTATTATCTTTTATACTTATTTTCTTAATCCATAAATCATTCATATCTATTCACACCACTTTTTATTTTAGACAATATATATGTATTCACAATACTTTTAAACACAGGATTCATTCCATATACACTACAGAAGATAACCAAATATGCACATGTCGTTATAGCACCTTTTATAATAAAATTTAATACTGTTATTTCCATAAATCTAAAAATATATTTTATTAAAATAACCATAATCACAATAATTGCTATATTAAAAAATATTTCCACAAAATATTCTAGTGGATTTTTTTTACCAAATAATTTAATATATACTAATTTTGCATCATACCAAAAATCAGTTAGAATATCTGCTATTATTGTTGCAAAATATACGCCTGCAACTCCAATAAATTTCCCCAACAAAATAGATATAACTAAATTTAACAACGCATTTGCTAATATAATATGTCTTACATACACAAACAATCCATTTGCATCTCTAAATATCCATATAGAAGCAGTAATAGTACTCCAAAGATAATTAAGCAACATTGAATATATAATAATATCGGATATCACAAAATCTTGTCCAAGCCATAATTTTATAAAATCATTCCATAATACACCTATAAGAACTGAAGTGATTCCAGCAATAAATATATTAACTAATTGAAATTTTTTGAAAATCTGATATCTGTCTTCATTATTCTTTTCAACACTAGCTATACCCAGCGAATAAATAATAGAATTATGAAAAATAGAAATAAGGCCTTTTATTCTAGTGCTAATAATACTATAATTAGCACAATATCCTACCATCAACGTATTAATTACTGATATCAATATATTATCTGTATTATTAATAACAATTCCACATATTTTAACAGAAAACATTGATTTAACATTTTTCAACAATACTTTAGATTCATTTTCATTAAGTCTATATGTTTTATATTTTTCAAGAAAAGGAAACATATTGCCTGCTTTTTTATACAAAATAATATTTTGTAGCACTCCCATTGCTATAATAACTATTAAATATATAATATAATTATGTGTAAAATAAATTATTACAATTTGAATAATTATTCCAGTAAAATTAATGACTAACGATATTCTTGATATAATATAATTTTTCTGATTTGCATTTATCAGAACTTGCCTATAAGAACAAAAATAGGTGCTTGAAGAATATAACAGATTTAATATAAACACCGAATATACTATATTTATATCAATAGATGTATGTATAAATCTATTCAAAAAAGGCATACACATAATACCAAGAATAATAATTATACACCCAATAATTCTATTTATCTTTTTATAGGAACCAATAATCCTTGCAATTCTTTCAGTGTCATTTTTCGCAACGGGTCTATATAACATATATAGCACCGAATTTGCTACACCGAGTTCTGAAAATGCCAAAATACTTAGTATATTATTTATCACTTGTCCGATACTTAAATAATCAATTCCTATATACCTCAAAAACATCTTTCTAGAAATTAGATTAAGCGCAACTAATGCTAAATTATTTAAAATACCCATTATTGTATTTTTAGCAACATTTTTTACCTTTGATTCTGAATTCATTGTTCTAATTCCTCTTCACAACTTTTTGCAAGTTCCCATGCCAATTCTTTAAATTTTTCTTTAAGGTCAACATATGAATTCACTTGTAAGTTACTATATAAGCACTCATCTATAAATTCCTTAATTTCATTAAGATTATTATTATACACTTTAATTCCCTTTGACTGCATAAGCCATGAATCGTAAAATGACAATACCTTTCCAGTAGAATTATCCAATGCTATACAAGGTGTATCATTTATCATAGAAAATATCATTCCATGCAGCCGATCCGTAACTACCAGCTTCGCTGTCTTAATTCGTTTCCAAAAATACTCAATCTGCCCTTCCTGTTCAAAAAATTCTCTTACATATTGTTGTCCGTAAGTATCTATACATTCACAATTATCCTTTCCGATATACGTAAGAATTTTTTCCACCATATTCTTTGAATTTTCATTCACTTCTTTATCTTCTCTAAGACAACAAAGTATTCCTTTTTTTTCAGATAAGTTTTCAATATATCTTCTATCAAGAAACGTTACTATATCCGGACATAGTTTTATTTTACATTTAGGAAACAATTTTGTCATCTTTTCAAAACTAACTATATCTCTGGCAAACATAGATATATTAGAATTTTTATTATATATTTTTTGTGCTTTTCTATGCGTATTGCTGCCATATATGTAATCTACTGACTGAGGGAAAACAATAATTTTACAATTCTTTATATTTTTTATAAGCATTTGTCTTATACTCTCCTGATATTTATAAAGAGAGCCCATATTACCCCCACCATTACTAATAAATATACAGTGCTTTTGTTGTGCCATTTTTCGCATAGGATATATATATTCACAGCATTTATTTTCTGGAATTGTAATAATATTTTGTTTTGGCAATACTTGTTTTATAAATTCAAGTTCAGCATATGTTATAGCCTGATCACCAAGATTACCATATTCAGGTATACCCCATAATACTACTGTGTTATTTTTATATTGTTTTATCTCCTTACAATGTCCGCTATATGAACATATCATCAAAAATATTTCTCTGATTTTTCTTTTTAATGTAAAATATTTAGAAACAAGTAACATTCTTTTGCCTCAATCTTTTAATCATATAATATAAATTGGGGTTAATTACAAATAATATTGCATGCATTTTTAATTTCTTTTTTAAAAACCACATTCTTGTATATGTGGTTATACTTCTAAAACATTTAATAATATATTCGCATGTAATATCATCATTATTTTCATAGGCTTTTTCCCACAATAATGGAAAACATTTTGTATTCCAACAGTATACCGCTTTCTGTACCTTTGCGTTATTTTCAAAAAAACTCATAGCTTCCATTCCATTAGATATTTGATCCTTTATAGATTTTATATTATATTTATTATTCGTAATACTCCCATCTCTAATTACATAATGATACAATTGGGAATCTAAACATACTATTTTTTGAATATTTGTAAATATCCTATACATAATCGCTGCATCTTCAAATAATCTTCCTACAGGGAAATTTATATACATAAAGATCTCTCTACAATATAGTTTATTCCATGCAGCATGTCTAAGATATTTATTTTGAACAAATAAATCTTCTAAAGCTTCATATGAATTTAAAATAAAACACCGATTATTTTTTTTTACACAAGTACTCTCACCATTAATCTCTGTTATTGCATAACATGTACTAATATCTGCTTGCGTTTCAATCAATGCATACATTAATCTTTCATACATGTCAGGTTCTATATAATCATCACTATCAACAAAACCTACATATTTTCCTCTTGCCTCTGTAATACCAACATTTCTTGCATCGGATAATCCTCCATTCTTTTTATGTATAACTTTTATTCTCTTATCACGGCTGCACCACAAATCACATAACATTCCACACTTATCAGGTGAACCATCATCAACCAAAATAATTTCTAAATTAGTATATGTTTGATTTGTAATTGATTTAATACATTTATCAAGATATTTTTCAACTTTGTATACAGGTACAATTACACTAATTAACGGGTACTCTTCCAACTTTCTGTTGATTAAATAATAACTTTCCATGACATCCTCCAAAACACAGATGAATTACTAATTCTATACAATATTTAATATATTCTTTAATATTAAAAACCGGTATTATCACAGATACAAGCTTTTTATTTTCCATATTAATCGCCTTCTTATTTCATATCAAAACATATTTTGAATTAGTACAAAAAGATATTTTCACTTGCGCTGCATATTTACGAATTACTTCCGTTATACTAGCATTCATAATGTCAAGCGTCACACTTTTTACCACTAATTCCATATAGCTATCAGCATAATTTTCTTTTAAATCATGTGAATACCCATCAAATCCAGCAAGTATAATTTCTTTAACATTAAATTGCATAAAAAATTTAATTGACATTAATCCTGCATTATCTTTTACTGTTTCCACATCATTTAACAAATCTCTGTATCTTACTTTCAAATATGCCTTATCGCACGTAATATTAGATGTAACAATACACTTCTCATAAATATTTTTATCCAATTCTTTATATCTTCTAAGATTACTCAAGAAAATATAATCTGTCCCTGAATAATCAAAATTGATACTTACACTTATAACATCAGGTTTTTTCATCTGTTCATGAATTTTATTGCTTTCATCAGCAGAACTTTTACCCGGAGCTATAAGAAGTATTTTCTTACCTTTAAGTTTTTCTGCCAGTTCCTCTTTATGGTCTTCCTGTGCTTTTCCAGAAGCAAGATATTTTGTATACAATGTTTCTATGTATTCCTTATCAAACCTGGAACGTTTACCATTATCCATTAAAGCAAATATTTCATCCATGTTTTCTACAGTCAGGGTCTTTTTTTCATCAAGATATCCTGCATAATCTGGATGAGTATTATGTTTTGCTGAAAGATAGTTAGGCAGTGAATATCCCCAGTAATTCTGCTCATGCATTTTCCCCAGTACCTGATCAATGATTGCAAGAAGCGGCTGCATCTGGTACGACTTGTCCAGATTATTGTTAAGATATTCCACAAACAGCTCAGTATTAAGGTTTCCGGCTCCCCTTCCCATCCCAAAAACACTTGAATCAATAATCATTTCCCTGTCAGTATGTATATCCACAAGCGTCTGTGCGTTTGAATATGCAAGCTGCATGTTATTGTGCGCATGATATCCTATCATGATTCCTGCTTTAAGATTATGTTCTACCAGGTAAAACAGCCTTATCAGATCTTTCTTCTTCATAACCCCAAAACTGTCAACTATATAAAAGGCATACGGTTCAAATGAATTTACACGGTAAAGCAGCTCTAAAAATTCCGTATCGTTATAGTTTAAGGAAACCATTGCCTGCACAAAGACCTTATACCCCTTTTTCT
>CANRPK010000034.1 GCA_947632455.1 uncultured Bacilli bacterium
ATAATTAGCATTATCGACAATTTAAATTGAAATGGGTACCTATTTGGGTACCTAATACATATATAAATAGCCCCTATGCCTTATTATTCCAACAAAAATGGAGCCTTTCGGCTCCTTCAGGGGGTTTTGGTTGACTCACTTTCACATTAAGTCGTAAAAGTGACTCGGACATGACGTTTATCATGTCATAATAATCATATAAGAAATTTTTAATTTTGTCAATTAGATTTAATAAAATTTTTGATTAATTTAGTCTATCTAGTTCTCTTATAATTTGAGAATAAGAAAGATTATTTTTATACTCTTTAGAATTTATATATTCTTCACTATCACTTTTAGCTTGCATAAGTATTTTGGCATCGGTTTTTAAGTTAGCTATTTTAAATGTTTTTACTCCACTTTGTCTTATTCCAAATAAATCGCCTTCGCCTCTTAATTCTAAATCTTTTTCGGATATATAAAAGCCATCATTACTTTCTTCTAAGACTTTTAATCGCTCAGTTGTTTCATCACAGATTAAATAACAATAACTATCAAAGGAATTTCTTCCTACTCTTCCTCTTAATTGATGAAGTGTTGCTAAACCAAATCTATTAGCATCAAATATTACCATTACTGTAGCGTTTTTAACATCAACACCTACTTCAATTACTGTAGTTGAAATTAATATTTTAGTTTCATTATTTTTAAATCTTTCCATGATTTTTTCTTTTTCTGGAGCTTTTAATTTACCATGTAATATTTCAATAGGTATTTTATTTTGAAATGCAAGGTTAAATTTTTCTTTTAAAGTTTCAACACTTTTTAAATCTAATTCTTCATTATCATCAATGAGACTAGCAACAACATATACTTGATGGCCATTTTTTATTTCATTTAAAATATGGGTTAATACTTCTTTTAGTTCACTATATTTTTTTACTTTAGTAATAATTTCTTTACGACCTTGAGGTTTATTAGTAAGAAAAGAAACATCTAAATCGCCATATAAAGTTAAGGCATAGCTTCTTGGAATAGGAGTAGCGCTCATATATAAAGCATCGGGTACTTCACCTTTACTTTTTAACATCTCTCGTTGTTTTACTCCAAAACGATGTTGTTCATCGGTAATTACTAGGCCTAAACGATAAAACTTAACATTTTCTTCAATTATAGCATGAGTTCCAATTAGGATATCAATATTGCCATTTAGAAGATCATCTAATACTTGTTCTTTTTCTTTTTTGGTTTGATTACCTACTAATAAACCAATTTTAACTTTAAAATCTTTAAAATAATTAAGAGCACTTTCATAGTGTTGTCTTGCTAAAACTTCAGTTGGAGCCATTAAAACACTTTGATAACCTGATAAAAAATTAGCATACATAGCAATAAAACTAATGATAGTTTTACCACTTCCAACATCTCCTAAAACTAAACGATTCATTTTTTTATTACTTTTTAAATCAGTTAAGATTAAAGCCAAAGCTTCTTCTTGAGATGTTGTTAAAGAAAAAGGTAATGTTTTTATAAAATTATTTATATCACAATCATTAAAATTTTTTTCTTCTTTATATATGTTAGCATTTTCTTTTTTCATATAAGTTACTTTAAACATAAAGAGAAATAACTCTTCATATTTAAAAAATAAACTGGCTCTTTTTATTTCATCATAATTATATGGATTATGAATCATTCTAAAAGCTTGTTTTTTGGCCGGGAGATTATATTTTTCGATTAAAGATTCGGGAATATATTTTTTTTGGGCCGTTGCATCATCTAAAGCTGAGGATATTATTTTTCGTAAATCATTATTTTTTACATTTTTACTAATATGATATATAGGTATTATCTGTTTATTAGTGATGGGAGTTAATTTTATATCATCACAGACAAAAGTGTTATTTTTGGAAGAATATTTACCTATTAGCGTAATTATTTTATTTATAGTTATATGTTGTTTTAAAAAAGCTCGATTAAATATTACAGCATACATAGTTTGATTATTATGGAGACAACGAAATTGCAGTTTATTAAAATTTTTTCTTATATAAGCGATAGTTGGAGTAGTTTCAACTTGAACATTTATTGCTATTCTTTCACCATTATATTCACTATTTAAAGTTATTGGTTCAAATATATCATAGCGATATGGAAAATCTGTTAATAAATCTTCGATTGTATATATATTTAATTCATGTAGACTGCTAAGCATTTTAGGACCTACACCTTTTATTTGCGCTAATTCCATATTTACTCCTTTCTAAATATTATATCAAAAAAAAGAAGTTAAAACTATTTTATTTTTTCTTCTTTTTCTTTTTATTATCATCTTCAAATAAATTATAAACTTCTTCGGTTTCTTCAGAAATTATTGCTTCTTTAGATTGCTCAGATTTTTGATTATCTTCTTTTTCTTTATTATCTTTATCAGGAATTTTTACTTCGGTTACTTCAACTTTTTCTTTATTTTTCTTTTTTGATTTTTTAGATTTTTGATTTTCATTTTTTGGTTCTTCTTCGGAAGATGGAGTTGTTTTTTCTTGATTACTTATATTTTTTACTTCATCAATAACTTCATTTAATCTTCTTGTTTTTTCTAATTTGGCTTCTTGTTTTTCAATAAATTTACGAATTTTTCTTTGCTTTTTCTTTAAGCTATGAAGTAAGCTAAAGATAATTATTAACATTACTAGTGATGCTCCACCAAAAGCAATAATAATATATGTATAATTAGTAATTGTTTCATTTGCTTCATCTATATAGGTAGCGTCATATCTAGTAGCAGTCTTGGATATTGGATCATATAAATATAGACCTGTTTTACCATCACTTAAGCTTTGAGCATTTATAATAACAAAATCACTATTTTCACTATATTTATAGGCATCAATCGTTTCATTATTTATGGTAACAGTTGTTTTTATTAAATCAAGTTCTTCTTCAAATTTAGTAGGTATTAATAAAAGATTATTTAAACTTAATTCATTAAATTGATGATATTCATTATTACTATATTCACTTAAAATAATATTTCCATAAGAATCTTTTAGTCCAACTAAAGTGATATTGGCAGTGCGATTGATAAAAGCAGGAATTTCAAAATCATCAATAGTTATAGTGGTATCAACAAAAGTTTGAGGAGCCTCTAATAAAATACTATTTTTAACAACAATATATTCTTTTTTATCTAATATTACTTTAATAGGATTTTGATCTTCAACATTTACAATTATAGTATAAGTTTTTTGATCACCATTTTGAGCAGTAACCACGACTGGTAAAGTATTTAAGCCTTCAGTTACTTCAACTTCACCTGTACCCGTTACTGTTGCGGTACTATCATTTACCGTAGCATTTATAGTAACTGAAGTAGTTCCAGTTGGAACATTAATAGTATAATCTAAAGTATCTTTATCAAATTCTTTATCAAATTCATATTTATCGACAGATAACTCTTTTAAATTATTATCTTTACTATATGATGCTTCTAATTCTTCTTGTGTCATTATTTTGATAGATTTATTAGAAGTGGTTATACTCATAACGCTTTCATCTAAAGCATAAACTTCATAACTACTTACTGAAACATTGGTTGTTCCTTTTTTTAATGCTTTAAAGGCAAAAGTATAAGATTTACTTTTAACACCACTAGCACTTTGAGTAAAACCAAGCATATGATTACCGCCAGAATCAGCGCTAGAACTAACTAATTGTAAAAATGATTTATCATAGTTTAAAATCATATCCCAACTACCGATAGCAGAGTTACTTGATAGTGTTACTGTAACAGTTATTTTATTATTAATAACAGCAGTAGAAGCACCTGTGACTTTAATAGTTCCACTTGCAGCATTAACAAGATGTGGTGATATTAAGATTAACATTATAGTTAATAAAATTCTTTTTAATTTTTTCATAACAATTCCTTTCTATTCTATTATTGATTTATAGTATATGTGCCTAATATATTTTTTTGAATTTGTAATAAATCTAAGGCATTTATTTTGCCATCATTAGATGTATCGCCCGCTAATTTATTAGCTTCTTTTAAACTATAAGAACCTAATATACTTTTTTGAACTTGAAGTAGGTCTAAAGCATTTATTTTACCATCTCCCGAAGTATCACCTTTAATTACAACAGTATAAGTTTTTGTTTCTTCACTATTTTTTATGGTGATTGTACTTCCAGTTGCAATTAAACTACTTGATGAAGTTACAGTTACAGTATTACTACCAGAGATTGCTTCTAAATTATTTTTTACGCTTTCCGTAGTACTATTAGGATTTATTCCTAAAAGATTACTACCAGATACACGATAACCTGCAGAAGTTATAATGGAGGCAATAGAATTTGTAGTTGGGCCTTGATATTCACCACTATCTACAGCACCACTACTACTATTAGTGATAGTACCATCCATATTATTATAAACAGGAATTAAAAATTCGAAAGGACTATTTAATAAATTATTTTTTTCATAAGCATTATAGGCAGTTGAAGCTTCACTAGATGGAGCTTGAAGGTTAGCCATATAATAATGCATATACATTCTAGTTGGAGTTTTAGGAACTACATTAAATCTTTCTAAATAAGAAGTATTTTGGCCTTCACTAACATAATCAGTATCTAGGAAAGTTCCTCCTCCTTTTACGGCAGCGTATACACTATTCCAGCCCATATTTTGAGCTTTAGTTAAGCCACAATAAGTAGCGCCTAGTCCTTGAGTTACACAGTAGCCAGTTACTCCAATATTATAAAAATTATAGTATCCTGTAAAATCATAATTTTGGCCACCAATTAGACCATTAAATGTTCCTTGATATAAATTTTTTAATCTTGTACCTGTACCTAATTCTTGATACATACGAGAAGCTAAATGAGTTGGACTAATATTTGTCTCTTGACCTGCTTCACTTATAAAACTAGGTAAATCATTATTTAAGCCGACATGATAACTATAAAAAGAAGTATTACTTATAATAGATTTACTAACATCAGCATAACTATTGGCTAAATTATTATTATAAATATTATTTTCAAATTGAAAGATATATCTTTCAGTTAAAAAATTACGAGGATCTAAATAATAAGCAACTCCACTTTGATTAACTGTAACATAGCCACCTTCATTATAACTACAAGATTTATCAATCCAAGAACTTTTAGGATTATAAAGTAGAGAAGAACCACAACTAGTGAATTGATCTACTGCAGTAGCAAAATCTAATCTAGTATTAAGAGCTTTAAATTCCCATTTTGGATATTTTTCTTTTAAAGAACATAGACTACTCCAATAACTTGAAGGAAAACCTTCAGCTTTTAATTGTTCTTCACATGTATTAGTGGGATTAGTTTTTTCTTCAGCTCCATCAATATAGGCTCTAACATAAGTACTACAAATATAACCATCTTCGCCATCAGCATCGATATTATACCAACCAGAATCACAACTACCATTCATATTTTCATCTTTAATAATCTTAGAACTTTTTAAATTATAAGTACTTCCTACTAATCCTAATTTTATACGGCTATAATTAGTTCCTGGGCCAGTTCGGATATTAACAGCATCTAAGAAAACAACATATTCATTATCAGCTTTAACTATATTAAAAGGTAAAAGGAAGGCAAATATAAAAATAGCAAGATTTAAAAATTTTTTTAGCTTCATCTTTACCTCCTATCATCATATATATATTAATTATATAATAATTAAGATTATAGAACAATATGGGTAATTTAATTGTCGTAAAATTAATGTAAATAGGGAAAATAATTTGAAAGAAATAGGAATATATTATATAATAGTTGTAGAACATAAAGATAGGGTTGAATTTATGAAAGTATTAATTAATAAACTTAAAAGAGTTAGTAAACCATTTTTAATTATATACTTAATAACCATTCTATTATATGTTGTAAGTTATATTAATTTATTTAAAAATTTATTACAACTTACAAATGTGGAATCAGTAGTGCGAAGTATTGCTTTAGTATTATTGGGAGTTTGGTTATTATATTATTTTATAAGTAGCTTAGTTAATTTAATATTAAAGAAACATATTAAACAAGCAATTATGACTGCGATTAGTATTATATTAGTTGTATTAATGGTTATTATAAATTATTATATTGGTCTTTTAAATAATAGTTTAGATAATTTAGTAGATGAAAAATATGTTAATTATACAAGTAATTTAATAGTTTTAAATGATACATCTATTAATAAAGATAGTAAATTAGGTATGATTAATAATAGTAAAGATATAGAGGGAAATGTTTTAGCTTTAAAATTAATTGAAAAAGAAAAATTTGATGAAGATCAAGTTTCTTACTATTCTAGTTATTATGAAATGATTTATGATTTATTAAATAAAAAAGTAGATGGTATATTTTTAACATCTAATTATTTAACTATATTTAGTAATGATGAATTTGAAGGATTAGATCAAACTAAAATTGCTTATTCTTATAGTGAAGAAATGGAAAATCAGGATACTACTATTGTAAGTAATAAAAGTTTAACTGAGCCTTTTACTTTATTACTGATGGGAGTGGATTCAGAAAAAGATGGATTAAATGCTAGTACTTCTTTTAATGGAGATACATTAATGCTTATTACTTTTAATCCTAAAACTTTAAATGCAACAATGTTTTCTATTCCAAGAGATACTTATGTACCGATTGCTTGTAACCGAAATAATTATGCTAAAATTAATTCTTCCGCGGCTTATGGAACAGCTTGTGTAATTAATACGATTGAACAATTAACTGATATTAAAATAGATTATTATGTTAAAATTAATTTTAAGGGAGTTGTCGATTTAGTTGATGCTTTAGGGGGAGTAGAAGTCGATGTTGAAGCTCCAGATTATAATGTTTATGTAAATACTTATAAAGGAAGAATTTGTGAACAAAATTCTTTAAGACAATTTGGTGATAATTTAATATGTATGGATCCAGGATTTCAAAAATTAAATGGTGAACAAGCTTTAGCTTATGCTAGATGTAGACATGCTTATTTAATGAGTGATATTGCTAGAAATAAACATCAACAACAAATAATTGAAGCTTTAGCTAAAAAAGCAGCGAATAAGAGTAATATTGGAAAGTTACAATCAATATTAGATGCCATTACTAATAATATTGATACTAATATGTCAAGAACGCAAATGTTATCAGCTTATGAAGTATTAAAAAATATGATTGCTAAAACTTTAGATGATGGAGAATTTATTACAATAGAAAAGACTTACTTGGAATATTATAATTTACCAGTAAGACTTAGTAATAATGGTTATATGACCGCGGCGATTGGTTATTATTCTGGCAGTTTAGATGCCATCGTTAATTTAATGAAAGCAAATTTAGAGCTTGAAGAAAAGAAAGTTGTTAAAACTTTCAGTTTCGATAGTAATGAAGAATATACATCACAAGTAACAGGACAAGGAATTACAACAGGTGATAAACTTATTACAATGCCTAACTTTATTGGTAATACTGTAAATAAAGCACAAGAATGGGCTGATGCTCATAATATTGCTTTAAATATAGAATTTATAGATGAAGAAAGCCCTTATTATAATTCAGAAACACTTGATGGCATGATTGCTTATCAAAGTGTTAATTATGGAGTACTTATTAACAATGTAAGTGAATTTACGATTTATATTAATGATTCTAGTGGTATTATTGATGATGAAAATGATTGGGATAATAATTTTGATGATAATGAAGAAAATGAAGATAATACAATAGATGATTATAATATACCTGATGTTATTTTCCCTTAATTATTAAAGTTATGAGATATATTGATAGATGCTATAGCTCCTTCGCTAGCGGCGTTTATTATTTGATATATCTCTTTTTTAATGCAATCACCACTTGCATAGACCCCAGGAATATTAGTTTTACCTTCTTCATTAGTAATGATATATCCATCTTCCATTTTTAAAGCTGTATTATTTAAAAATTCGGTATTAGGTTTACTACCTATATATAAAAATAAAGCTGAAACTAATAATTTTTGATCTTTTAAATTAATACCTTTAAATTGATTATCTTCGATAATTAAGGAAGTTACTTCATTATTTAATAATAATTTTATATTACTTTTATTTTTTACTTGATCAATTAAAGTATTTTCTCCTCTAAAGTCATCACGACGATGGATTAAATAAACTTGTTTGGCTATATTAGATAAGTATAAAGCTTCTGATAAAGCACTGGAACCACCACCTATAACTGCGACATCTTTATTTTTATATAAAGGGCCATCACATAAAGCACAGGTACTTATTCCTTGACCTAAATATTCTTTAACATTATCTAAATCTAATAATTTAGGGGTACGTCCAGTCGCGATAAGAAGATTTTTACATTGATAAACATTATTTTTAGTCTTTATTGTCTTTATATCATCTAAGATAACGTCTGTTACGGTTTCTAATTTATAAGGAATATTTTGTTCATTTAAGCTATTTAAAAGATTAGTAGCTAAGGTTGGCCCAGCAATTTTAGTATATCCAGGATAATTTTCTATTTCGGCAATATTATTAATAGTTCCACCCGGCGCTCCTTTTTCAAGCATTAAAATATTTAAACCTGAACGTTTAGCATAAATAGCCGCGCTTATTCCAGAAATTCCCATTCCTATTATTATTAAATCATACATATTAATTGACCCTACCTTTATTGATATCATTATATAAATTAGAATATTTACCTTTATTATAAATATAAATTATATAAACTATAGAAGCAACAAATAAAAGAACTGATACTATTTGAGCTATTTTAAAGCCACCAAACATTAGAGAATCCGTACGCCATGCTTCAATGAAAAAGCGGCCAAAACTATACCACATTAAATACACAGCTGTAGTGGTACCTACTTTAACATATTTTAGACGTCTTATAATTAATAGTACAATAAAACCTAATAAACACCATAAAGATTCAAAGTAAAAAGTTGGTAAATAATATACTCCACCAATATGCATTCCTTGAATAATAAAATTAGGAATATGTAGTCTTTGTAATTCCGTTATAGTAGTCGCAAATCCATGAGCTTCACTATTAAAGAAATTTCCCCATCTACCAATAGCTTGAGCTAAAATTACTGATGGTACAACTATATCTAAAAAACGCATAAAATCTATTTTATAGTCTTTAGTATAAACATATACAGTGATAGCCCCGGCAATTAAACCACCATGAATAGCTAGTCCTCCATTCCAGATTTCAAATATTTCAATAAGATTATAACGATAGTAAGAAATATTAAATAATACATAATATAGTCTGGCCCCTATAATACCAAATAAAATAGCATAAAAACATATATTAAATATTTTTTCTTTATCTAATTTAAATTTTTTTGCTTCATGCATAATTAATATTATGCCAATAATAATACCTATTAGAATTAAAATAGAATACCATTTTATAGGAATATCAAAAATAGTAAAAATAACTGGATTCATAGTTTTTCCCTTTCTTATTATTTTTATTATACTACAAAATTTTTATAAATACAAAAGAATGAGATTATCTCCCATTCTTTTAGGTATTACTTTTCAATATCGTTAATACTTATAATATTAGATTGATATTAAAAATAATTATGTACTAAGTAATATCTGTGTACATATTTATAGTTTATTATTATTTATAATATTTATTTACCCAATATTAGCCAATTATATTTTCTTTTAATATTTTTTTAGTTATAATATTTTTAGGTGATATTATGCAACAATTAAAATTATTATATACTAAATATAAAGAAATTATTGATTATTTAATCGTGGGTGTTTTAACTACTATAGTTAGTGTAGGTATTAAATTTGGTTTATTATTTACTATTTTAGATGCGACTAATAAATTAGAGTTACAAATTGCAGTTATTGTTTCTTGGATTGGCGCAGTTATTTTTGCTTATGTTACTAATAGAATATTTGTTTTTCACTCTAATAATAAAAATTATTTTAAAGAAATAGTTAAATTTGTAAGTGGAAGAATTATTACTCTTTTACTAGATATGTTTATTATGTGGTTCTTTGTTACTCTTTTTAGGCTTAACTCTAAAGCTTGGGTTATAATTGTTACTTTAATTTCTCAAGTAGTTGTTACTATTGGTAATTATGTTTTAAGTAAATTATTTGTATTTAATAAAAAAGATAGATCTATAAATTAGTCTATCTTAATATATCTTGTCTATACTTGGAATAAGAAAGCAGTATAGACAAGTTTTTATATGTTTGTTTTTACGATAAATGGATTATCAGATTTACCATTTCCTCCACTAAATTCTATATCAGCGTTTAGATTGATTACTGGACGGACACTAGGAGCAGCCCAATTCACGCTCACACTCCCGAGGATGCCACCTTCACGCACAGCGAACACGCTAGCCCAATTACCACCGACATCATAGCGAAACGGAGACATTGTCCAATAGTATTGATTTGTGTATAACCAGTAGTTAGTACTTGCTGTTCCTCCGAAACCTCCAACCATAACTACTTCGTCACTTGTAATTAAGGCTGCTGGAACTGAAAGTTTACCATTTCCGCGGTTTGAACCAGTTGTTGTGAATAAATCTCTTGCTAAGGCTTTTGGATCTATTTCATCAAAACTCTTAAATCCGACATCATTTGATGGACTTGTCTCTGGCATTTTTATTCCGCATTTTAATGTTGGATATTGTTTTGTTCTCCAACCATTTGTTGGAACTAATCTTGATGCTGGCGCATAACCCGTTGCAGTTTGAGCTGTACCATCGCCTTCATAATCATTCCAAATTTTCTTTACGACAGTTCTATCATTACACCATCCTGTATCTCCACTTAAATATTTAGTATAATTAGTCATATTGTCATTTTTGTTATACCACTCTT
>CANRPK010000035.1 GCA_947632455.1 uncultured Bacilli bacterium
TTAAGAAATTTGGCACAATATCGTTATAAAACTTTTTGATACTCAAAAACTTTCATAACTTGCTAAACATTATATCATAGAATTTTCTAATAAAAAATAAAAACTTTGTTCCAATCTTAAAGACTAGCCTTAAAATATCAAAGTTATTTATTTAAGCATAGCTACGGATTAATCTTGTATCCTAGTTCTTACTTCTAGCCTTGACCAAATAATAAGTTTAAAGGATATTGGACGCACACCAGGAGTAGTCCAATTCACACCACCACCGTTGAGGATGCCATTATCACGCACAGCGAACACGTCAGCCCAACCACGAACATCATAGCTAAACAAAAGCTAAACAGAGCTATCATGATCACTTTCCAAATAGATTAACCCTAAAAATATATCTTTGGTCTTAACCAAAAAGTAAGTTGCAAGGATATTGGACGCACACTAATTCCTGCATCACCCACGTTCGCAGTGTGGAGGTTGCCATCATTCCACACATCGAACACGACAGCCCACTTATTAGTGACATCATAGCGATCATACTCTTTAGATTAACCCTAATAAATTATATCATACAATTTTCTAATATAAAATAAAAAGATGTTGTAAAAGTCTTAAAAACTTGTTTTAAAACATCAACATCATATATTTAGGTATTTCCACTGGCTAATCTTGTATCCTAATTCTACGATATTTAGTCGTAACCAAATATATGAGTTTTAAAAGGATATTGGACGCACACTAGGAGTAGTGTTATTCACGCCCCAACCGTTGAGGTTGCCATCAACATTCACAATGAACACGGCAGCCACCTTATTATTGACATCATACCAGTTCGGAGACGATCCAAGTACTTAGATTAACCAAATTCATTATATCATAGTTTATTTAAGTAAACAAAAAAGACTTTGTTCTAATCTTAAAGACTGGCTTTAAAATATCAAAGTCAATTATTTAAGTATTCCTAAGGATTAGTCTTGTATCCTAATTCTACTATACTTAGTCTTAACCAAATATCTGAGGCTAAAAGGATATTGGACGCACACTAGGAGTAGTGTTACCCACGTTATTGGTCCAGAGGTTGCCATCTCCATGTACATCGAACACGACTGACCTCCCATTTTACAGATTAACCCTAAACTATATTATAAATAATTTTATCAAAAATAAAAAGACTTTGTATTAATTTTAAATCCTCGACCTAAAATATCAAAGTCATATATTTAAGTAATACTTAGGATTAACCTTGTATCCTAGTTCTTATTTTTAGCCTTAACCAAATATAAGTTTAAAGGATATTGGACGCACACCATGAGTGTTATTCACGTTCGCACCCCAGAGGTTGCCATCACCACCAACACGGAACACGACAGCGTACTTATTAGTGACATTATACCTCCATAGAACCGCTTCGAATATTTAGATTAACCCTATTAATTATATCACAAAAAAAGACTTTGTTTTAATTTTAAATCCTCGATTTAAAATATCAAAGCCAATTATTTAAGTATTCCTAAGGATTAATCTTGTATCCTAATTCTACTATATTTAGTCTTAACCAAATATCTGAGGTTAAAAGGATATTGGACGCACACCAAAGCGAGTATCTCCAACGCCCGGATTGCCAATGTTACCATCAGTATTGATGCCGAACACGTGAGCCGCCTTTGTATGGCAAACCTAATAGATTAACCCAGTAAAAAAGAAAATTTAATAATTTTCTTTC
Source organism: uncultured Bacilli bacterium (assembly GCA_947632455.1). Lineage (GTDB taxonomy): Bacteria > Bacillota_I > Bacilli_A > RF39 > UBA660 > Caccenecus. The sequence goes on from CANRPK010000035.1 coordinate 1,718, forward strand.
TTAAGTTCCATAAAACTTTGCGGATGAGCACATACTGGACATACACTAGGAGCGGTATCTCCAACATAAACATATCCACAATTACGGCATATCCAAACAACTTCTTCGCCTTTTTTAAATACTAAATCATCATTGATATTGCCAACTAATTTCATATATCTTTCTTCATGATGTTTTTCAATTTTGCCAACTTCTTCAAATAATTTAGCAATTCTTTCAAAGCCTTCTTCTCTAGCTACTTGAGCAAATTCTTTGTACATTTCTGTCCATTCATAATTTTCTCCACTAGCTGCATCTTTTAAATTAGTAAGTGTATCTGGTACTTTACCTCCATGTAATTCTTTAAACCACATTTTAGCATGCTCTTTTTCATTACCAGCAGTTTCTTCAAATATTTCTGCTATTTGTTCATATCCATCTTTTCTAGCTTGAGATGCATAATAAGTATATTTATTTCTAGCTTGAGACTCTCCAGCAAAAGCTGCCATTAAATTAGCCTCAGTTCTTGAACCTTTTAGTTCCATATTTACTACCTCCACTATAATTATAACTAAAATAACTAAAGAAGTAAATTAATTTTTTATTTATTTCATTAATGGTTCATCAAAATCTTCATTAGTATAAGCCTCTACTGAAGGATGAACTTTAAAAGTATTATCTTCCGTATTTTGAATTGGTTTTATAACTTTTTTCTTGCTAACTTTAGGATTATTACTATCTACAAAATACCCAATTAAAGCAAAGAGCATAACTAAACAAACAATTAAAAACCACACATAATTATTTAGTAAAAAATCAATTAATGCTTCCATATAAATCCTCCTAATAAATATTATGAACTTATCTTCTATATACTACCAAAAGTATACCACTTAAATTTTAAAAAGTAAAACTAAGTTATCTTTTATTATGATATGTTCGATCATTATTTAAGAAATCCACATAAATATTAAACACTTTCTTCATAGATCTATCCATATCATAAACATATTCAAAATATTCTAAAAATTCTTTTTTTGATTCCCAAGTATTTAAACCAAATTCTTCAAAATTAAAAGTTATCATCTTATATAATTTATATATATTATCTATATTATCATCAATAATTTCTAAAGCATATTCTCTATTTTCTTCATTATCTACTATCGCCCATACACTTTTAAAAAACATTTGAAAAAAATTAGTAAATATCTCTAAAAGCATTTCATTTTCAGAAGCATAATTACATCCTATAATTGAATTTAAGAAAATAGCTCTTATATATTTATCAAGTCCTAAATCTATATTTTTATCATATTCTTCTATAGTTATTGCTGTTTTATCATATTGTAAAATACTTACATCAAAATTATCAGGTCCCATAAATAAAACCCAATTTTCTTTTTCAAATTCTTCCAAAAAAGCATCTTCATCAATAATCTGATCTTGTAATAAAGAAAAAGCTCTTTCTTCTAAAATTCCAATTTTTAATCTTAAACTTTTATATTTAGGATCATTCCCTATAATTTTCTTAAAAGTAGCAAAACTTAATCTTTTTCCTCTATATATAGTTTGTTTAACTTCGTTATTTTGTATCAATTTAAAACAATAAAAATTTTCTTTATAAAAATCAAGTGTTCTAATATAATCCAAATCTAAATTTTTAACTTTTATAACTTTAGCTTCTAAAAAGCCATTCTTACCTTTATATAATATTTCTATTTTCATAAACCGCACCTGAAAATATTATACCAAAAAAAAGAACCTAACACTAGGTTCTAATTTTTTATTATTCAATAATTTCTGATACTACACCAGCACCAACAGTACGTCCACCTTCACGGATAGAGAACTTAGTACCATTTTCAAGAGCAACTGGAGCAATTAATTCAACAGTCATGTCAACATTATCGCCAGGCATAACCATTTCAACACCAGCTGGAAGCTCTATAACACCTGTAACATCTGTAGTTCTGAAATAGAATTGTGGTCTGTAATTTGTAAAGAATGGAGTATGTCTTCCACCTTCTTCTTTAGAAAGTACATAAACACTAGCTTTGAACTTATGATGAGGAGTAACACTTCCTGGTTTAGCAAGAACTTGTCCTCTTTCAACTTCCTCACGCGCGATACCACGAAGTAATACACCTGCATTATCACCAGCTTGAGCAAAGTCAAGAGTCTTACGGAACATTTCGATACCAGTAACAACTGTTTTCTTAGTAGGTCTAAGTCCAACAATTTCTACTTCATCGTTAAGGCTTAATTTACCTCTTTCAACACGTCCTGTAACAACAGTACCACGTCCTGAAATTGTAAATACGTCTTCAATACTCATTAAGAATGGTTTATCAGTATCTCTTACTGGAGCATCAATATATGAATCTACAGCAGCGATTAAATCACGAATTGATTGAGCAGCAGCTTCATCACCCTCTAATGCTTTTAATGCTGAACCACGAATAATAGGGCATTCAGTATCAAAACCATATTCTCCAAGTAATTCTCTGATTTCCATTTCTACTAAATCTAATAATTCTGGATCATCAACTTGATCACATTTGTTCATATAAACAACAATTTTAGGAACTCCAACTTGACGAGAAAGTAAGATATGTTCTCTTGTTTGAGGCATAGGACCATCAGCAGCAGATACAACTAAAATTGCTCCATCCATTTGAGCAGCACCAGTAATCATGTTTTTAACATAATCGGCATGTCCAGGACAGTCTACGTGAGCATAATGACGTTTTTCAGTTTCATACTCAACGTGAGCAGTATTAATTGTTATTCCTCTTTCCCTTTCTTCTGGAGCTTTGTCGATATCAGCATAATCAACAAATTGTCCAAAATATTTTGTAATAGCAGCTGTTAATGTTGTTTTACCATGGTCAACGTGTCCAATAGTACCAATATTAACATGTTCCTTAGAACGGTCAAATTTTTCTCTTGCCATAATTTTTCTCCTTTCAATATTTACTATTATATTTTATCTAATGCTTGAATATTTTTCAAGTATTATTTAACTTTAAGTGTGCTAATTTTTAATTAACACTATTTCTTTTTATAATTTCTTCAGAAATTGATTTTGGAACTTCTTCATAATGATCAAGTGTCATTGTAAAGTTACCACGTCCTTGCGTATTTGAACGTAAGCTTGTCGCATATCCAAACATTTCTGCAAGTGGAACCATTGCTTTAATAGATAAAGCATTACCACGAGACTCTTGTCCCATAGGTTTTCCACGACGACTAGTTAAGTCACCCATTACATTACCCATATATTCATCTGGAACAATAACTTCCACATTCATAATAGGCTCTAAAAGTACTGGGTTACATTTATTCTTAGCTTCTTTTAAAGCCATAGATGCGGCAATTTTAAAAGCCATTTCTGATGAATCGACATCATGATATGAACCATCAAATAATGTTGCTTTGATATCAACCATTGGATATCCAGCTAAAATACCACCTTGCATAGCTTCTTGTAAACCTTTGTCAGTAACAGGTATATATTCTCTTGGAACTACCCCACCAACAATCGCATCCACAAATTCATAACCTTTTTCAGGATTAGGTTCAAATCTCACCCAAACATGACCATATTGTCCACGACCACCAGATTGTTTAATGTATTTACCTTCACATTCTGCAGCAGTCTTAATTGTTTCTCTGTAAGCAACTTGAGGTTTACCACTATTGCATTCTACATTAAACTCTCTACGCATACGATCAATTATAATATCTAAGTGAAGTTCTCCCATACCAGATAAAACTGTTTGACCAGTTTCATGATCAGTTTTAACTCTTAAAGTTGGATCTTCTTCAACTAATTTTTGTAATGCTAAAGCCATCTTATCTTGGTCATTTTTACTCTTTGGCTCAATCGCAATATCAATAACAGGATCTGGGAATTCCATACCTTTCATGATACATGGTGCTTTTTCATCACAAAGAGTATCCGCTGTTGTTGTATTTTTAAGACCAACAGCCGCCGCAATTTCTCCAGCATATACTTCTGTAATTTCTTTTCTTTGATTAGCATGCATTTGTAAAATACGACCAATTCTTTCTTTTTCACCCTTAGTTGAATTAAGAACATAAGAACCACTGTGAAGTACACCAGAGTATACTCTAAAGAAAGATAATCTTCCTACAAATGGATCAGTCATAATTTTAAATGCTAATGCTGTAAATGGTTCAGAATCGCTAGGATGTCTCTTAACATCATTACCATTCATATCTGTACATTCAATAGCTTCTACATCCAGTGGGCTAGGTAAATAATCAATAACTGCATCTAATGCAAATTTAACACCCATATTTGATAAAGCTGAACCACACATAACTGGGAAAAATTCCGCAGCTAAAGTACCTTTACGAATAGCTTTTTTAATGTCTTCAACAGGTATATCTTGACCATCTAAATAAGCCATCATTAAATCATCATCAAATTCTACTGCTGTTTCAATTAATTCTGCTCTTTTTTCTTCGATTAAATCTTTTAAATCAGCCGGAATTTCTATTTCTGTAAAATTTTCATGTTCATCGCCATCATAATGATAAGCTTTTCTATTTAAAATATCAACAATACCATTAAATTCAGATTCTGCCCCAATAGGCCAAGCAATAGCTTTAGCTTTAGCACCTAATCTTTTTCCAATAGTATCTAAGCTATAAACGAAATCAGCTCCCATTTTATCCATTTTATTAACAAATATCATTCTTGGAACTTTATATTCGTTAGCTTGACGCCATACTGTTTCAGTTTGAGGTTCAACACCTGCTTGAGCATCTAAAAGTGCAATCGCACCATCTAATACTCTTAAAGAACGTTGAACTTCGATTGTAAAATCTACGTGTCCTGGAGTATCAATTATATTATAACGATATCCTTTCCAGTGAGCAGTAGTTGCCGCACTAGTAATAGTGATACCTCTTTCTTTTTCTTGATCCATCCAGTCCATTTGTGATTCTCCATCATGAGTTTCACCAATTTTATGAGTAATTCCTGTATGGAATAATACTCTTTCTGTAAATGTTGTTTTACCGGCATCAATATGAGCCATAATACCGATATTTCTAATTTTATCTAAACTAACATCTCTTGCCATAACTTAATTACCATTTATAATGAGCAAACGCTTTATTTGCTTCTGCCATTTTATGAGTGTCTTCACGTTTCTTGACTGCACCACCAACACCGTTAGCCGCATCAATTAACTCATTTGCTAAATTAATGGCCATTCCCTTTCCATTTCTTGTCTTTGCATAATTTACAATCCAACGAAGTGCTAAAGTTTGTGCACGTTCATCTGTAACTTCCATCGGTACTTGATAATTTGATCCACCAACTCTTCTTGATTTAACTTCTAAAGCTGGTTTCACATTTTCAAGCGCTTGATTATAAATTTCCATTGGATCTTTACCAGTTTTTTCACGGATAATATCGAAAGCATCGTATAAAATACCTTCAGCGGTTCCTTTTTTACCACTTTTCATAATTCTATTAACTAATTTTGTAACAGTTTTTGAATTATATATAGGATCTGGTAAAACATCTCTTTTTATTGCCCTTCTCTTACGCATATTTTATTACTCCTTTCTTTAATTTTTAGGTTTTTTTGCCCCGTATTTACTACGACCTTGTTTACGATTATTAACTCCTTGAGTATCAAGTGTACCTCTAACAATATGATAACGAACACCGATTAAATCTTTAACACGACCTCCACGAACAAGTACTACACTATGCTCTTGTAAATTGTGTCCTTCTCCTGGAATATAGCAATCTACTTCTTTACCATTAGATAGTCTAACACGCGCATATTTTCTTAATGCTGAGTTTGGCTTCTTTGGTGTCTTAGTTCCAACACGAGTACATACTCCACGTTTTTGAGGTCCCTTTGTATCAGTTTGATGTCTAGTCATTGCATTATAACCTACATTTAAAACTGGAGATTTACTCTTTTTAGTTTTGTTCTTTCTGTTTTTCTTAACAAGTTGATTAATTGTTGGCATTTAAATCCTCCCTCCTATTAACACACATCCTGGTGTATCAGATATTCTATTAAATTAAGTTCTACCTAGGCAGAACCTGAATTTAAAATGCACAAATAATATAACATTATATTATATGAAAAGTCAAGTATTTTTTTCTAATAATAATGCTTAATTTTCACATTTTCATCACTTAACTATCCTACAATATAAATTATATTTTAAATAATTGACTTAAAGATTATTTTTTCATATAATTCATATATATCCTAAAGTAAGGATAAGAAAGGAAACAATATGTTAGAACTTAAAAATATAACTAAAAAATATTTAAGTGGCACCAACACTGTTCACGCATTAAAAGGAATTAATTTAAAATTTCGTGAAACTGAGTTTGTTAGTATTTTAGGCCCTTCTGGATGTGGTAAAACAACTCTTTTAAATATTATCGGTGGTCTTGATAATTATACTAGTGGTGATTTAATTATAAATGGTAAATCAACTAAACATTTTAAAGATAAAGATTGGGATACTTATCGTAACCATAAAATTGGTTTTGTCTTTCAAAACTATAATTTAATACCCCATCAAACCGTTTTAGCTAATGTAGAATTAGCCTTAACTTTGGCCGGAGTAAATAAAGCCGAAAGAAGACAAAGAGCTATCGCTGTTTTAAAAGATGTTGGCCTTGAAGATCAAATGAATAAAAAACCTAACCAAATGAGTGGTGGTCAAATGCAAAGAGTTGCGATTGCTAGAGCCCTAATTGGCAATCCTGATATTCTTCTTGCTGATGAACCAACCGGTGCCTTGGATACTAAAACTAGTATTCAAATCATGGAACTGTTAAAAAATATTGCTAAAGATAAATTAGTTATCATGGTTACTCACAATCCAGAATTAGCGCAAAATTATTCTACCCGAATTATTAAATTATTAGATGGAAATGTTATTGATGATTCAAATCCATATACCGAAGAAGAACAGAATACTGATTTAAGTAAAGCAGGTAAAACTAGTATGTCATTCTTTACGGCTTTATCTTTAAGTTTAAATAACTTATTAACTAAAAAAGGTCGTACAATCTTAACAGCTTTTGCCGGTTCTATTGGTATAATAGGTATTGCTTTAATTCTTTCACTTTCAAATGGTATGCAATCCTATATAGATAAGGTTGAAGAAGATACTTTATCCAGCTATCCTATAACTTTGCAAGAACAAACCATGGATACTAGTGATTTACTTCAAGCGGCTTCTGAAGAAAGTACTGATAATAATATTCATGATGATAATAAAATTCACTCTCTAAATATAACTAGTGATATGTTATCCCTCATGAGTAGTGGTATTAAAACTAATAATTTAGAGAAATTTAAACAATATATTGAAAGTAATTCTGAATTTCAAAAATATACTAATAATATTCAATATTCTTATAACCTTAATTTAAATATATATAAACAAAATGATGATGGTTATATCAAGGTAAATCCTGATCAAATATTAGATAAATTAGGCATGTCTACCATGACAGAATATGGAAGTATGTTTGCAACTAATAATTATAACTCTTTTACAGAAATGTTAGATAATCAAGAATTAATTAAAGAACAATATGATATTCTAACCGGAAGATTACCTCAATCTTATAATGAAATTATTATTGAAGTTAATAAAAATAATGAATTAAGTGATTATACTCTATATTCTATCGGTTTATTAGATAGTGATGAATTAGTAGATAAATATAAAGATTTACTCGCAGGTAAACCAGTTAGCAATTTAGAAGAATTAACTTATACTTATGATGATTTACTAAATCTTAAATATAAATTTTTATTAAATACCGATTATTATGAAAAGAATAATAACTTATGGATTGATAAAAGTAAAGATACTAAGTATTTAAATAATATTTTAGATGATGCTTTAGAATTACAAGTAGTAGGTATTATTAAACCTAAAGAAGATACTATTGCCAATACTAATAATTTTGGTGGAATTTTATACACTTCTGATTTAACTAAATATGTTATTGATAAAATAAATAATACTGATATTGCTAAAGATCAATTAAATAATCCTAATAAAAATATCTTTACTAATAAAGATTTTTCTAAAGATGAATTTGATATCAATAATTTAAGTCCTGAAGAAAAGAAATATTTAGCTACTTTATCCGAAACCGAACTTGCTCAATTAATTCAAAACTATCAAGAAAATTCTTCTGCTACATATCAAACTAACTTACAAAAATTAGGCATCGTAGATATTGAACATCCAAGTACTATTAATATTTATGCTAAAGACTTTGATTCTAAAGAAGCTCTTAATGATTTAATAACTAAATATAATCAAGAAAATACGGAAGAAAATAAAATAAGTTATACTGATTTAATTGCTGTCATGATGAGTGGTGCTTCTAGTATTATTAATATTATCAGTTATGTTTTAATGGCTTTTGTTAGTATTTCCTTAGTTGTATCATCTATTATGATTGGTATAATAACATATATATCTGTTCTTGAAAGGACTAAAGAAATAGGTATATTAAGAGCTATTGGAGCCTCTAAAAAAGATATATCACGTGTCTTTAATGCTGAGACTTTAATTGTAGGCGCTACTGCCGGTATCTTAGGTATAGCTGTAACTTTACTTTTAAATATTCCAATTAATATTATCATTAAAAATTTAACAGATATTAATAATATTTCTAAACTCCCAGTAGTGGGTGCCTTAATTCTTATCTTTATTAGTATGTTCCTTACTGTTATTGCTGGTTTAATTCCTGCTAAAATGGCTAGTAAAAAAGATCCAGTTGAAGCCCTAAGAACTGAGTAAAGCATTTTAAAACCTCCAAATATGGGTTCTTAAACATTAAGGGGTGATGAATTAATTTTCATCACTTCTTTTTTATGTTTTCTAAAAATATTTGTAATTAT
>CANRPK010000036.1 GCA_947632455.1 uncultured Bacilli bacterium
TTAAATTCTCCATTTTCACTCCTCCTTGGCAACACACAATACCGCAGAGGAGCGTAACAGTCGAGAGAAACCGTATTAGCAAAACGGAGAAACCGCGCGTGATGCGGTCTTCCGGAAGGGCTTTATATTTGTTGAACATGTCAATCCAGTATTTTCAGGTGTTAAATGGGCTAAATGTAGGAATAATCAACGAATAATCGACTTCTCTACACTATTTTTCGCCGCTTAGAACCGCTTATTGCGGGTTTGGATACATGGCTTTGTGTGCTGTTCTTGTGGCTGCGGGGCCCAGGCGTTCAATTGTCTTCCCGGCGTCATTGCACAAGTAAGCAACGTCATGTAAGGCAAGGACCATCTCGCCTTCGGTGCCCTTGAAATGGAGGGCAACACAAGAGGCTTTGGCCACGCCGTCAAAGTAAACTCTTGCGCTTTCGATATTGTCATAGAACGTCCAGCAATCAGACTGATTGTGCTCGGCGTCCTCTCTTTGAGTAAGGGTCTTGAGTATCATGGCTTTCTTCTTGATGATGGAGGATAAATGTGCTATACTCCTCGTAAAATGTATAAAGGGGTGCGAACGGTATGTCATGGCGAATAGTCCGAAATAATCAGTCACCTTTCAAAGAAATCTCGACAAACGGTGAATGCCCGAGATTTCACAAACGAGCGGAAGTGACAGGAGAGTATTCCGGAAAAATGTGGTCAAAAACTGACATTCAGCCAACCTACTCTCTAATTGGCTATCATTGCTCTTTAGAAAATGGTTCTTGCCCCTTTGAAGATCAATGCCCACTCATGCCGAAGAAATATCTTTAGGTTTATTGGCATCATCGATTTCCTTGAGAATCATGTCAACGGTAGTCATACTCTCTCCGACAAACTGTTCGACAACCTTGAAGTTCTCAAACGCATAGAACTCGTTGTAACGTTTCCAATGAGTTTTGTCACAAAATGCTGGGCATCGGTCGCCAGCGGGACACTCAAAGCAAGGATCTCCTTTCTCTCCAAAAGTAATCCCCTTGTAATTTGGGTCGGCACTTTCGTAAATAGAATAGGCCATTATTTGAAGCCATCGAAACGTACAAATCCAGCGATCCTTGTCCGTCCAATTCTGGGGGATTGGAACTCCGTTTGGAAGCATGTCGCCATCTCCTTTTTAACATTCAGAGGGATTTCCATTTTGAAAAATGTCTTTTTGTCAAAGACATTTGCTACTTTTAGATTGGTTAACTTCAGATTCAAGCTTGCTTGCGGCAATTTCAAGCTCGTCTATCTCGGCAAGGAGCTTTTCGATTTTTTCTTTCCGTTCTTTTAACACGGCTACCACATGTGCTTTATTCCTAAGAGCAACACGAAGCTGAGGACCCACATCGGTTTTTAATATTTCTGATCCGAGATACAGATTAAAGTGGGGAACGGAATCATCGTCGTCATTTATAAAATCCCGCTTTAGGCTCGAATACATATCGCGTAAGCGTTTTATTCGCTCGTTGAGATCGTCAAAAATTCCCGTATCAAAACTGATGCCAAACGAAAACATAGAAATCTCTCCTTTCCAAATAATCAAAAGCCCGCAGGCCCACTTAAGAACCTGCGGGTTGCCTTTATCTCTTGACAAGCAATGCGACGATTGCTATACTCAAGAGCATCCTCGCAACAAATGCCGCCTCCCAGACCATATGATTGCTTCATCCCTGCGAAAGGAGGTATACATATGTCGCGAGGAGCAAAGGTTTCCAAGACTGTAAGCCACGCTGGCCACGTTAAGACTGTGACTGTTCGCATCACATCAGGCAACAGTTCAGTCAGTGGCAAGGCCAAGGTTCAGTCGAGGTAAACCAAAGAGGGGTGCAAACGCATCCCTCTTCTTTTGGTACGTTACTCTTCTCCGCTTCCGCCACCGCTGCTGGTCTTGACGGACTGTATTCCGAAATAGAACGACACGATCACAGTGTAAATGGTCATGAAGCTCTGGTCCAGGCGTCCGGTGATGACAAGAACGGCGAAAACGATGGTTAAAATAAGGGTCACAAGAGATTTAACGGTCAGCAGGTTTGCCAGCCGTTTCAGAATTTCGGGCATAAATATCCCTCCTTTTTTACAGGCCAAGATTCTTGGCAAGGTATCCAACGACAGCGCCTACCAATGCCGTAATGGCGCACTTCACGACTTCACGCCACTTTTCGCCATCGCGCTTCTCAAGCGTTTCAAGGCGTTTTCCCTGTGAGCGCTGCTCCTCCAGCATGTTCTGCATATTAAGAGCGAGCTTCTCGACATTCGTCTGCATCGGTATTAAGATGTCGTTTACGGCTTTTTCAATGAGACTGAGTCTTTCGTTCTGGCGATGGTTCTCTTCTTCAAACCTGCGCCCGAATTCCTCGTGCTCTTTTCGCGTGATGTAATCGGTCTCCATATAGGGCACCTCCCATTTTGAATTTATTGGCGACTGATTACTTGGAGTGGAGCAGAGCCATGAGCTCGTTGTACTCATCCTCGTCCAGCTTGCCGGCGGCGAAGAAAATGTCGATTTTGGCCTCAAGGCCCTCAGTCTGACTGCGCTCGATCATGCGCTTAAGCGTCCTGTAAAGCATTACCGTATCCTCCTTTCACTCAAATGTCGGCATCCGAAAGACCGAGCTCAAGCAAGGTCAGACGGAATTCCTGGTCAACGTTCATGGCGTCGGCGTCTTCCACGCTCTGGGTGAGATCCGCCTGCCCGTTGGTCAGCATATACAGCGCCTCGTCCTTGGACATCTGCGCCTCTTCATACGTCCAGATGGTCTGCGTCTTTTCGCTGTCCATCTCCTGCCTCTGCGTCTCAACATAATTGCGGCGCAGGTAGACCGTAGTGACACCGACCTCGATTTCCGGAGGCCGGATTGCACTCTCGGCGTGAATGTAAACGAGTTCCACTCGGCTTACCTCCTCTTGGTAAATAGAGTCTCACCAGCCTCTCGTAAATCCGAAGCGGGTCGTGAAGCGAAAACTTGGAAATGCACCTCTTCATCTTCTGGAAGCTTATATACGGCTTAATATGCTTGAGGTACATTCGATAAGTATTCGTTGCGTCGATCCATCCAAGGTACGACATCATCTGGCGATAGTCGTGTACGGTCGGCTTATTCCCATAGTGGGGTTTCTTATGAATTCTGCGAGCCTTTCTGGTGGCTTTCAGCATGATGGTCTCACGAAGAACGGTTCTGTTCCGATAAAACACAAAGCCCATGAAATCAAGGGCTCTGCCTCGGTCTTCGCCGTTAACGATGTACGAAAAACGGAATACCTGCCAATCTCCTTTGAGCTCAAGACCGCAATTGGCCTCAAGGTAGCCTGAGATGGCGACGCGCATTTGGTGCAGCACCTTTTTATTTGACCCGAAAACGACCATATCGTCCATGTATCTGACATAGTAAACGGCGTGAAGCTGTTCTTTTATGTAATGGTCCAGCTCCTGGAGAAACCAATTCGAAAACCACTGCGAGGTGTAGAAGCCAAGAGGAATGCCGATCTCGGTGATGTCGATGATTTTGTAGAGCAAATCAAGCATCTGATCATCGTGGATCTTCCGAGCCAGCTTTGCCTTCAGAATATCGTGCGGAATGCTGTCGAAGAAATGATGGATGTCCATTTTCAGGGCATACTTCGTGTTCTTCGGGTCCTTCTGAATCCATTTCTCTATTCTCTTCTTCGCCTTGTGAGCGCCTCGTTTTGGCAGGCTCGCGTAGCTGTGCTGATACATACCATGCCAGAACATCTCATCGAGAGCCATCACAACACAATGTTGAACAATGAGCTCTTCCAAAGTCGGTACGATGATGGTACGTTCTTTATTCTTTGTGCCGTCGTGGATCTTGACCGGAGTATGCGGAGCATTCTCATAGTTGATGATCCACTCCCTGGACAGCTCCAGAAGCATATCGTCGGAGAGATTACGCCGTTTGATCATCTTGCGGACGCGCTTCGTGCGTTTGGCTTTCTTGATAGCGCGGCGCCGGTTCTCCTCCGAGAGACAAATATCATAAAGGTGTTTGTAGGATTTCATGGTTATCTCTCTTATCCTCTCATCCGCTTTCGCCTCTTTCAGATACTAACGGATGCTTGCACCGAGTTAATTTTCACCGAGCGGTGAGGAAAGGAGAGGCAACCGGCTAAGTCACCTCTCCCTTACTGCGTTCAACAGCGATATGCGTTGCATTAAAGGTTACAGAGTCCTTCAATAGGAACCTTAAGAATGATAAGGTAGGGCCGCGCCATTGTTCGAGTTCGAATTGGTCGGGGTATTATTCAGATTGACATAGAACGGACCCGCATTGAGGTCATTGTTCCAATTCGCACCACATAACGCGGAGTCGCAACGCATACCCCCTCACCCAAGTTAATGGACTGGGTGACTCCATTTTGAATTCCGTTTAACTGGAGACCCAAGGTTCTCCCGTCCTCTCCTATGCCGCAAGTGGTTTACAAGAGAGGGCCGCGCCATCGTCTGAGTACGAAATGGTCGGGGCATCACGCAGATAGACATAGAACGGACCCGCATCGAGGCCATCGTCCCAAGTCGCACCACACAACGCGTAATAGGGTCCAGAACTACTGGTATTGTAAGCATAATCCGCCTCGTAAGTGGAACTGCTCCCGGAAACCTCGCTCGGAATACGACCATATGGCTTTGTAGCCATCTTGCTGATGTAATTACTGGATGTCACTGTTATACCAGTATCCAGATAGCCGGAACCGTCAGTGTTATAATCCGCTACAGTGGTTCCATCCTTAGTCCCACGTGTAGCTTTTACCCACTGCTTTCCGCTCTTTGCAATCCACCCCGCGGTTCGCCGCCAAAGGTTACCCCACCAGTTCTCCATGCCGAAGACCTTAACGCCGGAGGTTCCATCGTTAGACCCCCAGAACAGGCCACTGGTATCCATAGTCCCTGGCTGAATGGCGTTTGAGTTACTGCTCTTTGTGCGACCTGATCCGGCAGCAGTCTGGAGATCGGTACTCTTAAACATCATGGTCAGGAGGTCATTGATGAGTTGACGATCTGCAAAGACCTCGGTGAACCAAATATCAGCGCCGTTAAGCTTCGCGGCATCGATTTCGGGCTGAGCGCCTCCGGTGTTTACCCAGTTGTTTTGACCGCTGAGAGACCGCATCTTCCCACCGGAATCCTTTGAGCCGAAATAGATCGGCGTATAGAAGTGCGGGATCTCCTTGTTGTTCTTGTCGTAGTTGGACCAGCACTCATAGTTGGAGTCGACCTTAATATCCGAGCACCGGAAGTGGTAAGTACCGTTCTCCTCCCAGCGCCGCACAAATATCTTTGGCCACTCCATCATGGCGTTTCCATCGTACGATGTGTTCTTCACGTCGGAAGTACCGCCGCCGGCCTTCTTGGTGTAGTCGGTCGGGTCGAGGTAATAGTCCACAACGCCGTTGGACTTGAGCATGCAGGGTCTCGGCATAAACTTCTGACCGGGCGTGCTGGGCCATCCGCCGTAACTGAAGGAAGCACCGAAGTTCATCTTCGCCGCGGCAAAAGCGGAGTTCTCCACGTCGCTCGGGTAGGTGACACGGGTCGTGGGATTGCTGTCGGAGATTTTCAGGTCGTATCCGTACAGATATTCCCGGAAGGTTGCCTTGACAGACACCTTGACAGCCGTTCCGGCGAGATAGTTTGTGCCCGCAGCCACATTGACCGTGATCTCGGTACTGCCGCTTGTGTTATTGACGCTGTTAACAGTCACTTCACCGCTGTTCTGGTTGATGCCTCCGATGGTGGCAATGCCGGCAGCGCCGGACTGAGCCGAAATAACGCCGTCGCCCTTACGATTGACCGTAAACTTAACGGACTTCGAGGACATATTCAGCGTTATAGACTGGGGTGTGACCGTAACGGTCTGATTGGCCTTTGCGATAGACCAGGTGGCGGTCTTCGCGGTCGTCTCGCCGTCAAACCACTTGTAGTTGACAGTGGGTGTGAACGAAGCGGTGTAAGCCGTGCCGGCGTTGATCTGGGGCTCGACGGATACGGTCATCTTGGACTGGTCGTATGTCGTGTCCCAGGAGGGAGATTTGGGATTGCCGTCATAAACGGGAGTTCCGCTCTGCTTGGGAACAGCCGCGATGGTGGCGCGCTCGATCTTCCACTTGATCGTCTTGGCCGCAGTTGTCTTATCGGTCCACATGCCCTCGGTCAGAGTGAATACCGCGTCATATTCGCCGGCGTTCGTCTGCGGAGTGACCTTCACGGTGGAATGTACAGAGTCATAGTCCTTCCACTCAGGCGTCTTCTGAGCGCCG
Organism: uncultured Bacilli bacterium; assembly: GCA_947632455.1. Taxonomy (GTDB): domain Bacteria; phylum Bacillota_I; class Bacilli_A; order RF39; family UBA660; genus Caccenecus. The sequence continues at coordinate 6,298 of CANRPK010000036.1, forward strand.
GAATATACCGGGATATTGATCTGAGACGGAATTGTGACGAGAACCGAGATGATCGTCCAAACCGCGTTCTTGGGTCCGGTGGATTCGTCAAACCACTCGTAGTTGACGGTCGGAGTAAACGTAGCGGTATGCTCTCCGGCCTCGGTAGCCGTAAGCTCTCCGCCCTGAGTCAACTTTGCCGGGTCGTAACCGTTCCAGGTCGGAGTTTTCGGACTTCCGTCCGCCACAAGCGTATTGCTCTGCGTGGGGACAGCCGCCACGATACCCCTCTTAATGACCCATTCGACGGTTGCGGTACTCTGACCGCCCGGGAAGGTGTAGCCATAACTCAGTGTGAAGATGATCTCGTAAGTTTTGGCCAGGGTCCCGTTCTTGTCGCCGGACGTAGACATCTTGATTTCGTCGTAGCCGTTCCATTCGGGAGTCTTAGGAGTCCCGTCGTAACGAGGCGGGTTCTTTTGCGTTGGAACAGCAACCTGGATGGCCTTTACGGTGACCGTGTATGTAGTGCTCTTAGCTACTCCCTCGTAGGTGTATTCGATGTTGACGGGCTGCTTGCCAAGAGTCGTAAACGGAGTCTTGGAATACGTGTACCCGTCAACGGGAGCTTCAGAACCGTCCGAATAAGTCGCGGTAACGACCATACCGGCCGGATTGAAAGTCCCAAGATAGTCATACTCTGTCGTTGTCGGGTCCTTTGTGACCGCAATGGAACGCAGGACCTTTTCGACTGTGACAGAAACAGAGGCCGTCTTTGTGACGCGCCCCTCGGTGTAGGTGATGATTACCTCTTTGACCCCATCGGTAAGAGTCTGCGGAGAATATGTGTAGCCCGTCACCGGTGTGGTGATGCCGTAACCATACCCCGCCGTGACGACCATGCCGTCCGGATCAAACTGCTCGCCGGATTTATAAGTCTGCTTTTTCGGGGGATTCGTGATCGTCAGACTCTCCAGCTTCAGTGTGCCCCCTCCACTTCCACCACCGCCGCCAACGTTGAAAACCTTGCCAACGCTATTACTCATCGCTGGTGATGACCTCCATTCGAATAATATTGACGGTGAGGTCCTCTTTCGGCGCTGTGGTGCACGAGAATTGGAGCTCACCTGATACGGTTATGTTTTTTGCGTAAATCCCGGCCTCTCCATAGGCCAACCAGCAATCGGCGTCTCCGCACACGATGTACCAGTAGTTACCGTCAGCCAGGAATTGATCGTCGTTCACTGTCTGCGAATTGCCGTTCCAGTTTTTGGCCGGCAGAGTGACAGTAATTCCGGGTATCAGCTCGCTTTCAATAGCCTCGGAAACAAGGGTCGCCAATTCTTGAATGCGAGCGACATAGTCGGATTTTTCGCTTAAAGCGAGCTTCTTCAACTGCTCAAGAAGGATATACTTGTTCTTCCCTGCCATGTGCGAAACGTCCTTTCAGAAACTAAGAGGGAGACCGGAAAGCCCGATCCCCCTCCATTTTGAATTTTACTCGGCAGCACCGAAGACCTCTTCGATCATCTCGTCGACCTCACCGTCAGTGGCGGTATCGATATCGTCGAGCTTGGTCTTGTCGGCGGAAGACATCGCGCCGTCCGCTTCACCGGAAGCCAGACCGAGCTGAAGGCCGGACTCAGCGGCGGTCAGGCCGTGAGCGTTGGCAGCGTCTACCTTGACGCTGACAGCGTTGAGACCAGAGATGTCGATGCCGTTGCCGGCGGTATAGGTATCAACGAGCTCGTTCACCGCCAGATAGACGTGAGAAGCCTCGCCCTCGCCCTCCTTGGCATTGACCACGAAGTCGATGTACTTGTCGCCGACCTTGGCACCGGAATACGGCGTATCGGGAGACTCGACAGTCTCGATGGTGGCGGACTTGACAAGGAAGTCCTTGGGAATGTTGATCTTGTCGCCGACAGGGGTCTCGCCGTCCTGCATCAGCTGATAAGTGGCGATGAACCCCTCTTCGGCCGAACCGGCCTTGGTGATCGAGTAGGTATGTACGTCAAGCTCATCGAGCTCAGTCTTGGTCCTTTGGGCAAGCTTCTTCAGCTGCTCAAGGGTGGTGAGTTTTTTGGTAGCCATAGTATGCTCCTCCTTGAAAAATATGATTTGGTCACGGCGTATCTTCGCCGAAAACCTCTTGGATCATGGCGTCGACTTCCGCGTCTGTTGCGGTAGAAACATCTCCGCCTCCGCCAGTGTCGATGGCCTCTTTGAGCTCGTTGACAGCCCCGGTTAGGTCTTTGCTCTCGGTGTCAAGCTGAGAAACGTCCCCGATGGCCTCTTTAAGCTCCTCGTAAGTTCCCGGATCAGGTGGCTCCGGTCCAGGGTCGTCACCGTCATCGATTTCCGTGCGGTAAAGAACCTTTCCGGCAATACACCAGTCGGCCACGAGCGAGATGTCACCGGAAAAGCCCTCGACCTTGACATAGAGATAGAGTCCGCCGTTTTCAAGAAACTTCGACGGGAGCGTGCAGATATTCTCATTCCCGAGTCGAACCATCTCCGTGACGTTTCCGACTCGGAAAATCACATCTTTCGTCAAGCCGTCCCAATGCTCATCAAACAGAAATTCCACAGAATAAGCGGTTTTCGTGTTCTGAACAAGGGTATCGCCGTCTATGAGGTTGATGGATTTTTCCTGAACTTCAAATACCACGTATCATACCTCCAGTACCGGTTAAGCTTCTTTGTTGGCACCAAGCTCCAAACGCAGGACATTGACGGTGAGATCGATTCCCGGATCACTGTCGTTCACAAACGTTATATAGCCGGATGTCGTAATGTTCTTGGCTCTGACACCGCAATCCCGATATTCATCTTCGCACGATTCGTCAGAATCAATAAAATACTTATAGGCCCCGGATGCCACAAGCTTCTCATCGGAAACTGTCACAGACCCTTCGGCCCACGAGTCGTGCGGAATGACTAAATCAAACGAGATACCGAGTACGTCACCGGCTCCTTCGCCATTCCGGCCATTCCAAACCGTAATGTTGTAAGAAGTCCCGTTCGTCAAAGTAACTGTGTAAATATCAGTCGTTCCGGGCGAATGGTCGCCGCTCGTCAGTTTAATGTCCGATATACCAACACCTTGAGGACCGGGTATTTCACTTGTCATGTGGGTATCGTAATACTCACCGGACTCGGCGTCCCAAATCCACCAAGTCTTGGTTTCCTCGTCAACCTTGGGCGGCTTTCCGCTATACTGTTGCGCCTTTTCAGCGCTCTTGGAGGCCGCGTCGGCACTTGACCCGGCGTCCTCGCTGAACTGTTCCGCCGAAGCTTTCGCCTCATCTGCGGCATTCCGGGACTCCTCGGCAGCCTCGGCATCGGCCTGAGCTGAATTCTTAGCCGCCTCAGCGTCATTTTTTGCGGTCTCAGCCGCATCGGCAGACAGTTTGGCGTTATCCTCCGAGCCCTTTGCCGCGTTACGACTCAAACCGGCGGCATCTCTGGCCGCTTCTGCCTGTTCACGGGCTTTATCGGCGGCTTCCTTATCGGAGGTCGTCTGTGCGCCAAGCGTTTCTACCTCCGACCTCAGAGAACGAACACGTTCCTCAGCAAGTTTGACGTTCGACTCGCTCGAAGCAGCCGCGTCAGCCGAAGCTCCGGCATCAGCCGCTTTTTGTGTGGCTACCGCTTCCGAATTGGCCGCGGCGTTTTCCGACTCAGCGGCTCTCGAAGCGTGCCCTCCGGCTTCACTCGCCTTTTGAGAAGCAACGTTTTCGGAGGCCTTAGCGTTGTTCTCGGAAGCTTTTGCGGCAGCGGCAGAAGCAGCCGATTGACTGGCCTTTTCTCCGGCTTCACTGGCGGATGATTTAGCCTGAGCCGCCATCTCAGTTGCCGAGTCCTTTGCCTTGGAAGCGAATTGCATGGCCGAATTGGACTCTTCGTTCATAGCGGCAAGCGCGTCGTGAATAGAGCCTCGTACCTCTTCACCATACACGGCATCCAAGATTTTCTGTAACAAGGTCGAGATATTGGCCATTAAATCACCCCTTCCTAATCTTCAAGCATCCACGAAAGGCGAAGTATTTCCTCGCCGCTCAGAATGCCGATGATTTCATCGTACTTGATGGTCATCAAATCGACTTCCTGCTCAATTTCGTTAAGCGGAGCCATAGCCTCGCTGAA
>CANRPK010000037.1 GCA_947632455.1 uncultured Bacilli bacterium
TTTTAAAACCAGTTTTTAAAACTATAACAGCATCTTTTTAATTGCTAATAAATACTCAATATATGTTATAATTTAGTGGGGTTAGTCTATAAATCGGGCATGTCTCCGAATAGCTATGATGTCAATAATAGGGTGGCTGCCGTGTTCCTTGCGTATGTTAATGGTAACTTCGGTACGAGTGTTGTAGATACAACTTTCACATATAACGATTTGATGTATAGGATATCAATCAAAAGTAGTATTTAATATATAATATGTATTTTTTCCAGTGCCAACTTTTTCTATAATTTTTTCTTTTAATAATTCAGATAAAATAACTTTTGATCTAGCAGAAGATACATTAAATAATTTATCGACAGTTTCCCTTTTTATTTTTCCATATTCTTTTAAATAATCTATGACTTTTTCTTTTTGTGTTTTATCATTTATTAATATTTCTTTGACTTCTTCTTTGTAGTTTACATTTGGTAGAATTACTTTGAATGAATTATCACTAATACTAAACTCAGGTTTCAAATGAAATTCATTGTAAATATCTAACATACGCCCAATTCCCGTTCCATAACTTTCTACGTAATTCAATCTATAAAAAATATTAGCAAGATTTTTATTTCTAGGCTGAGAAACTCCAGAAAGTATATCATCAATAGTAATACCAGACATTAATCCACCTAACGAAACAACTTCTATTCGATTATCAAAAACGGAAATTAGGATACTTCCAGAAAAATTGTAGTTTCGATGAATAATAGCATTTAAAACTGTTTCTCTGATTGCATATTCAGGGTAATCACGAGTATCAACTCTCTTATAATCTATAATTTTTCCACTAATTCTATTAACAATATTTAAGTATTCTAATGTTTCTTCAAGTTGTTTAATAAGAGAACCACTAAATTCCTTTCTATCTTTAAATGTAATTTTATTATTTCCTTCAAAAATTGCACACTTTATTGAAAATGGACATTCATCAGATAATAGTAGTGCTAAATTAGTATAATAATTACCTTCGTTTAATAAATTTAATGTTTTGTACTTATTTTCATTAAAAACTATATTTTTATTTTGAAATACATTTTCTAAATATGTAAAGTTTAAATTTTGATTACTGGATATCTCACTCTCAAATCACTTTTTAATTCCATATATTCATTTTCTAAGAACAATTTTATCACCTCTAGTATTATTATATATTTATTTTTTTCAATTATCAATTTTTTCGGCAACTTTTCGGCAACTTTTCGGCAACCAATAAATTTAGAATAAAGTAAATGTTTTAGCATCTACAATAACAAAATACTCGTTAACTCATTTTTATAATTTATTTTTCATATTTCACTAGCCTTATAACAAAATATCGTTTCTTTACTAAATATTATAATACCTTTAGATATTTTTAGATAGTATCTTTTCAAAGAAATAAAAGTCAGTTTGCATTCTGAATACGTCTAGCTTATTTTATTATTCTTTAAATATTAATAATATTTATTTCATAAGTGCTGCTAAATAGTAAATAATATTTTGGTGACTTATTACTTTTTGTCTAAAACGAAATGCTTAACCCCCCTAGGTATTTTGACGCACCATCAAAATCACCTTGTGATCTAAGGCTTTCCTAGAACCTTTTTCTAACTCTTACGTCGTAAAGTTTATCATAAAACGTTATCTTTTCTTTGCTAATTTTGTTGTAAAACACAAAAAACAACCCGAACGGATTGATATATATGTTAAGTTCAAGCTATAAAAGTTCGAACAGAAACGTCACTGACGGTACGGGCGCTCAGGATATTTGCTTTGGTGCGTCCAATATCCTTTTAAAACTCATATATTTGGTTACGACTAAATATAGCAGAATTAGGATACAAGACTAATCCTAAGTTTTTACTTAAACAAGTGATGTTGATGTTTTAAAACCAGTTTTTAAAACTATAACAGCATCTTTTTAATTGCTAATAAATACTCAATATATGTTATAATTTAGTAGGGTTAGTCTATAAATCGGGCATGTCTCCGAATAGCTATAATGTCACTAATAAGGTGGCTAACGTGTTCGCTGTGTATAATGATGGCATCCTCGGCACTGCGAACGTGAATAACACTGGAATTAGTGTGCGTCCAATATCCTTTTAAAACTCATATATTTGGTTACGACTAAATATAGTAGAACTAGGATACAAGACTAATCCTTAGTAGCGATACTAAAATAAATAATACTGATGTTTTATCACTTAGTTTTAAAACTATAACAGTATTATTTTTTTATTATATAAATAACTTAAGATAGTTTTATTTTTTTTCTTAATTTGTTATAATCTTATTAAGAGGTCTTATTATGCAAAATTTTATTCCTGATATATACCAAAAAAATATTTATGATATAGATTATATGCGCTTAAAAAAAATGGGTATTAAATGTTTATTATTTGATTTAGATAATACTTTAGTCCCAGTAAAAACTACAATGCCTCCTCAAAAGCTTAAAGAGTTATTTTTGTATTTAGAAAATAATTTTAAAATAATAATTGTCTCTAATAGTAATCATAAACGCTTAATACCTTTTAAAGAAGGCTTAAATGTTGATGTTGCTGCTAGTTCCAGAAAACCATCTAAGAAAAAATATTTAAAAATTATGAATATGTATAAATTTAAAGAACATGAAATTGCTGGAATAGGGGATCAATTATTAACTGATATCTTTGGTGCTAATCGTGTTGGTATAACATCTATTTTAATAAGTCCTATTGGTGAATATGAAAAATTTGGTACTAAGATAAATAGATTTTTTGAAAAATTTATTTATTACTATTTAAAGAAAAAAAATATATTAATTAAGGGTAGGTTTTATGAATAAAAAATGTATAGGGTGTGGTATAACCCTTCAAAATACTGATGCTAATTTAATTGGCTACACAACGGATTTAAAAAATCCTTATTGTAGGCGTTGTTTTCGTCTTAAAAATTATGGCGAAAAGCCTCAAGAAGATTATATAGATAATAATAAATTATTAACCAAAATAAATAAGAAGAAGGGTATAGTTTTTTATTTAATTGATTATTTAAATATTAATAGTGAAACTATAAGTTATTTTAAAAAAATAACCTTACCTAAAGCTTTAATAATTAATAAATGTGATACGCTACGTCAAGAAATAAAATTTTCTAAAATAAAATTATGGTTAAAAGAAGTATATAATATTGAAGAAGACATCTTTTTTAGTAGTGCTAAAACTAATTATTTAAATATTAATCTTTTTAAATATATAACTGCTTTAGGTTTTAATAATTGTTATATAATGGGTATAACTAATGCTGGTAAATCAACTTTTTTAAATAATATTTTAAAAGAAAATCATCTAAATAAAGAAATAGTTGTTTCTAATATGGCTAATACTACTTTAGATTTTATTAAATTTAAAATTAATGATATTTATATTTATGATACTCCGGGTTTTATATATAATTCTTTATCATCTTCCTTAATTACTAAAGAAATAAAACCATTAACTTATAATTTAACTAAACCTCTAACTATTAAATTATTATCTAATTATTTTTATTTTCCTACACCCAATAAAATAACTATATATCTATCTACTCCCAAAATAGAAAAAGAATATAAATCTTATTCCGGCTATGCCTATAAAATTCCTAAAAATCATTCTTTGGTTTTTCCTGGTGGTTTTATCAATATTAAAGAAGCTTGTACAGTTTATAGTTCTTTACCCAATTTAGAAATACGTAAAGATATAAGTGAGGTATAAAAATGAGTAAAATTCATGTAATGAGTGAAACATTAGCTAATAAAATCGCGGCCGGTGAAGTAGTAGAAAGATGTTCTAGTATAGTTAAAGAATTAACTGAAAATAGTATTGATGCTCATGCGACTAATATTAAAATTAATTTAAAAAAAGGTGGTTTAGAAGCTATTAATGTTATAGATAATGGGGAAGGAATGGATGCTACTGATGCTCATCTAGCTTTTCAAAGACATGCAACTAGTAAAATAATTCATGATGATGATTTGTTTTTCATAAATACTATGGGTTTTAGAGGTGAAGCTCTTCCATCTATTGCTAGTGTTTCTGAAGTAGAATTACAAACTAGTGATGGCCCAACTTCTACTTATATTCATATCAAAGGGGGAGAAATATTAGAAGAAAAAAGTGCTTCTTTATATCGTGGTACTGAGCTTACCATTACTAATCTTTTTTATAATACTCCAGCACGTCTTAAATATTTAAAAGCAGAAAATACGGAATTATATAATACTCTTAATTTAGTTGAAAAATTATCTTTAGCTCATCCTCAAATAAAATTTAGTTTTACTAATAATGATAAAATTCTTTTAAAAACAAGTGGAAGTGGTAATTTACTTAAAACTATTCATGAAATATATGGCCTAAATGTATCTAATAAAATGTTAGAATTTAAAGCTAGTAATAATGATTTTGATATATATGGTTATATATGTAAACCCGAAATTTTAAAAAGCAATCGTAATGATATTTCTACTTTTGTAAATGATCGAATAGTCCATAATGCCGAAATAAATAGAGCTATAAATGATGCTTACTATACTTATAAACCAGAAGGAAAATATCCCGTTGTTATATTAAAAATTAATACTGATCCCACTTTAGTAGATGTAAATATTCATCCCACTAAACAAGATATTAAATTAAGTAAAATGAATGATTTATATGATTTAATATATACTACTATTAAAAATTGTTTATATAATAATTTATTAATACCTAATGCCTTAAAAGAAGAAAGTGTAAGTATTATTAAAGATAGTGTTATTGCCGATATAGTTAATAATATGACTAAAGACGAACCACCTAAAGTTCAAACAGAATTAGATTTTAAAATCGCCGTGGATAATTCTAATAACACTCCAGAATTAAAAACTAGTGATGAAGTTATTGTCAATAGAGAAATGAAATCTTTAACTTTATATCCTGTAGGCTTAGCTTTAGGAACTTATATTATTGCTCAAAATGATGAAGGCATCTATTTAATTGATCAGCATGCCGCACAAGAAAGAATAAATTATGAAAAATATATGAAAGCTCTAAGAAATAAGATATTCGCTACTACTTATTTGCTTATTCCTATCACTGTTGAATTAAGTGCTAGTGATTATATTTATCTAAAAGAACATATTAATATTTTAACTGATTTAGGCTTTGTAATGGAAGAATTTGGTATAAATACTTATTTAGTTAAAGCTCATCCATCATGGCTTTTAGAAGGTCATGAAGAAGAGAGTGTTCATAAAATAATTGATTTAATTTTAGGCGGCTTAACTAATTTTGATCCTGCTAAATTTAATGAAAGTATTGCTATAACTTTAGCTTGTAAAATGAGTATTAAAGCTAATTATAATATTACTCATGAAGAACAAGAAGAATTATTAAATGAACTTGTTTTATGTGATAATCCTTATAATTGCCCTCATGGTAGACCAACTATTATTAAATTTAGTATCTATGATTTAGAAAGAATGTTTAAAAGAGTAATGAATTAATTTGTAATTTCATGTAAACTATTAAACACCTTATTGACATTTATAAAAAAATATATTAGTATAATTATACAAGAAAGGAGATTTATATGAAGAATAATCTGAAAAGGATAATGGGGTTATTGGTAGTAAATATTTTAGTTTTTGGTTTTAGCTCTAATGTAAAAGCTTTAGAAACAGTGGCTTGTGATGTAGAGGATGCTCGCGTTGAAATTGAAGGAACATGCTATAAAACTATAGATACTGATGTTATTTCTGCTGCAAAAGATAAAACAATAGTATTAAAAAAAGATTTAACATTAGCAGATGCAGTTGATATAGATTTAGGTGCACCAGCGACAACTCTTACTTTAGATTTAGGCCAAAAAACTATAACAGGAACAGGCACTAGAACTTTTAATATTAAACAAGGAAATGTAACCATTAAAAATGGAAAAATTTATAATGGAAATAGTCAATCAGACGCAGGTAATATTTACATTTATGGAAATACTAGTAACAGTGGTGCTTATACTACAGTAACTATTGAAAATACTGCAGTTATTCAAGGTATTGATCCGATTGTTGTAAGTTCTTCTGGAGGCAAAAATTATGGCACAGTTTTAACAATAAAAGGATCATTAATTAATGATCAAGCTCAAGAAGGAATAGATTCAGCTGCTTTAACAGTTCAAGGACGAAATCAAAATTCGGATTTAAAAATTAATATTGATAGTAGTGCTACATTAAGATCAACAGTTCCCGGTGGAGCAGGTATTTTCCAATCTGGAGTTTCTACTACAACTGTTAAAGGTACAGTTGAAGGAAAAACAGGAATAGTTGTTAAAACTGGAGAATTAGATATTGAAACTGGCGCAAAAGTTACAGCAACAGCAACTACAAGTGAAGTAGAAGAACCTGAAGCGCGAACAAGTGGTTTTAAAGGAACAGGTGCTGCAATTCAAATAGAAAGTAGACAAAGTTCTTCTGGAAATACTACTGTAAAAGCTAATGGAGGTACAATTACAAGTACTAGCAACTCAGCTATCATTGAATATGGCGCTGAAGAAACTAAACTTGAAACATTTGAATTAGCAGAAGAAGTTACTATAAATTCTGCTGAAGGAAAAGACAATTTACAATTAACAGAAGGAGCATCAACTAAAGTAGATAGCACTTTAGCTCACAAAGTTACTGTAACTACAAGTGATGGAGAAGAGCACGGAACTGCAACAATAACAACTGATACTGATAAAGAAGAAATTGAAAGTGGCAATAACGCTTTATTTGGAAGAATAATCAGAATATCTGTAAGTCCGGAGCTTGGATATCGTGTAAAAGCAGTTACTGTTCAAAAAGATCCAGTTGCTGGAATTGCCTTAATGTCATTAACACCAGCTACTTCTGGTACAGTACAAGTAACTAGAAATGGTTCAGATTTTGAATTTATAATGCCTAACTATGATGTTGAAATAAATATTGAATATGCTAGAGTTACTCCAGCATCTCTACGTGATGATGTTGATGAAAACGCTATTTACTTTACTTTAGTAATTAAAGGAGAAGTTTATGAAAATTATAGTGTTGCTGAAGGAACAACTTTAGAAAATTTATTAGCATCATTAAAGAGAAATTATACAAACATGGTAGGATTTACAAATAAAGATAAAAAAGCATTATCTTTAAATACTGAAATTACTGATGGTATGTATATTATTGCAACATTAAAAGATGAAACTATTGATGAAGCTCCAAAAACTTTTGATGCTATTGGAAGCCTAGTAACTATGGCTATCTCAAGCTTAGGAGTAGTTGGAATTGCTACTAAAAAATATTTACGCTAAGAAATAAAGTGATTTAAAAGTAGGCTTAAAAAAGTCTACTTTTTTATGTGTTTAAAAATATAATTAAGTAGGAAGTGAAAAGATGTTTTTAAGTCTCTTAAATATTTTAAAATCATTATTATTTTTTACCGGAAGTTATTCTAATCAAGTTTTTCCTGATCCTTTAAGTCCCGAGGAAGAAGAAAAGACTATCTCTCGTATGTTGGAGGGAGACGCAGATGCTAGAGCTAAATTAATTGAACATAATCTCCGTTTAGTCGCGCATATTGTCAAAAAATTTGATAATTCTTCTTATGATCAAGATGATTTAATTAGCATAGGAACTATTGGACTTATAAAAGGAATTGACTCCTATAATAAAAGTAAATCTACCAAAATAACTACTTATGCAGCTAGATGTATTGAAAATGAAATTCTAATGTATTTTCGCAGTAATAAGAAAAATAATAACACTATTAGTTTAAATGATGCAATCGGTTATGATAAAGATGGAAATGAAGTAAGCCTAATGGAAATTGTAAAAGATGATAGTTTAGATATTGCCGATATGCTTCATTTAAAAGAAAACACTTTACTTTTAAATGATTATTTTAAAGTATTAACTCCCAGGGAAAAAGAAATTTTAGTTAAAAGATATGGTTTAGCCCAAGAAGAAGAACAAACCCAAAAAGAAATAGCTAAAAAATTACATATTTCCCGAAGTTATGTTTCACGTATTGAAAAACGTGCTTTAACTAAAGTTTTAAGGGAATTTTTAAAGAATAATAAAAGTTTATAGACAATCATAATTATTAATAGTAAAATATAAAAAGGAGGGTATTATGACTGCTACTAAAATAATTTTAAATACATTACTAACTAAAACCGAATTTATTAAAGACCGTCCTAAATATGATTATGTTATGCCATATTTAGATTTACATCAAAATGAAATATGTTCTCATATTATGATGCTTGCTTATCAAAAAATACAACAAGAACCTCAAAAGCCTTGGGAAAGTTATTTAGAAGATATTAATTTTTGTCTCGATAGTGCCTATCAATATATTTATTATCTTAATTTACAAACTTCTAATATTAAGCATTTGTAAAGGTAAAACCTTTACTTTTTTTCTTATTTAAAGTAAAATATTAAAAGAAAGAAGGAATACTATGACTAATAAAGAATTAGCAGATTTAATATTTCCTAATATTACTAAAACCATTGAAGATTATGAAAAATTATATCCTGAAAGAAATTTAAAAGAAGGTGCCAAAGTAGTTAGATTTGCCCCATCTCCAACCGGTTTTATGCATATTGGTAATATGATGAGCGCTACTATTAATTATTGCTTAGCTAAATCAAGCGGAGGCGTATTTTTCTTACGAAATGAAGATACTGATCAAGCTCGAAGTGTTGATGGAGCTATTGATTTTATTCATCATATTTTAAATTATTATCATATCAGTCCTGATGAATATGAATATGATAATAAAACTGTTGGTAATTATGGACCATATATTCAAAGTGAAAGAATAGAAATATATCATACTTTTATTAAACATTTAATCGAAATAGGTCGAGCTTATCCTTGTTTTTTAACTCCTGAAGAATTAGAAGAAATAAGAGAGTATCAAGCTAAAAGTAAAAAAAGAATAGGTATTTATGGTCGCTATGCTAAATATCGTTATACCTCTAATGATGAATTAGCCGCCAAAATTAAAGCTGGCGAAAAATATGTTATTCGTTTCCGTTCAGAAGGGGATTTCAATAAAAAATTTATTTTTGAAGATTTAACTCAAGGTAAAATTGAATTTCCTGAAAACGATATTGATGTTCCTATTATGAAAAGTGAGAATTTACTTCCAACTTATCATTTTGCTCATGTTGTAGATGATCATTTAATGCGTACTACTCATGTAGTTAGGGGTAATGAATGGATGAGTAGCGTTCCACTTCATTATGAATTATTTAAAGCTTTTGGTTATAAAATGCCTAAATATATACATACTTCTTTAATCTTAAAGAAAGATGAAGAAACTGGTACTATTAGAAAAATTAGTAAAAGAAAAGATCCTGAAGCTTTAATGTTTTATTATGAAGATAAAGGCTATCCTGTAATTGCCGTTATTGATGCTGTTTTAACTATTGCTAATTCTAATTATGAGGAATGGCGTACTAATAATCCTGATAAACCATTTTATGAATTTCCATTTAGTCCTAAAAAAATGAGTACAAGTGGCGCTTTATTTGATCTAGATAAATTAGATAATATTAGTAAAAACTATCTTTCTAAAATGTCTGCCTCTGCTTTATATGATGAATATTTAGCTTGGGCTAAAAAACATGATGAAAATATAGCTAGTATTTTAACTAAATATAAAGATGAAACTATTAAGTTTTTAAATATTGAAAGAGAAACTAAAAAACCTCGTAAAGATTATGAAAATTATAGTAGTATTTTTCCTAAATCATGGTATATGTATGATGAAGAATGGAATAAAGATTTAACTTATGAATTTGGTAAAATAAATAATAAAGAAGAAATAATAAATATTATGGAAGAATATCTAAATAATTATTATGATTCTAATGATACTCAAGATGAATGGTTTAATAAAATTAAAGAACTTGCTGAAAAAATGGGTTATGCTTCTGATATGAAAGCCTATAAAGAAAATCCTGATAATTATAAAGGCAATGTTGCTGATTTTACTACTGTTATGCGAGTAGTTCTAACTACTAAGAATATGACCCCTAATCTTTATGATATTATGAATATTTTAGGTAAAGATAGAATGTTAAAAAGATTAGAAATATTTAAAGCTAATTTCTAATCTTTTTTAATTTTATATATAAAAAAACTCGAATTTTAATCGAGTAAGCAATCTAAATGGTGACTCGTATGGGATTTGAACCCATGAATGTTACCTTGAGAGGGTAATGTGTTAACCATTTCACCAACGAGCCATAAA
>CANRPK010000038.1 GCA_947632455.1 uncultured Bacilli bacterium
ATACTAAACTCTTGTGCTTTTTTTGTAAATACAAATTTATTAAAACTAAAGACTTTTTGGCAGAAATTTGGTACAATTTTATTAGGGCTAATCTATAAATAATAATTGATGGTTCACTATCATGTCACTAATAAGAACGCTGCCGTGTTCGATGTGTATGAGAATGGCAACCTCAACGCTTGGGGCGTGAATGGCACTCATGGTGTGCGTCCAATATCCTTTAAACTTGTTTTTTGGTCAAGGCTAAATAGAAGAAATAGGATACAAGATTATTCCTAAGGCAACTTAAATAATTAATACTGATGCTTTAAGACATGTTTTTGGAGCTATTACAGTATTTTTTTATTTGTTTAAATATTTAGGATTATCTATTCTTCCTAATAAATAATCGGCAGAGATATTATACTTTTTACATATTTCATATAAATAATTAGTAGAAATTATATTTAATTTACATTCATATGAAGAAATAGTAGAAAAGGTGGTATTAAGTATTTTAGCTAGATCTGTTTGAGTTAATTTGTTTTCTTTTCGAAATTCTTTTAACCTTTTAGATATGGCATCTTTATTAATATCTCTATTGATATTTTTATATTGTTTAGTATTTGTGAATTCAAATATATAATCTAAAGAAACATTAAAATAATTAATTAAAGTAATTAAATGTTTAATAGGTATAGTTACTCTTTCTGTTTCATATATACAATATTGACTTTTGCTAATATTTAAGATATTAGCAATATCTGTTTGAATGATTTTTTTACTTTCTCTTAAATATCTTAAACGTCTATACATGGTTTCACATCCTGAAATAATTTTCTCATGAGATATTTAATGCAACATATAAAGTTTGTAAATAATGTAATTTTTCTTGACAATTAAGTTTGCAAATAATATAATTTAACTATAAGTTAGAAATTTCTAATAATATTGAGAAAGGGAAAAAGAATGAAAATAGAAAGGTTAGAATTAAGTAATAAAAAAGTAAAGATAGCATTTATAGTAGGAATAGTATTAACAGCAATACTATTTATAATGGTAAATTATTTAGTTACTAAAGCTAGATATCGAAATACAGAAAGCCTAGATTTAGTAAAGGGAACAATTACATATAATAAAGCAGATTTAAATATAATAGCAATGTATCAAGAAAGTAGTTATGGTACAAATGGGTATAAACAAATAGATGATGTACCAACTGAAAAATATACATTGAGTAATAAAAGCTATTGTGAAGTAAATAAAGAACCTATAGAAGATGCTCAAATTGAATATAGAGAAGGAGCAATATATGTAGGAAATATTAAAAAAAGAGGAACGAAATGTTATATATATTTTGATATGGATTATAAAGCAGATGATATGTTAGCGAAACTAGAAACATCAAAAGGAAGTAAATATACAATCGATGCCATGCCAAATCCGATAACTGGACAATATAATGCAGAAACAGAAAATCCAGATGGAAAAGAGAAATTATACACTAGTCCAGATAATTATGGGACCAGTTATGTATTTAGAGGAAATAATAATGATGTACATAACTGGGTAAATTTTGCAGGTCATACATGGAGGATAATCAGAATAAATGGAGATGGCACACTAAGGTTGATTTATCAATGTGCAGGTGAAAATTGTACAGATATTACAGGCACAACTACAAACGCTGTAGGTGGAACTGCTTATAAATCAGCACCATATGATGATAACACATTTGTCGGATATTATTATGGAACAGCAAAATCAGAAGGAAAGCCAAATCCAACTTATGAAGAAGCTCATTCAAATACTACACCAAGTAATATAGCTAACGCAGTTCAAACATGGTATACAGGCACAGGTGCAATGGGTGCTTACACTGATTATTTAGACGGAAGTACAGGATGGTGTAATGATAGAACTGTTGTAAAGAAAGTTTGGGGTGGTTATGAAGGTGATGGTACAGCTCAAACTGTAACGGGTTATGCGCCAGCATCAAGATTAATTCCAACAGGAGATTGGAGAAAAAATCAATATCCAACATTAAAGTGTGGAGTAAAAATGCCTGAAACAAGCCCATCAGATGCAGAAGGTTTTAAGAGTTTTGATGAAATAGATCCAAAAGCCTTAGCAAGAGATTTATTCACAACAACTGGTTCAAATCGGGGCAATGGAAAACTTCCAGTTCCAGCAGCCTTAATTACAAGTGACGAAGTAGTTATGGCTGGAGGTTTCGGAGGAACAGTAAGTACTAACTACTGGTTATATACCAATCAATATTATTGGACAATGTCTCCGTTTCGCTATAATGTCGATGGTTGGGCTGTCGTGTCCCTTGTGTGGAATGATGGCAACCTCGGCTATGCGGGCGTGAATGGCGCTCATGGTGTGCGTCCAGTAGTTAATCTGAAGGCTGATACAGAGTTTACAGGAGGAGATGGTAAGTCTGGTAGTCCATTTATTGTAAAAACAAATATATAAAAATATGCCTATACTGCTTTCTTATTCCAAGTATAGGCATATTTATTATTTTTGAATACCTTTTGGGTATTCTTTTTATATTATTTTAAATATTTAGGATTATCAATTCTACCTAATAAATAATCGGCGGAGATATTATACTTTTTGCAAATAGTATAAAGGAAAGGAGTACTAATTAAATTTCTACCTTTTTCATTCCAAGCAATACTAGAAAAAGTTGTATTAAGAATATTTGCAAGATCTGTTTGAGTTAATTTATTTTCTTTTCGAAATTCTTTTAATCTTTTACCTGCTTCTATTTTATCTATGTTGTTTTTGTTAGTATCATATGTTTTATTTTTGGTTAAACCAAGAAGAAAATCTATAGAAATATTAAAATGATTACAAATTGTGCTAATATGTTTTATTGGTAAAATATTTTCTTGAGTTTCGTAGTGGCTATAGGTTTTTTTAGAAATATTTAGAATGGCTGCAATATCATTTTGAGTGAGTTGATATTTATATCTAAGGGTTTTTAATATCTCTCCATATTGCATTTATATCACCTAAATTTATTTTCTCATTTATATAAAAACCTTTAAATAATTGTCTCAGAATTGTGTTATTTTTCTTGACTTTAATGATAACAGATATTATAATTTAAATATAAATTAGGAATTTCTAATAATATTGATAATGGAAAGGGAATAAGAGCAATGAAATTAGAAAAATTGGAGGATAATACCTCCAAAGTAAAGGGAGTAATAATAGGGATATTACTAACTATAGGATTAGTAATATTAATAAACTATATAACAAGTTTAGCAAGATATAGGAATACAGAGAGTATAGAACTAGCAAGTGGAAATATAAGTTATAATAAAGCAGATCTAAACATAATCGCCATGTATCAAGAAAAAGATGATTATGTAAGTGAAGATGATAAATATACTAATATAAATAAAATACCAACGAGTGGATATAAGCTAAGCTCACAAAGTTATTGTGAAGTGGGTAAACAAAGGTTAGAAGAAGCCGAAATAACATATGATGGACAATATATAGGAGTAAACAAATTAAGTGAAAAAGGAACAAAATGTTATATATATTTTGATAGTATGGCAAGAGAGATGCTAACTAAATTAGAAACATCAAAAGAAAGTAAATATACAATAGATGAAATGCCAAGCCCTATAGCTGGTCCATATGATGAAAATACAGAAAATCCAGAACATAAAGAGAAGTTATACACAACCGAAGATAATTATGGAACAAGTTATGTATTTAGAGGAAATAATGATGATGTTCATAACTGGGTAACATTTGCTAATCATACATGGAGAATAATCAGAATAAATGGCGATGGCACATTAAGATTAATATTTCAATGTGATAAACCAAATTGTACAGATACAACAGGAGAAAAAACAAATGCTGTAGGTGGAACATCTTATAAGCTAGCTCCATATGATGATAACACATATGTAGGATATTATTATGGAACAGCTCATACAGATGAAAAACCAACTCCACCTTATGATGAAGTTCACTCAAATGCGACACCAAGTAATATAGCGAAAGCTGTTGATGGCTGGTATACTGAAACAGGAGCCATGACAAATTATACAAGTTATCTAGATGGAAGTACAGGATGGTGTAATGATAGAGTAGTAGTTACTAAAGTCTGGAATGGATATGAAGGCGATGGTACAGGACAGTCTGCAAGTGGATATGCACCAGTATCAAGATTGATTGCCAAAGGTGGAGCTTGGAGAAAAAATCAATATCCAACATTAAAGTGTGGTGTTGTAATGCCTGAAGAAGATCCAACAGATGCAGAAGGATTTAGCAGTTTTGATGAAATAGATACTAATGCTTTAAAAAGAGATTTATTTACAACTTCTGGTTCAGGTAGAGGTAATGAAATACTTACAAATCCAGTAGGTTTAATTACTAGTGATGAAGTCGCTATGGCTGGAGGCTTTGCAGGAACAGTTGGAACTAACTATTGGTTATACACAAATCAATCATATTGGACAATGTCTCCGCGTCGCTATAATGTCACTGATAAGTACGCTGTCGTGTTAATTGTGAATGCTAATGGCAGTCTCCTCGATGCGTACGCTGGTAACGCTACTATGAGAGTGCGTCCAGTAGTTAATCTAAATGCTGATATAGAAATTAGTGGAGGTAATGGTAAATCTTCTAATCCATTTGTAGTTAATACAAGTATGTAGCTTGCCTATGCGTCTTCTTCTTATTCTAAGTGTAGGCAAGATATATTTATTATGATAGGCTTTGCCTATCTTTTTGTTGATTTTTAAATATTTAAGTGTTAAAATACTTTTATAAATGTTGATTAAGTTATTTAGTATTAGCTTATATTCTTATTAGAGATTAAGTATCAAAGGCTGGAAGTACTTAGAGATAAAATAAGCTTAAGAATTTCAAACTTAGGAGTTTTAATAGTAGTCGTGCTATAAACGAAAAAGAGAGCTAGAAATCCTAGAAGTTGGGTGGTACCGCGATTATTCGTCCCAATAGATAGGATTTTTTTATGTATAGGAGGATATCTATGGAAGAAAAGTTATTAAAAATTAAAGAGGATTTAAAGCAAGCTTTAAATAAGGCTTCTAAAGAAGCGGATGTATTAAATATTAAATCAGAATATGTTGGTAAGAAGAGTGAAATACAAAATATTTTAGCTAGTCTTAAAGATATGAGTAGTGATGATAAGAGAAAGTATGGAAGTTTAATTAATAATACTAAGAAGGAATTAGAAAAATTAATTAATAAAAAAATAGAAGATTTAGAAAATCAAGTTAATATTACTTTTGATGATACAATTAATTATGATGTAAAACACGGAAGTTTACATCCAGTAACGATAGTAGCAAAAGAAGTAACAGATATTTTAAAAAGAATGGGATTTACGATTGTAAATGGACCAGAAATGGAAAGTGAATATTACAATTTTGAAGCTTTAAATATTCCTAAAGATCATCCAGCTAGAGATATGCAAGATACTTATTATTTAGATAATGGAATGTTACTTAGAACACAAACTAGTGATAACCAAATACATGCGATGGAAAAATATGGGGCACCTCTTAGAATTTGCGCTCCAGGAAGAACATTTAGAAATGAAGATTTAGATGCTAATCATGAAAATACTTTCTTTCAAATAGAAGGAATGGTTATTGATAAAGGGGTATCTATTGAAAACTTAATGTATGTTATGCAAAGTGTGTTAAGTGAAGTATTTAAAAGTGAAATTAAGGTAAGACTTAGACCTGGTTTTTTCCCATTTACTGAACCATCATATGAAATGGATATATCTTGTGTAATATGTGGAGGAAATGGTTGTCCTACTTGTAAAAATGCGGGATGGATAGAGCTTATTGGTTGCGGAATGGTGCATCCTAATGTTTTAAGAGCGGGTGGTATAGATCCTGAAGTATATACGGGATTTGCTTTTGGAATTGGTTTAACTAGACTTGCTATGATGAAATATAAAATTAATGATATAAGATTTTTAAATAGTGGGGATATTCGTTATTTAGAAAACTTTGATATAAAATAAATATGTATTTAGAAATAAAGATGTGGGTTTAAAAATGTTAGATGTAAATTTTAATAAAATTATCGAATTAATAGAGCAGAGAAAAAATAATGCTTATAGAAAAGTAAATGAAGAAATGATTTTACTTTATATGGAAATAGGAAAATATTTATATGATTTAATAGAAAATAGTAATTATGGTGAAAAAATAGTTGATAAAGCAGCGGAATTTATGAAGAATAATTATCCTTTAATAAAAGGTTTTACTCGTAGAAATCTTTATAGAATGGTTCAATTTTATAATGCTTATAAAGATTATTCAAATGTGTCAACATTGTTGACACAAGTTAGTTGGTCTAGTAATATGCTTATTTTAAGTAATACTAAAACAATAGAAGAAAGAGAATTTTATTTGAAATTAACAATAAAAGAAAATTATTCTGTTAGAGAACTTAATCGGCAATTACAATCGGCTTATTATGAAAGATATATGTTGTCTGATGGTAAAGCAAGTTTAAGTAAAACTAAAGTGGTTGGAGAAGATGATTTTCCTAATACAAGGTTACTAGATACTTATAGTTTAGAGTTTTTGGATTTACCTAATGAGTTTTCAGAGAAGGATTTGAAGACTGCGATTATAAAAAACATGAAAGATTTTATTTTAGAAGTAGGACGTGATTTCACATTTATTGGTGATGAGTATCGAGTTCAAGTTGGGAAACATGATTATTATATTGATTTATTGTTTTATAACAGAGAATTATCTTGTTTAGTGGCTTTTGAATTAAAATTAGGGGAATATATGCCAGAGTATTCCGGGAAAATGAATTTATATTTAGAAGCTTTAGATAGAAATGTTAGAAAACCTAATGAAAATCCTAGTGTAGGTATTATTCTTTGTAGTTCAAAAGATAATGATGTAGTTGAGTATTCACTTAGTAAAAATATGTCTAAAACACTTATTTCAGAATATAAATTAAAATTAATTGATAAAAAATTATTAGAAAATAAACTTAAAGAAATGAAAATAATGCTAGATAGTAATGAGGAGGAAATAAAATGTTAATATCTTGTAATAAACTTAAAAGTCATATTAAGAATAGTGGGGATATAGATTGGTTAAATATTTGGAAAACTTTTACAATTAGAACAGCGGAAGTAGAGAATGTAAAAACAGTTGGAGATAGTTTTGATGGAGTAGTGGTTGCAGAGATTAAAGATTGTGTAGCTCATCCTGATAGTGATCACATGCATGTTTTAATGGTGGATATTGGAGATAAAGAACTAGTTCAAGTAGTATGTGGCGCCCCTAATGTTAGAGTAGGATTAAAAACAGCTTTTGTTAAAGTTGGAGGCCATATTGATGGAATGGAGATAACTGCTAGACCATTAAGAGGAGTATTATCTAATGGAATGTGTTGTAGTGGAAGAGAACTTAGTATAAGTGACAATCATGATGGAATTTTAGAACTACCTCAAGAATGGGAAAATGGTAAAGATATTAAAGATTATTTGCCAATCGAAGATATAATTGTAGAAATTGACAATAAGAGTTTAACTAATCGTCCTGATTTATGGGGACATTATGGAATTGCTAGAGAGATATGTGCCATTACAGGACATGAGTTATTACCTCTTGATTTATTAGAAATAAAAAACGATAAAAAAGATTTAGATGTAGTTATTAAAGATCCAACATTATGTTATAGATATTGTGGTTTAAAAATTAAAAATATAAAAAATAATAATACTCCTTTAGATATGCAAATATTCTTATATTATGTAGGAATGCGTTCAATTTCTTTATTAGTAGATTTAACTAATTATTTAATGTTAGAGCTAGGGCAACCTATGCATGCTTTTGATGCGAGAGTAGTTAAAAATATTGAAGTAGGATTAGCTAATGATGGAGATACTTACACTACTTTAGATGGTCAAGTAAGGGAACTTAGCAAAGATATTTTAATGATTAAAAATGGTGATGAATACTTTGGTATAGCAGGAATAATGGGTGGTTTAAGTAGTGAGATTTTACCAGATACTACAGAAGTATTTTTAGAAAGTGCGACATTTAATGCCGGAGTTATCAGAAGGGGCGCGGTAAAACTTGGGCTTAGAACAGAATCTAGTGCTAGATATGAAAAAAGTTTAGATCCAAACATGACAGATATTGCAATTAAACGTTTAGCTTATTTATTACAAAAAGAAAATCCTAAAATGGAAATAGCTTCTAATTTAACGGATATTTATCCTAATAAACTTGATGAAGAAAAGATTATTTTAGATAAAGAAACTTTAGCTATTTATATGGGTGTAGATTTAGATGAAAAAGAAGTTTGCAAAATGCTTGAAGCTTTAGGTTTTAAAGTTAAAGTAGTAAATGATAATTATGAAGTTATTGTGCCAACTTATAGGGCAACTAAAGATATTAAAATTAAGCAAGATTTAATTGAAGAGATTGCAAGATTATATGGCTTAGAAAAATTTGTACCTAAACCTTTAAAATTAGATTTAATTAGTGAATTACATGAAGATATTTTTGAACAAGAATATGAAGTAAAAGAACTTTTAGCTAAAAAATTTGATATGAATGAAGTACATAGTTATATTTGGTATGATACGCATCTTTTGAAAACTTTAGGAATAGAGAAAGATAATGTTAAATTATTAGGAAAAGATAGTAATAATATTTTAAGAGATGATATGAGTTTTTCTTTACTTAATATAGTACAAGAGAATTTTAAAAATTATAATAATTTTAATATATTTGAAATTGGTACAATAATTGGCAATGGACAAAATAAAAGAGTATTAAGTATTATTTTAGCAGATGAAGAAAAGAAATTAGAAAATATATATAATAGGGCTAAATATGTAGTTAAATATATATTTAAAGTACTTAAAAATATAGATATAGAATATACTAATAATGTTAATGAAAAAGAATATTATGATAATAATTTAGGAAAAAATATTATAGTTAATGGACAAAAAATAGGAGAAATTAATGTAGTTAATAGAGCTATTATTAGTAAAATTGCTAAAAAGAAAATGGTTGTTAGTATAGATATTGATTTTGATTTATATGTAGATATTAATAAAAAAGAAAAATTAGCTAAAGAAATTAGTAAATATCCAGTAGTAACTTTAGATTATACTATTAGTTTAAATGATATGAAATATATAAATTTAGAAAATATATTAAAAGAATTTAAAAGTAATTTAATTAAAAGTTATGAACTTTTAGATGTTTATCAAAATAAATATACAATAAGATATGTTCTAGGAAGTGATAATAAGACTTTAGAACAAAAAGATATTGAAAGTTTTAAAGAAAGATTTATTAGTCATTTAAATAGTAATAATTTAAGTATTTTAGATTAGATTAAATTAAATTGAAAGTTCCCGAATTAAATAAAATAAAAGATTTAGGGAATAAATTCCCATAAAATAGGCAA
>CANRPK010000039.1 GCA_947632455.1 uncultured Bacilli bacterium
GTTTGGTACAAGGTTATTGCCGATGATAATCACACGGATACAGAGCCGCAGTCTGTAACGGCTGCGATCGCGAAAATCTATCCGGAAACAACCGTTATAGGCAAGGATCTGTCTTACGTCGGCAGTGAACAGGAGCTTGTGACGGGTACTGTAAAGGGCGGCACTCTCCTATACAGCATGAGCAGGGACGGCGAGTATGCGGCAAATATCCCGACGGCTGTGAACGCGGGTACATACACGGTTTGGTATAAGGTGACAGGCGACGCCAATTACAAAGATACCGAACCGAGATCCATAGATGTAACGATAAAAAAGAGCGCTCCGACGGCGGCTGTAACAGGCAGAGTCCTCTCATATACCGGCAGCGCGCAGGAGCTTGTCACGGGAGTTGCCGTGGGCGGTACGCTCGTGTACAGCATGAGCGAGGATGGCAATTATACGGAAAATATCCCGACGGTTGAGGACGCGGGTAATTATACGGTTTGGTACAAGGTTATCGGCGACAGCAATCACACGGATACCGAGCCGAAGTCTGTAGAGGTAACGATCACTAAGACCGAGCCGACGGCATCTGTAACAAGCAGAGTTCTTTCATATACCGGCAGTGAACAGGAGCTTGTGAGCGGAACGACAACCGGCGGTACGCTTGTGTACAGCATGAGCGAAGACGGTGATTATTCGGAAACCATACCGACAGGCACAGACGCGGGCAGCTATACGGTTTGGTACAAGATTATCGGCGACATCAACCACAACGATACCGAGCCGAGATCCATAGATGTAACGATAGAAAAAGCTGCGGCAGAAGCGTCTGTGAATGCGAACGAGCTTGTATTTAAGAACAGGGAACAGTATCTTGTGACCGGTAAAACAAGCGATGGAACGCTTTTGTACAGCATGAGCGAGAACGGCGATTATTCGGAAAAAATCCCGACAGGTAAAGACGCCGGCGATTACACCGTTTGGTACAAGGTTATCGGCGACGATAACCACACCGACAGCGCGCCGCAGTCGATAACTGTTTCGATTAAAGAGCTTGTGGGTATAAGCATCGAGCACGAGCCGACAAACACGACGATTATCGAGGGAATGCCTTTCGACGCGTCGGGCTTGGTAGTCATCGCCGACTGCGGCGACGGCGACACCTTTGAAGCGCGCGGCTACACGCTGTCGGGCTACGACACATCGAAACCGGGCGAGCAAACCGTTACGGTAACATATGCGGGCAAGACTGCGGAGTTTAAAATAACAGTAGAAGCGAAGTCGCTGACAAGTATTGAGCTTACGCATACACCCGATAAGCTGACATATTATAAGGGCGATAAGCTTGATATAGCAGGAATGGTAATTACCGCGATATACAACAATAACACGTCGGCGTTCATAGATAACGACGACTGCACGATAAGCGGCTCGACAAACAATATAGGCGCACAGACCGTTACGGTAACATACAGCGGTCAAACGGCGGAGTTTACCATAGCGGTACTTGAAAGACCCGTTCAAACGCAAACAGTCGAAACGCCGCTTATGGAAACAGCCGAATTTTACGGTGGCAAGCGCGTGATAATCTCATGCGCGACAGAGGGCGCGGACATTTACTATACGACAGACGGAACAAATCCGACAACAGCATCGAATAAGTATGCGGCTCCGATCGAGCTTACGGAATCGGCGGAGATAAAGGCTGTAGCAGTTAAGTCGGGCATGACCAACAGCGCTGTTACGAATAAAGAAGTCACCGTTGAGAAGGTAGCGGCTCCTGCCGCGAGCGTCACCGGCGAAGTCGAAGTGGGAACGTCGGTAACGCTGCTCAGCACGACCCCCGAAGCGGAGATTTATTACACCTTCGGCGACTCGCTGGAAGAGGATAACTACAAGAAATACACGGGCGAAATAGTCATAACCGGAAGCATGAAGATCAGGGCGATCGCCGCAAAGCGCGGCTATGCGATGAGTGACGCCGTTACGTTCGAATACACCGTAGCTCCGCCGGAGGAGACGAGCGAAACAAACCGCGCTCTGCTCGACGCAGGAGAGACTATGTGTAAAGAGGAAAATATATGCTATCTGCCGGCGTATGTCTATTCCGAAAGAGCCATGACAGACTTCCGTTACACGCTCAGCTTTGACAGCGATAAGTTTGAGTATGTAGGATTTGAGGCAGGTGAAGATGTGCCGGCTTCGGCTGTATCGGTAACGGCGAATGAAAACAGCGTGACGGTGCGCGGCACGGTAGACGGACTTACAGCCGCCGAGGTATGCGTGCTCGTATTCAGGGCGAAGTCCGGCGTTGAAATTGACGACTATCTCCTGCCCGTAAGCGATATTGAGATAAACGCAGCTGACGACAGCTTGACAGACATATGGTACTTAGACGGTCTTATTTCGGTAATACCCGCGGACACGAGCATCACCGCCAGCGCGTTTCTCTCCGACGCGGAGGATAACCTCATAGAGTACGCCGAGGACGTAAAGGGAAATCTGACGGCTTATATACTGGCGCAGACAGCGGAGGAAATGCCTGAGGACGGAGAAACAATAGGCTGTGATCTGATCCTCGCGTTCTACGACGTAAACGGCGCGCTTGTCAAAGTAGCCTCGACCGAAGCGGAGCTGTCCGAGGAAATGGATTTCTTCGAGGTGCCGATAACCATTCCGGAAAACGCCGAAATAGGCGAAGTAAAGCTGATGGCATGGGATAAAATAGGAACAATGAAACCGCTTATGGAAGCTGCGCCTGTGGTGTATCCATACGGTTATGAGTTGGGTGAATAAGATATTGGAAAGAGTATGTCTCGAATGAGGCATACTCTTTTTATCACTCTTGTCTATCCGCTCCCGCGCCGTCTTTTATCGGATAATGTCATATTGGTTCTGTGAAACTCTTAGATGTATTTGCTTTTCTTTCAAAATCATTAAAATATTTTGTGAAAAAAACTTGCATAAAAAATAAAAGTGTGTTATAATATATAATATAGACCAAAGCTGTATAGGAGGCATAAAAATGATTATTGAAGTACGGGCAAAAAATTGTTTTGCATTTGACAAAGAGATTGTTTTCTCAATGGAAGCAGATATGAGAAACAAAAAATTTGGTACAAATGTCCACAAGGAGAATAATTTTAATGTTTTAAAAACGGCAGGCATCTATGGACCGAACAACTCCGGCAAAACATGTTTTATAAGATGCATTAGAGTAATAAAGGACGTTCTGTTAAACAAAGATCCCCACGTAGTGCCAAATATGTTTGCTCATAATCCGGTATGCGAGCTTGGCGTCACATTTCTTTCGATTGGACGAAAATTTTCCTATGATTTCTTTTATGATTTACAGGAAGGCGAATTTGTGTACGAAAAGTTTGCAGAAATAATAAAAGATAAATACGGAAATGAAAAAGAGGATATTTGGGTTTTGAAGGATAATACAAATAAACAGTATAATTTTGCGGACAAAGATATGAATCAAATGATTTCTTTGGTGGCGCAGAATAACATCATTTGCTATATTGTTGATACTAAACAATTCAAATATTTAGATAAAATGAAGAGTGTAATTACTGAATTTGCAAATAAGATAGATATTGTAAATATGAATAATATCCCAATGAGGAAAACTATTGATCTTATGAAAAACAAAAATGATTTGCAAAGTAAGGTTGTAGATTTCATCAAAAATGCTGACTTATATATGGACGATTTCGGATATGCGGATGCTGATAAGTTAGATATCAGATTTAACGGAAAAGAAGATGGCCCTGACGAAAAAGTATTGGGTCGCAATGAAGAACTTATAGATAAAATCAGATTGGTTTCGACATATAAAGGTATTACCCTTCCCAGTATCTTTTTTGACTCGACGGGAACAAAAAAGATTGCCGCATTAGCCAGTTATATTATAGAGGGCATTGAACAGGGAAGAATTCTTATTGTTGACGAACTGGACAGCAGTATTCATTTCAAGCTTACAAGAGCCATAGTCGCGATGTATAATAATGAGCTTAATACATCTGCTCAGATGATTTTTACAATACACGATATTAACCTTATGGACTGCAAAAAAATGTTCAGAAAAGAACAAATTTGGTTTATGCACAAGGATTATGAACATGTATATATGTATTCTTTAGCCGCATTCACAGCACAGCAGGGAGTGCGTGACACTACAGATATTATAGAGAAATACAGAAGAGGTGCATTAGGCGCTTTACCTGATCCTAATCTCATTAAATCTTTATTAAGTGTAAAAGGTTATGAGAAAGGAGATGTTGAGGATGAAGAGTGAACTGCCTGTTTTTAATGACCGCACCAATATTTGTATTATATGCGAAGGCCCGGAGGAATACGACTATTTAAACAAGCTGAATTCATTAGGCGTTTGGAACGATATATATAATGTTTCGCTTGATAATGCCAACGGAAATGGTAATATTGCAGCAAGATATCAGGACCGTTTTCAGAATGGTTCTTATGATATGATTTTTGTATTTTGTGATACGGATAGGAAGCCGTTTGAGCAGTACGAGGACATAAAACGAAAAATAAATGAATTTCACGGTGTCGATAATGCCTCAGAAGCGGTCATAATTTATAGTAATCCATGTACTATGCAGATAATTCTTCAACATTTAGATGATGTGGCGCTGAAATCACCCGCCAAGAGAGTCAATGCTCCGTTAATCAAAGCTCTGACTGGAATTGATAATTATAAAGCCCGCAAAGACCAGCGACAGCAACTTATGACACATATCACTACAGCCAGTTTTTATGATATGCTTGAACGGGTAAATCGTATGAGTAATAATGATTCAGAATTGGGTAGTAGTAATTTCGGCAAGCTAGTAACCTATCTGACGAGTGAAAGTGACAGTTGGATAAGAGAAATAGAATCTCAATTGGAGGAATAAACATGAAATTAAAGAAACCATTGGCTGATTTGTATAATGAAATACGAATCCAAGAAGAAAGTGAACCGCTTAGGGAGAAAAGAGAATTCCTACAAAACGATATCACGAAATATTTACCCGAGGAAATGCAGTCACATGACATAGACTTAAATGCCAGTGATATCAGGATATTTGATCAGGGCAGCTACAAATACCATACTACAATAAAAACCTCGGTCATAGATAGAGATGTCGCGGTTGTTATCCCGTTAGATATTAGCGAACATACCGATCCCAGAAAAATAAAAAAATATCTTAAAAATGCGCTGAGTCACGTGTCAACAAGAACAGTAAATATAAAAGAACCATGTGTAAATGTTGCCTACTATGAGGACGGTGAGGAATGGATGCATATAGATCTCCCCTTGTATGCAGAGTATCAAGGGAATCTGTATTTGGCAAGAGGCAGAGAATTTTCAGATACATATTCTTGGGAACCCGCAGATCCGGATGGTCTGAATGATGATTTATGCAGCCAAATCAACGGTAATGATCAATTAAGACGTGTAATACGATTTATCAAAAAGTGGAAATATGAGAAATATAAAAATTCCACATTAAGTCATGAGATACCACCCAGTATTGGAATAACTTATTTAGTATGTGATCATTTTTTAAAAGTAAGTACAGATGAAGGCGACGACGATTTGACAGCAATATATCAGGTCATGAGTAATATAAAAAATTGTTTTACAGTGTCTTATGATATTTACGGCAATATCAAAGCGGATATTACGAGATGTTTAACCGTTAAGCCATATTCAGATATTTTTAAAAAAATGAAGGATAGCAGCGATACTTATTGTGTAACATTTTACAATAGGTTATCTGATGCTGTGAAAAACTTAAGGGACGCGATAAATGTCGAATCGGAACATGATGCGGGTGTTTATGTAAAAAACGTATTTGGGGATGATTTCATTGTACCCCCGAAAAATGTGTCATCCGCATCGACGTTTAGTAAAAAGGAGCATGGATTTGGGTGAGAGAGAAATTGTATTGAACATATTAAGTAAATATAAGGAAATATCTGTTATTTCAACTGAGTCCAAGAAAATATTATTCACTCTTTTTAATCGAATGTATTATTGTATCTATCCATTGAAAGAGGAGCAAACAGGGCGAGTTTGTTTTCTTGTGAAAAGTGATGAACAATATGACTACCCGCATATTTTATCATTTGAAGACCATTCAGATGGATACAGTTATATTTGTCTTTATGAGAATGATAATATGATTCATTTTCTGCAGACTTATGAAGAAAAAGTAGTAGATGCTGTTGAAAGATTAATCGCTTTACTATCTTTATCTTCAATAGAAAAGGAACTGGAGTTTCAAAAGGAATTCCTGTATTATTGGAATAATGAAGCAACAAATAAGCACTCAATCTATCTTTTTATAAAGCAAAATAGAGTATTTCAAAAAATGAATATATACAATAAGTATATATCTGGTAATTTAGTTGCGTGGAATGTTATATCTGATGGAATACGACTCAATCAGACAACGGTAAATAAAAAGGAATGGAATTTCTGCCCCGCTGTAGATGCATTTTATATTTCTATTACTGATAATCGGAGAATATTGCCGCCAACCCATAACAATATATGGTCTAAGGATGATATTTTGAAAATAATATATGGCAAGGATTTTAGTCGAATCAGCCATGATACTTATATAAAGCTTAAACAAACATTTGTTAAACATATGTACGCACTACTTGTTTTTGAAATGATTATTGAAGAAACTAGTGTTAATTTTTCTGTATTTGTTATATTTCGAAATAAAGAGAAAGATACATTGCTAAATAAATTAACAAATGATATTAGTAAAGTAGAAATTTATAGTAGTCAAAGATTAGATTATTATTATTTATGCAGACAAATTGGAAATGATACCTCACTGCTTAATAAGACAGCGCTACTTATTGGTGCCGGCTCCCTTGGCAGTTATGTAGGCAAAGAGCTTGTCAAAGCCGGCATAAAAAATTTATCAGTATATGATTCTGATAAGCTATCTTATGAAAATGTTTTAAGACATGACACTTGCTGTTTATTTGTTGGACAAGCAAAGGTCGATGCTTTAAAAGCGGAACTCGAATATATACATCCCGAGATCTTAGTTAAAGCAATAAATGAAAATATTGATGAGGATAGTTTGCTAAAGGAGATTGATAATGTAGACATTGTTATATTTACTGTTGGAAACAGCGATGTGCAGCTAAAATTAAACAGAATTTTGAAACAAACACATCACTCCCCTATAGTAATATATGCTTGGCTTGAAGCCGGTGGTTCTGATAGTCATATTTTGGTAATTGACTATAAAAAGCCGGGATGCTTTGAGTGCTTATTCACAAATGCTATGGGTGAATTGGTTAATAACAAAGCCGATAATGTATCTGACGAGCGCCTGCAAACTAATATAATTCGCAATGGCTGCGGTGCAACAAGGGTGGCTTATGGAAATACTATATTACTGAGAACGACAGCGGTTTTATTGGAAACAGTAAAAAAGATATTTGATGGAGAATTTGAAACCAATACATTAATAGATATAAATTTACAAGAGGTATGCGATAAGGGAACCGATTTTGTTGAGAGGAAGTGTCAGTGTTGTGGCAATAGAAATGACAGACATTTGTAAAAAAATGATGCTTCCCAACGGAAAGGTTGTAGATATATTATCTGAAGTATTTGATGAAATAAGAAAATGGTTGCAGGATGATACTACCAAATCGGAAGCCGGTGGATATATTTCAGGATATCAGGATAATAAAACAGGCAATATTACATTGGAAAGCATTTCTACCCCGTATAGCATGGATAAAAGAAACAGATGTTTCTTTGGCATGAAAGATCCAAGACATAAGTTATTTTTATTCAAAAAAAGAATTGACAAGAGCTTTTATATGGGCGTTTGGCACACTCACCCTCAGACAGTTCCAATACCGTCATCAATAGATTGGGCGGATTGGTATGGTGCATTAAATGTTGATAAAACGGCCTGTGAATACATGTTTTTTATAATAGCAGGGACAGATAAAGCAAGGATATGGGTTGGCGACTATAAGTCAAATAAAATTACGGAAATATTTGAATGCGACAAAAAGAATGGATTATATATTAAGAATTCGGAGGAACAAGATAAATGAGTGAAAAGAAATTAAAAAGACCGACAATCCCAAGAGCGGTTGAGCGAGAATTATGGTTGAAAGCCGGTGGACGCTGTGAGTTTAGAGGATGTAATAAGTATTTATACAAGGACGGGGTGACTAAACAACCCAGAAATCTGGCTAATATTGCACATATTGTAAGTTGGACTCCAACAGGACCGCGGGGTAATGAACATTCGCAAGAACTGGCAAAAGATATCTCAAACTTGATGCTTCTTTGCTCCGAGCATAATAACTATATAGATGACAGCAACTATGTGGATACATATACAGTTGAGCTGCTTCACGAGTTTAAACAGGAACATGAGGACCGTATTTATCAGGTTACTGGTATGGGACAGGATTATGGTGTAAGAATAATTAAGCTGTATAGCAAAATCCAGGGTCAAATTCCTAATATTAGTGATAGAAGTATTAGTGAGGCCATTATGCCGTATTATCCATTAGAAAGAACGCTTAATATAGATTTGACTAAAGTAGAGTCTTATGAGTATGCACAACGAATGATTAATCAAATTGTGGATTTGCACATATTATCCGATTCTAAGGAAGAAAGTTATTGTATATTTATTATGGCTAAAATCCCTTATTCTTGCTATTTGGGTTATGTATTGGGTAATAAAGTTAAAGCGGATACATTTCAATTTTTTCGTGATACACAGGACTGGAAATGGAGAAATGGTAACTTTGGTCATTTTCAATGTATCTCTCCCGCGTCAGATGACAAACAAAATCAAGTGAATTTATTAATTGAAGTGAGCGGTAATATTAATAAAGATTATATCCCTCAACATACTACTTATAGTATTAGAGCGGAGCATCCGAGTTTTTCGTTTTTACAAAGTAAGGAGCAAGTTGTGGAATTCAGACTTAAATATAGGGAAGTTTTAGATAAAATACGTGATACTCACGGAGAAGATGTTATTATTAATTTATTTATAGCCGCACCAAACCCAATAACATTTGAATTAGGCAGGGTGATTATGAAAAATCTGGATCCGACGATTCAAATATTTGATAGAGTCGATAATGATTTAAAGTATGCTCTAATCGGATATCTGCATGAAAGGATAAGAGAATAATTTGTTGCTACATATAACAAAAAACATATCAAACACCTGATAATTAGTGTTATAGTTGGATGAATATTCTGAGTTGCACTGCGCAAGTCACTATATGATTTTTACATATTTAGATATAGGATTTAGAGTTATCCGAAGTAGCGCGTAAAGTTTTGTGTAAAGTGGTAGCGCGTAAAGTTTTGTGTAAAGTCCGAACATCAGGGAAAACCCAATTTACAGGGCAATGTTCACCCTATCTC
>CANRPK010000040.1 GCA_947632455.1 uncultured Bacilli bacterium
AAATCGCCTTAATCAGGCACAAAAATGGCTAATACATCAAATAGGAACAGAATATAGTCTATTTATTCAGAGGTTCCTTAATATTCAGAAAAATCCCCCTGCGTAAGGTCTTGCTTGTGACGCTGCGTAATGTTGTAAAATAAGCGGCGTAAGGAGGTGAAAGCTATGTCAAAATACACAACAGGAGAAATTGCAAAGCTTTGTGGCGTATCTGTTCGGACAGTGCAGTATTACGATTCGAGGAACATTCTCGTTCCCAGCGAGCTGTCGGAGGGTGGTAGGCGGCTTTATTCCGAACAGGATCTGAAGCGAATGAAGATCATTTGTTTTTTACGAGATGCCGGAATATCTATTAACAACATTGGCGAGTTGCTGTCCGAAGATGATCCAGGCAGTGTCATATCTGTTTTGCTGGAACAGCAGGAACAGGCGCTTCGTGAGGAAGTAAGCGAACGGCAAGAAAAACTTGCTATACTTGATGGCATCAAAAAAGAGCTAAGAGGCATTGATAATTTCTCTGTTGAATCTATCGGTGATATAGCTTATGCGATGGAAAACAAAAAGAATATGCAAAAGCTCCATGCCATTCTGCTCATAACCGGAATTCCGCTTGGCATTATCCAGTGGACATCGATTGTTCTGTGGATCACTATGGGAATTTGGTGGCCGTTTGCTGCGTACTGGTTTGTGGCAATTCCCTATGCCGTATGGGTATCAAACTTCTATTTCAAACGGGTAGTATATATCTGTCCGCAGTGCCACGAGGTATTTAAGCCAAACTTCAAGGAAGCGTTTTGGGCAAGACACACGCCGACACTCCGTAAACTGACCTGTACCTGTTGCGGTTATCACGGCTTCTGTGTGGAAACCTACGGAAAGGAGGAGAAAGAGAATAAGATTATGGAATTTCTCCCATTTTTGATCCCGTTGGTCATTGCAGAATTTGCATTGCTCGGCTATACTCTGCATCACATCTTGACCCACAAGAATTATAAACGAGGCAATCGCACGCTGTGGCTCATCATTACCATCGTGTTGATGAACTTTGTCGGGCCTATCATGTACTTCCTGCTCGGCAAGGAGGATGCGTAATGGACATGCTGGCAATAGCAAATCTTCAGAAACGCTTCGGGGACAAATCGGTTCTGAAGGGGCTCGATCTGTCTGTTCCCGAACACAGCGTTTTCGGGTTTATTGGTAAAAACGGAGCTGGTAAGACAACCACCATGAAAACGATACTTGGACTTCTCAAAGCAGATGGCGGCGAGATATTGGTATCAGGAGAAAAGGTTGTTTATGGACAGACGGCAACAAACAGACACATTGGTTATCTACCCGATGTACCGGAATTCTATCCATTTATGACAGCACCGGAATATCTCTCTTTTTGCGGTGAGATCACCGGAATGAGCAGAATTGAAATCAAAAGCAGAAGCAATGAGCTTCTGAAACTTGTTGGGCTTGGCAATGAAAAACATCGAATCAAAGGTTTTTCCAGAGGTATGAAACAACGGCTCGGAATTGCCCAGGCACTCTTAAACCGTCCGAAGCTGCTCATCTGCGATGAACCCACCTCTGCCCTTGATCCTGTGGGACGAAAAGAAATACTGGATATTCTGATGGCAGTTAGAGAACAGACGACCGTCTTATTCTCCACACACATTCTGTCTGATGTGGAGCGCATCTGCACCGATGTGGCATTTTTAAATGACGGTGTAGTGAACATCCAGGGGAAACTGTCAGATATAAAATCCCAATACCGTACAGAGGAGTATGTTCTTGAAACAGGAAACGAGGAAGAACTGAAACTGCTTATGAACGTATTTGCGGGACTGAAAAAATCCGGCATGAATACAGCCTCTTTCCGTGAGAACGATCACACCCTGTTTGACATACTGCGCTTTGTTACGGATAATCGTATCCGTCTGCTGAAAATAGAACGGGTTGAACCTACACTTGAAACTTTGTTTATGGAGGTGGTGGAGAAATGAAATCTTTACTTGCCTTTATGAAAAAAGAATGGATGGAACAGGTTCGATCAGGGCGGCTGTTGATTCTTGTCATAATCTTCATTTTGCTTGGTATCATGAATCCTGCTGTTGCAAAACTGACGCCTTGGCTGCTTGAAATGATGGCGGATTCTCTTGAAGCAAGCGGTATGACGGTTACGGCTGTTACGGTAAGCGCATTGGATTCATGGGTGCAGTTCTTCAAAAATGCTCCGATGGGACTGATTGCATTTATATTGCTTGAAAGCAGCATCTTTACGAAAGAATATCAGTCAGGCACTTTGGTGCTTGCTCTGACAAAAGGACTCGACCGGCATAAGGTAGTGATTTCCAAAGCAATCATTTTGACTCTGTTCTGGACAGTTTGTTATTGGTTCTGCTTCACTATCACCTTTGGCTACAACACTTATTTCTGGGATAATTCCATAGCGCAGAATTTATTTTTTTCTGTCATTTGCTGGTGGCTGTTTGGATTATTGGTGGTAGCTTTGACCGTGCTGTTTTCCACGTTGTCCAACTCAAACACGGGTGTGCTTGCCGGAACAGGCTGTACAGTTCTGGTATCGTATTTGATTGGC
Organism: uncultured Bacilli bacterium; assembly: GCA_947632455.1. Taxonomy (GTDB): domain Bacteria; phylum Bacillota_I; class Bacilli_A; order RF39; family UBA660; genus Caccenecus. The sequence continues at coordinate 2,588 of CANRPK010000040.1, forward strand.
CTAATCCCGAAAGCAAAGGAATATCTTCCTACTCTGTTGATGGACGGAAATTCCCTCATTTACGGAACGGTGGAGGCACGGTCATATGTTACGGCAATTTACATCACTGTTCTTTTGAGTGTGGTCTGTTTGGCAATCAGCTTTCCTGTCTTTAATAAGAAGTATTTATGAGCTAAAGGCATCGCTTCGGCGGTGTCTTTTCCTTTGCTGGGATTTTGGAAATTTTCGAAATTTCTACAAGCAGTCTTCTCAAAATCGGTCAACGGATTTAGAATATGCTTGACCGAAACGGTTTATGGAGGTGACACGATGAATGAACGCTTTTATACCCTGCCGCCAGAGAAGCAGCAAGCTATCATCAATGCGGGCTACCGGGTATTTTCACAAAATTCGTACAAAAACAGTCCTATGAGTGAGATTGCTGCCGAGGCGGGAATCAGCAAATCTCTGCTGTTCCATTATTTTCACAACAAGAAGGAGTTGTACTTGTTCCTGTGGGACAAATGCGCCGAAACGACAATTGAATTTCTGACCAGATATGGATGCTACGGACAGACGGAGCTGTTTGAAAGCATGGAACGAGGTATGCGGGCAAAAATGGAAATCATCCGCTTGTACCCGGATATGGGCAACTTCACAATCAAGGCATTTTACGAAAAGGATGCAGGAATCAGTGCAGCTATTCAGGAGAGCTATCACGGGTATTTCAATCTAAAAGCGGATAAAACACGCCTGAACCTCGATCCCTCTCAATTTATACCAGGACTGGATATTCCTATGATGTATTGGGAAATGTATTGGGCTTCGGAGGGTTATTTTTGGGAAATGGTGCAGCAAGGCAATGTGGATATAGAGAAAATGGAAAAGGATTTCACAAAACTGTTGGCCTTTTGGAAAAGCATCTATCTGCGTAAGGAGTAAAAATCATGGAAGCAATTAAAACGGAGAATTTAACCAAATATTACGGGAAATCCAGAGGTGTTTTGGAACTGAATCTGTCTGTGGAGCAGAGCGAAGTGTTCGGTTTTATCGGGCCAAATGGTGCGGGAAAATCTACCACCATTCGTACCCTGCTGGGACTGGTATCCCCCACAAAAGGCAGTGCTCAGATTTTCGGTATGGACACGGTAAAGAATAAAGAAGCTGTTTTGCAGAAGGTTGGGTATCTTCCGTCAGAAGCGATTTTTTATCCCGGCATGAAGGTAAAGGACATCTTGAAATTATCTGCCGACCTGCGCAAAAAGAATTGTGCAGCCGAAAGCAAATCCCTCTGTGAGCGTTTGCAGTTGGATAGAAACCGAAAGGTGGACGAATTATCCTTTGGCAATCGAAAGAAAGTCGCCATCATCTGTGCTTTGCAGCATCGTCCGGAACTTTTGATTTTGGATGAACCCACCGGTGGTCTTGATCCGCTTATGCAGCGTGAATTTTTTGAAATCATCCGGGAGCGCAGCAGTCAGGGAACAACCGTATTTCTTTCCAGCCATATTCTATCCGAAGTACAGCATAATTGCTCCCGTGCCGCCATTATTCGGGAAGGCAGAATAATTGCTTGCGACAGTGTGGATACTTTGGCAAAAACAAATGCCAAGCGAGTGTCTCTGCGGGGAACTGTTGACCTGACGGATTTGACCGGGATTCGGGATCAGGTTACGGTAGACGGAATCACCAGCTTCCTATTCGGCGGCGATATAAACCAATTGCTTCGGCAGCTTTCGGACGGAAACATCTTGGACATCCATATTTCGGAGCCTGATCTGGAGGAAATCTTCCTGCATTATTATGAAAAGGACGGTGATAGAGTATGACGATTGTAAAGCACGAATTAAAGCAAGGAAAAAATTCCTTTTTGATATGGACGGCGGCAATCGCCATGCTGCTTGCAGTTTGCGTGTTTTTGTTCCCGGAAATGAAAGGGGAAATGGATGGCATCAGTGATGTATTTGCCTCTATGGGTTCTTTTACTGCGGCCTTTGGTATGGATCGCCTGAATTTCGGCACACTGGTCGGCTTCTATGCCATTGAGTGCGGAAATGTGCTGGGACTTGGCGGTGCATTTTATGCTGCGCTTTGTGCCGTAGGCATTCTCAGTAAAGAGGAGAAGGAGCGGACTGCCGAATTTCTTCTGACCCATCCTGTCAGCCGTGTCAAAATCATTACGGAAAAACTGATTGCTGTTCTGATTCAAATAACAGCGTTGAATCTAATTATTTATGCCATTTCCGTCGGCTCCATGGTTATAATCGGGGAGGAGATTCCCTGGGAAGAAATAAATCTGTTGCATCTTGCTTACTATCTGCTTCAAATTGAATTGGCGGGCATTTGCTTTGGTATCTCTGCATTTCTACGCAAAGGAAGCACTGGCGTGGGACTTGGCATTGCGGTGCTGATGTATTTTATGAACCTGGTCGCCAACATCGCCGAAGTTGCGGAGTTCTTGAAATACATAACACCTTTCGGATATTGTGAGGACGCTGACATTGTGAGCAACGGGTATTTAGATGGTACTTTAATTGCAATTGGTCTTATATTCGGGACGGTGGGAATTGTTGCTGCCTATTGGAAATACACCCGAAAAGATATTCATTCCGCATAAAGAAACCGCTGCAATTTTCATCCCTTGTCGGATGGAAGTTGCAGCGGTTTTTCTGATTTATGGATTCTGTTGTTTCTGCTTTAGCGCTTCATTGAGCCTTTCTGTTCTGTTTTTGGTTATTGAATAAATGACCGCCCATATCACGATATAGCCCACAAGAAAAATAGCCGAGAAAACTACGATGGGCATTACACCCCAATCCAGCCAATCGTTAAGCAAATAAGTGACGAGATAGCTGATATATAAAATGCTGCCGTGAATCAAAATTGCCACCATCAAGGGCAACCGTTCAATTTGATAAATGGCGTTCATACCTCCTGCAATAAAAGCAAGTGCGGTTATTGAAAAGATTCCAATGCAGACCTGATTTACGGTTAGAGTCTCTACGGCAGCGGTCTGTTGCAAAATCAGATAGAGTATCGCTAAAATGATGGGACCCATGCCGCAAGCTGCAAACCCTCGGCGCAAAAACTCCAAAACAAACTTTTTCATATTCCTTCATACCTCCTTCTGATTTCCGCAAAGCAGCGTCTGGAAACATATTCCCTATAGCCACATTGAAATACGGCATCCACACCGCCGCTGAACACCGCATCAAATCGCAGAATACGGTGTTCATTGGCAAGGGTAGATTTGTTAATGCGGATAAAGTAAGAGGGTAGGATACCTTCCAAGTCACGAAGCCTGTCCTTGAGTGAAAAGTGGTTACCACCTATATCAATGGCAATTACTTTTCTGTTCAGAATGGTAATACATTCGATTTCTGAAAATGCCAGTTTCCGCATCTCGTCATCCCTGTATCCCATAATGTAGTCCTCACCGGAATAGCTACAAACAAGATTCTCGATTTGCTGTGTCAGAGAAGAAGGTGCATGAACGACTGCTATAATTTCTTCTTCTGCGTTTTTATCGATAATGAGCTTATATTTCATCTCCTCAATCCTTACTGTTTTTTCATTTGCCTAAGAAAGCAGAATACGGCAATAACTGTTATCAATACACCATACAGCAAAACGGGTAGAATGTGCGTTGCTGCAAGTTCAAAATTACCGCTGAATAGTGCTTTTTCCAATTCGGCTGCGTGCATAAAGGGCAGCGCATTGGCAATTTTCTCAAATGCCCCTCCCACAAGCTCCAGATCAAACCACACACCGGAAAGCCATGCAGAGAGATTGGTCAGCAATGCCCCACAGATACCGCCAACCTGTTTCACTCCAAAAACGCTGCCGCAAAAAAGTCCCAAAGAAATATTGAAAACAGCCATAGGGATGATGCCAATGACAGCGTACACGATATTTACGCTGACAGTCAGCCCCAACGGAATCGCAAACAGATAGCAGATCAGAACCTGTCCGATAGCAATAGGTAATAGCGGGAGCATATATCCCATGATAAAGTCAAATCCCGTAAGCGGAGTAGTATACAACCTCTGCAAGAGGGCGCTTTCCCGGTCTTTTGCGATTAGTGTTGCGGAAAACAGAGTCATAAACGACAGCCCGAATACGGTAATGCCCGGAGTCAGTGTGTCGATTTCAAACAGGCTTACCGGGATATTAGCCTGTATCGCACTAAGCAGAACCAGCAAAACCAAAGGGAATCCCAGACCGAAACCAAGGTTGATCGGATCACGCAAAATCTCTTTTGAACATCTTTTGGCAAATGTCATCATTCTCATACCACAGTATCCTCCTTCACAATAGAAACGAACGCTGTTTCAAAATCATTTGTTCCTGCTAATGCGTTCAGTTCTTCTACTGTTCCTACCGCAAGAAGTTTTCCGCTTTTCATAATGCCGATGCGGTCAGAAAGAGCCTCTGCTTCTTCCATGTAATGCGTTGTCAGAATGATGGTTATCTTGCCTTTAAGTGAACGAATTGTTTCCCAAAGCTCGTGCCTTGCAATGACATCCAAACCAAGGGTAGGTTCGTCCAGAAACAGGATTTGCGGTTCGCTGATCAGAGCCATGGCAATGCTGACTCTGCGTTGCCAACCGCCGGATAACTTACCAGCTTTTCTTTTCAAAACGGTATCCAAAGCGAATTGCCCGGAAAGTTCTCGAATCTTTTCTTCCGTTTTACCTTTTGAAAAACTGTGGATGCCGCAGATCAGTTCCAGATTTTCTTTCACGGAGAGGTTTGGAGCAACAGCCGTTTCCTGCGGAGATACGCCAATCAGCCGCTTTACCTGTTCCGGCTCCTTTGTAGTACTATAGCCACCTACGAGGATGTCTCCGCTTGTGGGTTTTGTCAGACAGGAGAGCATTTTAATAGTTGTGGTCTTTCCTGCGCCGTTTACACCCAGTAGAGAAAACAATTCTCCCTGCTGAATATCTAAATAGAGCCTGTCCACGGCAGTCAGGGTTTTATACTGCTTGACAAGTTCCATGGTTTTAATTGCTTGCATTTGTGATATCCTCCATTTTGATTTTATTTGCCAGTACTATCATAGCAAATCAAAATGGAGAAATGTTGATTTCTGTCTGTTCGGTCGATTTTGATGTCTCATCGGTTTATTATTGAACTTCATAACTCGAATGCAACCATTATTTCCTTGGGCAGCTTTTCGTTCTCACAGTTCAAAAGATACGCTATTGCCCGGTTTGCATAGCGATTTGTTTTCATCGTATCCCAATCGGCAAGACGGATGATTTCCGCTGTGCCGTTCTCAAAATCAAATGAAATCTCGCCCCATTCTCCGTCGCAGTCTGCTTGGTATTCGTAGATTGCGGCGGCGATTTTCTTTTTGCGCTTGGTTTTGGATTTCTGTTTCAGCCGGACAGCGTGGAGCGCACCTTCGGCAACCAAAAGCTCCGTCAGCTTGTCCACCGCTTTCCGGTAAGCTCTCTCTGCGCCGCTGGCTGTGCTGCCCTCAAACATAACCGCCAGTTCTTCAAAGGTAGGGCGCTCTTTCCATGAGGCGACACGTCCGCAGGTCATGCAGATTGCCAGACGCTTTTCAAGCAAGGTCTGCTCACGGAAGTTCAGCTTTTCAAATGCCCGCTGCACCTTTTCTGCCTGTATGCCGTTCCAGAGGATGCTGGTATAGTTCCACGTATCGTCAAGGGCAACATCTTCGCCTGTTTCCTCGCCGTCCTCGTCTGTTACATAGAAAGGCTGCTGATTGCGGATGCCACGGACTACTTTCAGATATTCTTCCGCAAGGGCAAGGTCACAGTTGTATTTCTTGGCAAATTCACTGATCGCATCCTTGGTGTTATGGTACAGCCACGCCATTGACCGCACCATTTTATAATTGGTCAGAGAGGATACCGACCATTTTTCTTCGCCCATGCGGAAACAGAGCAGAGCATCCCGTATGAACGGGAAAATGTATGTAGCATACTCCGCACCCTTGGCAGGATCATAGTCCATCAGTTTTTGGAGCATTTGCTCTCGACAGGAGAGCTTTATATCCAGAAAACGGTCTGTGTCGT
>CANRPK010000041.1 GCA_947632455.1 uncultured Bacilli bacterium
AGACTACATTTACTGTTCTATGACAGGCTGCTTTTTCAGCATGGCAATCTGCACTTTCCAGAGCCTGTCCATCTCTGCTTTTACTGCATCCATATCTGTCTGATAAACGCTTCTCGTTTCGTTGATCCGTTTCGCAATCTGGTTCAAGTTCCCGCCGATCTTCCCAAGCAGATAGCTATATTTTCAAAAACAGGCATTGCACTGACCACGCTTTACTCTATTATCCGCGCGATGCGGTCATCTGTATTGATACAGCGTTACGCATTTTTAATGTTCTTGACATTCTTATCAATTCCATCTGCAAGGGCAATCCCTACGAGAACATAAAAACGCTGCCAAAACTTTCCTTCGATAAAGAGCGGCTAATAATCGACCAGCTGATCGCCTATTTCTGCGTACTAGGCGATGCAGCAAGAAAAGAGGTTTTTAAATATCTGATGATAATGAGGAAGAATCACAGTAATCCAAAAAGAGCCAAGAATTTGAGTAGTAAAAAGCATCCACCACCCGCATCATTAAGTTTTAACGAACGGTAGATGAACTTTTTTACAAATTTTTTTCACTTATTTTGTGCTATGTAGATAAAAATATCACTCGCATTTTAACCTATTGGTCAATTTTCTATAATAATCGTATATATTTGCGTCTCCCCCCTCTCCCCTAATTAAATAAAGGTTTCTTCATCGTCTTCATCATCTAGTTCATCTCCATTCGATGAGAGTTTATTAAAGTCTGTATTTGAAAGCATTTTACCTATGGTATCATCAAACGACTTTCTCAATGCATTGATTACTAGCGAAACTGATTGCAGCGAGCTCTTCAAACTATCTTGCATGCTTTCCCTAAATTGAGTTACCGTATCAATCATCCCTTTCAATGCAACACGAATAGATTCCATCTGTTTGTCGGCAAAATCCTGTTCCTCTGTAAGTCGAATTGCTTCTAGAATTAACTGGTTAAGATCAGTTACCGTTTTATTGAAAGTATTATACTGATCCTTGTAAAAAAATTTACAATGTGCAATATCATTTCGGATTGAACGAACCGTTTCAATCATATTTTCTATTTCACCATTACCTATTTTATCGGCAAATAATCTCTCCCAGTCACTTTTAGGGGAAAACGTATCAAAAGCGCTTCGTAAAGATTCTTCTGACATTTCTGTAAGTTTTTCATGTTTTGAAAGAAATTCGGCTTTACTCTCTTCTTCTACCATTGTCCATTTTTTTGTAAAAAGAAGATCTTGTATATCCGAAAATTCCATAGAATAAAAAAATTTTTTCAATCTTTCTATTTGCTTCTTTTCTTCATTTCCTTTAGCTTGTATTACACCCTTAATTTTCTTTTGTAACTCTGCAGGAACTGTTTTTTGATAATAATCTACTCCGAAATTAACTGTATAAGTATTAAATAACAGTTTGCGGATATTTCTTTCTAATTGATTCAGTTTAGGATATGCTTTATTACAATAATATTCCGAGATAGAATCGTATGAAACAATCATAACATAATTCTGTTCTATATCTGAGTCAACGATCTTCTCCTGTATATATTCTAATGTGCCAATCACTCGATGAACCGTTTTACCACTTACACATACTTCAAGATAAGTATATTGGGTAATATTATGCATTGTAAAAATCACTTCATACACTATATTTTTTATTTCTAACGCATATGTATAAACAATTTTAAGCATCCCATTTTCAGTATCTATATTAATAGGCTTGCCAAAAATACTGGTTATATAAAAAGGAACTCTTTTTCTCATTTGTATGCGTATTGTATCATCAGCATCATTTGATGATATGTGAGCATTTTCTTTCTTAATTTGAGGAAGAAAAATATAATCGTTGTGTAATACTATCATATGAATCACCTTGTCAATCTTAGGTTTAAACAATCCACAATATCGCTTGCTGACCAAAAAACTTTAAGATCATAGTATAATCGGTTTCTGCCAATCCTGTGTATCCCACACTGCACAAATATCCAGCACACCACTGCATATCTGCTTATCAATTTTAATAATCCAGTATTTGTCCTTTTTAATCACAACATCTTCTGAAAGATAAAGCTCAGTATTTTCAATGGATTTATGCTTATTTTTGTTGTTGAGCAGTCAATAAATAATTGCCAGAAAATCAGTTTATACAACTATCAAGCAAAATCAGCCGCTTTTGACCACAATTCTACTTTTCCAAAAATGCTATCAAATATTTCCTTTTTGCTTTGATAATCTCCTGTATATAAGATTCTTAAATTTGTGCGTGCTCTGGTTGCCGCAACATAAAGTAAATTACGTGCTTTTCTGTATAATTTCAGTTCGTTATTCTCTAATTCTTGGTTATATCCAGCAAAATAATGATTGAAGTATGATTTACTACGCCCAAATGAATCTCCAAAAACCATTATAACATTATCATACTCCAAACCTTTAGTACTATGAAATGTATGGTATATAATGTCTTCTTCATAATTTCTGTTAATGTATTGATACCACCGATAAAATATTTCTTTATCCAAGTTCAACAAAGCTTCTATTTGCTCAACAGCCGTCACCTCTTCTTGGAAAAGTACTCGTTTAACAATTTCTATAAAATTATCCATAGAAAATCGTTCAATACCTGTTATTGAATCTACTGCTTTATCTATTAATATTTCACTTTTCTTTTCATGCAGATCACGACGTATATCGTTCTTAAAAGTTTCAATTGCAAGTATCATTTCTTTCAAAGAAGTGACTGTCATTTTTTTCAATGCATTCACAATTTTAGCAACGCTCTCTATGTTCAACGAAACAAGCAGTTCTTTAGAGATTATATCCAATAATGGTGTATCATCCTTTTGGCATAAGAAAAAGAATTCTGTTAAATTATATAAGTATCTTTCTATTTCACCCAATTTGTTTACATCGTTACTCAATAATTCTGTAGCCAATATACCATAATTCCGCTTATAAAATGGTGTGCCATTAAACCAGCCATAAAGTTCGGCCAACCCTGCATGCTCGGCAACAATCTTATTAACTAATAAAAAGCAATGCACCGATTTATCCTCTGTAGCTTTTTCTTGCAATTCTGCACTACTAGCACGAATAAAATCTTCAATATCTTCTTCAGATCCATAATATGTTTTTACACTTCCACCAGTTGAATCTTTATATACTGACCGTTGCGCTATATCATCATGTCTGATTTTGTTAGATAACGATATTATCTCGCTGCAAGAACGGCGATTATATTGCTTGTTTATATTCTTGTATTCTCTACAATACTGCTTTATCCCTATTCCAATTCCTTCATCATAAATATTTTGAGCAGAATCTCCAAAATATCCAATAAATACAGGATGATTGATTTTATTTGAATAATTTGTTATTTCTGCCAGAATATTTATTACTTTCTCACTGGTATCCTGATATTCATCAACAAAAAAATATGGATATTGATCTATAATAAATCTCTTTAATTCATTATATTTACTTATAATTTTATATGAATACTGCAGAAGTGTATCATGACTTATTTTCATATGATGTAAATAATCTTTATTATTCCTTGCATCATACTTAACTTGTGTATAACCATCTTCCGCATTTTCTATTGATAAAATACATTGTTCATACTTTTTTATTCGTATTATCTTTGAACAGGTTTTGGAAAATTTTTCTACATTACCTATTTTACTTTTAAAATCAGGAAAAATATTATAAAATTGTGTTCTAAATGTTTTTGCGTCTTTGCCATATATTTGATAGAACTCTTTTTGACGTTCATACAACAATGTGGCCAGTTCCTCTTTTGGGGCTTTCTCAAGGGAAGCATAAACATCATTTTTTTCTATTTCCTGTTGCAGTTCATCAACCTGCTTGTTTAAATTATCAAGATGAATTGTTAATAATTCATCTTGATATTCTTTAATGATTTCCCACAGGCGTTCATGTATCGTTGAAATTAAAATTAAATCGGTATTGCCCAAACGATTTTTAATTTCATTTGCTGCCACGTTGGTATAAGTAATGCATATCGCTTTTTGATTATGGTAATTTAATATTTCGGCTTTTTCTCTACAAACATGTTTTAAACATTCAACAAGGGCATATGTTTTTCCAGCACCGGCGCCCGCATTGAATAGTAAACTCTTCTTACGATCAATGCACGATAGCAATTCTTCTATTATAAGGTCTTCATCCTCTTTAGCTTTTTCGTCCAATATACTTAACATCATCTTCCCCCTTTAATTGCATTCTTTATGTACTCTAATGCATCCTGTATATATTGAGGCAATACCGGAATATCTTTGTCTTCCACAAGTAGTCTATATAAAATTGAATTAGCAAATTCACTCTTTGTATCAGATAGTTTTATTTGCCACTCGTACGCTTTACTGCTATTGTTATTATAATCAATTGGATTACCTAAAATCTGATTATAAATCCTTGGTTTAAGTTCTTTTAGCACATCATTAATTATATTATTTTCTTTATTTTTGGCAATAAAAGCCTCTTCAAAACTTGTTCGGTATAAAGAATCATAGTAATCTTGAAAAAATATTGAAATATTCTCGCTACTAATTGGCCAAGTAATATTTTCTATATTTTTAGTACCCCAAAAATATTCTATGGTTTTGTTTGTTGTTTCACGCCCAACAAGTGAATTAACAGGAATAAATCCATTTTTTTCAGCATCACTACGTTTAATATCCAAATCTGTGATAATTGCTACTGGAATTCCTAAAGTCACTAACAAATTCTTATATACAAATGCATGAGCACCATCTATTTTAACAATAGTTATATATCTATGCTTCAAATCCACATCTTCTGCTATATAATAAGGTAAAATAGTGTTTTCTGTCATCCCTTCAACAAAAATAACCGCATCCGAAAACAAAGCGTCCGAAACTCCAAACCTTATATGCTTCTTGATAAACTTAAAGTTTTCTTCCGCATTATCGCCATTTGGGGATGCAACATTATCATTTAACAGAATTGCTGCTGATATTCCATTTCTTTCCGTAATATAATTAATATTATTAAAAGTACCCCCTGCCTGAATCTTACTATTAGCAATATGCGACGAGTGTGTTGTTATTATCAACTGACTGTTTACATGCTTATCTTTCGCTTCAAGCAATATATTGATTGCATCGTTTATATACTGAATAAACAATTCTTGCATTTGTGGATGCATATGTGTTTCCGGTTCTTCTATACTAATGAGATTAACTTTACTGTTAAAAGAACTTTCGGGATACTTTTCAATATAATCAATCAATTGTGCAATTATCATCATCAAGTTACTATATCCCAATCCGAACTGATTTTCCGGAATATATTTATCACCTTCAACATATTCATATCGAATAAGATTTTCCATTAACTTTTTAAATGTAATATCCGCACACAAATTCACCTGTATTGAATTTCCAGATATTATTTTATCTAAAGATGCATTAATATTTTTCGTATGTAATGCGTCAATATTTTGTGTGAGTTCATCATTAATCGCGTCAAGCTTATCTTCTATTTTTTGTTTGTCAGATGCGAAAGTACTTTCATACCGATATTTAACAATACGGTTAAAGGCCTGAGATAACGCATTCCCCGACTCAATATTTGTTACTAAAATAGGGACAAATTCTATTAGTTGATTTAATCGAAATTTTTCTATTTTTTTCTCTTTTTTACTATAATAATTAATCTTAAATAGCGAAATCTTATCTTCTATTACATTACTTAACTCATATAACGCATTAAGTTTTGTCTTCTTACTAAAAGTGGCTTTTACAGCATCAATAAAAAGTTCATTTTCTGTCAATTCAAATTTTACAAAAATAGTAACCTCTGTTGCCGTAACTCCACCTATAGTCAAAAAAGGAACTATGTTCGTTACATAATCGTCTTTGCCCTTATCAAGGCCTATTGTTATTTCAAAATCAATAGACGGCATTTCTGCAAAGTCGCCCGCTTGATATTTCATCGCCATTTCTTCAAGATAATCCATATTAAAATCTTTGACGCCAAATCTATCGTTATGATTCACCAATTTATCCAATGCTTGAATTATCGTTGTTTTTCCTGCATTGTTTTTCCCCACAATTAACGTAACTGTAGATGCAACATTGATATCTGCTTCATTATCACATTTCTGCTTTTCATATGATTCAGCATCTGCAAATTCAACTACATTTTCCGTTGTTTTAAACTTACGAAAATTAACTATTTTTAGCGATTTAAAGTACATTCTATTTCCTCCTCTGTTTTGTATGCCCTATAACATATAGCACTTTGCTCGTAATTTCTCTCATTTCAACAAAATATATTTCTTCAACAACTCCACCGCACTTTCTTCTGTCGGATCATTGGTTCCAAGCTCCCCACGAAAAGCACGGGTGAGGATGGATTTTTTCATAGCTTCGATCTGGTCTAAAACGGCTTCGGCCATTTCTTTGGCTTGTTGCTCCTTTTTTAAAAGATTATCCAATACTCTAATTATTTCATTTTGCTCACAAGCAGATGGTAAAGGCAAAATAATTTTTTTGAATTTTACAATCGTTAAGGCATTATAGGCGCTACCTGCTACTGTATCCATCACTTGTATTGTAAAATCATTTGACATTATAAAATACTGTAAAAACTTCATACTCAACTTTTCACAATACTTAACTTGTGTCAAATTTCCGTCTTTATAATAAAATTCTCTATTGTCAACAATCCATGTTTTACCGATAGTACCTACAGAAGTAACCAAAAGATCACCTGGGTCAGGTACACCATATTTTGCTTTAATATCTTCATATCGGTCCCTGCTAATAAAAAAGATGGGCGTAGTATTACCAGTATCATACAGGTCTACAATTTCAGAGGCGCGATAAAAGGGAATACCGCTTTCTACATACTCATCCTTATAAATTCGTTTACTTGAAACTATATCGGTCAAATCTCCAATAGCAACATGCTGCCAACTACTTATTTTATGCTCTTGCCTCCACCTTGCCGTTAACTCTCCCGTAAACGCCTTATGCAGAATCGCCGCTTTGCAAATTTCAAAACCGTCTACCACGGTCTGCGCCTTTTCCTTCGCCTCGTCCAGTTTGGCAAACAAGCTTTCTATGCGGTCAACAATGCGCTGTTGCTCGGCAAGCGGGGGGGAGGGGAATAGGCGTTTTTGCTACCCTTTCAGAGTTCAAATTCCGTACTGCCGTTCCAACTGCGACTTGTTGAAAATACCACTCAGATACCATAAGCGCATAGTATAAATACACTTTTTCAACCGATTTAGATGGTGTGATAGCCAGCCAACCATCGTGAATACACCCATCAATATCTAAAATATATGGGCGGCCAAAGCTCATGCTATTAGAGAGCAAAAGAGTTCCTTTTTCAACAAAAACGGATTTTTTTGCCCCTGCCTGAGTTACTTTTTCTTTAGTGCTGACGATATACTTACCACTATCTGCATCACCTATTTTTATCCAATTTATCCCTGTAGCGTCATCGGTTATAAATGATTTTATTGGACGAGGTGAGGCACCGCGGCATATTGCGGTCACATTTCCCAAAACTATCCAGCACCAATTCTCCGGCACTTCATACGGTTGTTCCTCTGCTGGCACAAGGGCCTGTTCCAGCCGTTCCTCTATTGTCAGTTCCTTTTCGTTTTTCTTCCCCTGTGCCATATCACACCTCTGTGCTTTCCAGCGACTTCAATTCCTTCACAACACTCTTCAAAAGATCCACCGCTTCTTCCAACTGTGCGATAGCTTCCTCTCCGCTTTCAATCGGATCGGGCAGATCTTCATAGTCAACGATAGAATCATCCCGAATCAGGCCCAGATCCAAGCTGTTACCCTTTTCAGCAATCTGCTCTCTGGTAAATACGCTCCACCGCTCATCCTGTAGGCCATGGCGGTCTTTTGCTTCATAAGCCGCTTCAAACTCTGCAAAATGTTCTTTCTTCAGCAGATTGGTCTTTCCAAAAGAAGGCATATTGGTACGCAGATCATAGAACCACACTTCCTGCGTATTGCCCTTATCGCTCTTTCCTCTAGTAAAAAACAGTACATTGGTCTTTACACCCTGTGCATAGAAGATGCCTGTAGGCAGACGCAGAATCGTGTGCAGATTGCATTTATCCATCAGATCAACTCGAATCCGCTCACCGTCACCGTCTGCAAACAGGACATTATCAGGAAGCACCACGGCGGCACGGGCTTTCCCGTCCGCTTTCAGACTGCGGTAAATGTGCTGCAGGAAGTTCAATTGCTTGTTGCTAGTGGGAAAGGTAAAGTCATCACGAGTGGCGCGTTCGCCGCCTTTCTTTGTGCCAAACGGAGGATTGGTCAGGACAACATCATAGCCCTTCATGGATTTTCCCACATTGGACAGGGTATCGCCTAAAATGATTTCTCCCTCTATATCATGGAGCATGGCGTTCATCAGCGCCAGACGGTGGGT
>CANRPK010000042.1 GCA_947632455.1 uncultured Bacilli bacterium
CAAAAAGTTCGCCCTCCATGCTGCTTGATGGAGGGCTTTTACTTGCTTTTTCGATATTTATTCCGTTTTTTGAGTCCTTATTTCGTTTCAACTATGCTGAATTGAGGCCTTTTTTGACAGGCTGATATATTGTAAGATATGCAGATGATTTCAAAATATTCTGTAGAAGCTACAAAGGTGCTGTAAAAGCATTTGAAGCAACAAAGCGGTGGCTGAAAGAAAGGTTAAAACTTGATATTAGTCCTGAAAAGTCAAAAATCGTGAATCTGAAAGAATCATATTCTGATTATCTTGGATTTAAACTGAAAGTACGGCAGAAAAGCGGAAAATATGTTGTTACATCTCATATGTGCGATAAAGCATTCGCAAAAGCACAGAAGAAGATTTCAGAGGCAATTGCAGCAATACAGCGTCCTGAGAATGACAAGAAAAAATATGAAGCAATTCAGAGATATAATTCTATTGTTGCAGGGCTGCACAATTATTATTGTATTGCAACTTGTGTATCACTGGACTTTGGAAAACTTGCATTTTTAACAAGTGCCAAGCGTGACAACAGATTAAAAGGAATCACGAAACACGGTAGTATTTCCCGTGGTTTCATTCATGAAAAGTATGGTAAAAGCAAACAGCTGAGATATTTAAACGGACATCCGTTAATTCCAGTGGGATATGTGCAGACCAGAAATGCACAACACAAAAAGAAAGCTGTCAATAAGTATACAGTTGAAGGACGAGAAATGATATACAAAAATTCAAGTCTGAATACGAATACAATGATTTGGCTGATGAATAACAGAATCCATGATAAAAGCATTGAATACTATGACAACAGAATGTCATTATACAGCGCACAGCGTGGAAAATGTGCAGTTACTGGCGAAGAACTTATTCCGCATGATATACACTGTCATCGCAAAACACCGAGAAATAAGGGTGGAACAGACAGTTATGAGAATCTGATACTTGTAAGAGAATCAGTACACATCTTGATTCATGCGGTCACAGAGGAAACAATAAGGCGGTATCTGAATGAGTTACAGCTGACAAGAAAGCAGACAGCAAAACTGAACAAGCTAAGATTACAGGCAGGCAATAAAGAAATTACAATGTAAAGGTAGTATTTTAAAGTAACGAAGTGTGTAAGTTTTATTCATTAAACAACCCTGACGCAGTATAAATCGAGTGAACGCCGTATGAGTTGGAAACTCTCATGTACGGTGTGGGGCGGGGGAAAATCCGGAGATTATATCAAAGGATTACCTATCGTTGAAAGTACCTACTTTGCATATTTTATGCAGGGGTGGTACTCATCCGGCGCAAAACGGAAATGTGGCAATCAAGAGTAGTGGAGCAAACTGGCTTCCACTGATTCCAGAACACTGGAATATGATATATGCCAAGAAACTATTTGCGCAGAGAAAAGATAAGGCATTCCCGAATGATATTCAACTGACTTCATCTCAGAAATACGGTATTATTTTTCAGGAAGAGTTTATAAAGATTGAGGGGCGCCGTTTGACTGTTGTGGTAAATGGTTCTGACATTCTGAAACATGTTGGTGCTGGTGACTTTGTTCTCAGTATGAGAAGTTTTCAAGGTGGCCTTGAATACAGTTATGTGGAAGGGAAAATCAGTTCAGCCTATGTAATGCTGATACCAAACAAAGAAAAGGTTTGCGATGAATATTTCAAATGGCTGTTGAAATCGAAACCATATATAAAGGCTTTGCAAGGCACTTCGGATCTTGTGCGTGATGGACAGGCATTGCGATATGCCAATTTCGCAAAAGTATATCTTCCCGAGATTCCGCTGAATGAACAAAAGGAAATTGCTGAATACATTGCGGCAGAGGTAAGCAAAATCGATAACGCATTGCCAACATTCCAGAAGGAGATCGACTTGTTGCGAGAGTATCGTACCAGACTGATTTCCGATGTTGTTACCGGGCAGATGGATGTACGGGGAATCGAAATTCCGGATTATACGCCGGAAACGGACACGGAAGAAACCGAAAATGAAGAAATCAACGAAGAGGAGGCGGATTCGTAATGCCGAACAATACGACCAATATCAGGGAAAACGGCTTTGAGACTTTGATCGTAAACAGTCTTGTAAACGATTCTGCTTATGAACAAGGCGTCACAACGGAATATAACAAGGATTACGCCATTGACGAGGGGCGTCTGTTTCGTTTTCTTCTGGATACGCAGCCTGAAAAGATGGCGGAGCTTCGCATTCTGGACAACGATCTTGAAAAAGACCGCTTTTTCAAGCAGCTCGATAAAAAGCTGAAGTCCGATGGCGTAATTGAACTGCTCCGAAAAGGCTTGCGTTACAAGCACTTAAGGCTGGATCTCTTTTACGTGAGACCTTCGGCTGAAAATCCGGAAGCCGCTGCACTCTACGGAAAGAATATTTTCAGCGTAACAAGGCAGCTTCAATATTCCAAATTCAATCCGCTGCTTGCGCTTGACATCTGCGTTTTTCTGAACGGTCTTCCCATCATCACGATGGAGCTCAAAAATCAGCTGACAAAGCAAAACTACAAGGACGCCATCAAGCAGTACAAAGACGATCGCAGTCCGGCAGAACCGCTATTCTCTTTCAAGCGTTGTATCGTTCACTTTGCCGTTGATGACAATGAAGTATGGATGTGTACCGAGCTGAAAGGCGATAAATCTTGGTTTCTTCCCTTCAATATGGGTTATCACAATGGCGCCGGCAATCCCCCCAATCCCAACGGTATCAAGACGGACTACCTGTGGAAACAAATTCTAAATAAAGATACGCTGTCTAATATCATTGAGAATTACGCACAGGTTGTTGAAGAAGTAAATGAAGAAACCGGCAGTAAAAGCTACAAACAGATTTTCCCACGTTATCATCAGCTGTCTGTGGTTACATCGCTTTTGGCAGACGCAAAGAGAGACGGAGTTGGCGGCAGATATCTGATCCAGCATTCAGCCGGTTCCGGCAAATCCAATTCTATTGCATGGCTTGCGCATCAATTGGTCAGTCTGAAAAACGACAACGGAAAAGAAATCTTTGATACCGTAATCGTTGTCACCGATCGTATCAATCTGGATAAGCAGATCAAGAATACGATCCGGCAGTTCATGCAGGTTTCATCGACTGTCGGCTGGGCGAAAAGTTCGGGCGAGCTGAAAACGCTGCTTGACGAAGGAAAGAAAGTTATCATCACTATCGTACATAAATTCCAGTTCATACTGGAAGATATTTCGACGCAGTACAAGGAGCGTAATTTTGCGATCCTGATCGACGAAGCACATTCCAGCCAGAACGGCAGTCTGTCTGCAAAAATGAATATGGTGCTTTCCGGCAATGTTTACGATGAAGAGGACGATCTGGAAGATAAGATCAATACGATCATCGAAGGCAGAAAGATGGTGAAAAACGCAAGTTATTTCGCTTTTACCGCCACGCCCAAAAACAAAACGCTGGAGATGTTCGGAAAGAAAATACCGCAGCCGGATGGTACTATCAGGCCGGAGCCGCACTATAACTACTCCATGAAGCAGGCAATCGAAGAAGGCTTCATTCTTGATGTTTTGAAATTCTACACACCGGTTCAAAGTTATTACAAGCTTGCCAAAACCGTTGAAGACGATCCGAAGTTCGACAAAAAGCGGGCTCAGGCGATTCTGCGTTATTACGTTGAATCCAACCACTATGCCATCCACGAAAAAGCCGCTATTATCGTCGAACATTTTCACAGCGCCGTCATTGCAAAAGGAAAGATTGGCGGTAAAGCGAGGGCTATGGTCGTTGCAAGTTCCATCAAACGTGCCGTGGAATACTTCAAAGCGATCAATCAGCTTCTGGAAGAGCGGCGCAGCCCTTTCAAAGCAATCGTGGCATTCTCCGGAACAACCGAATGGATGGGGCATCAGGTAACAGAAGCGGATATCAACGGATTTCCGAGTTCCGTTATTGAAAAAACGTTTCATACAGATCCGTACCGCATCATGGTTGTGGCAAATAAATTCCAGACCGGTTTTGATGAACAGCTGCTGCATACAATGTATGTGGACAAAGGACTTTCCGATATCAAAGCGGTTCAAACGCTTTCCCGCCTGAACCGTTGTCATCCTGACAAAAAGGATACGTTTATTCTTGATTTTGTCAACGATCCCGAGATCATTAAAATGGCGTTTGACCGCTATTACAAAACTACGATTCTATCCGGTGAGACAGATGTTAACAAGCTGAATGACCTGATAGACACAATGGAATCCATTCAGGTATATACGGCTGAGAATGTTGAAAAGCTGGTTGAGCTGTATCTGAACGGTGCTCCAAGAGAGGAATTGGATCCTATACTTGACGGCTGTGTGGAGATTTATAATGATCTTACCGTCGAAGAACAAATTGAATTCAAGTCTTCTGCAAAATCATTTACACGTACCTATAACTTCCTTGCGGCAATCCTGCCGTATGGCAGTGTGCAATGGGAAAAACTCGCAATTTTCCTTAATCTGTTGACACCAAAGCTACCTTCCCCAAAAGGTGAAGATTATACCGAAGGGCTTCTTGATGACGTTGATCTTGAAAGTTATCGTGTAGAAGCCAGAGAAACTATGCGGATTCAGCTTGATAATGAAAATGGTGAGGTGAATCCGATTCCGGTTGGCACAGACGTCGGTATCAATGTTCCGGAACTGGACACGCTTTCAAATATTCTGAAAGAGTTCCATGACATTTTCGGAAATATCGATTGGTCAGACGAAGACAAAATCCGAAAACAAATTGCCGATCTTCCCGACATCGTCAGCAAAGACGAAACATACCAAAACGCCATGCGTTATTCTGACAAGCAAAATGCACGTGCGGAAAGTGACAGAGCGACTACAGCTGCTATTTTGGCAACGATGAGCAGCGGCATTGAACTCTACCGAGAAGTACAGGCGAATGAATCATTGCGCCGATGGATCCTTGATATGGTGTTCAATGCGACATATAATCCATCGGAGAATCGCCCAAATGCGTGAGGTAAATACTATGTCATTGAAAGAAACAAGTAAATTCATCGCTTTAATTTTGCGGCATAAGCCAGAAGAAATCGGCATTGCGCTCGACGAACACGGTTGGGCAAATGTGGATGAATTGATTGCCGGTATCAGCAAAAATCAGCCGTTTACGATGGCTGATTTAGAGGAGATCGTTCGCACAGATGAAAAGCAGCGATACTCTTTCAATGAAGATAAAACCCTGATCCGTGCGAATCAGGGACATTCTATCCCTGTCGATGTGGAGTTGGAAGCAGTAGAGCCACCGAAATATTTATATCACGGTACAGGTGTGAAATACGTTGATTCTATTGAAGAAAAAGGAATCCTACCCAAATCAAGGTTGTACGTTCACCTTTCGTCTGATTATCATACCGCAGAAAAGGTCGGTTCACGGCACAGAAAACCTGTTGTATATTGCATCTCTGCGGAGAAGATGGCGAAGGACGGATATGTGTTTTACAAGTCTGTAAATGGTGTTTGGCTTACAAAAGAAGTTCCTACGAAATATTTTAAGCGTGACAGTTTCGATTAAATGTTTCTTACATTTTGAACCAAAATCCGGACGGCGGCAGAGATTTCTCCCTGCCGCCGTCCGGATTTAATTGTAAATCAGTTCATTATTGACAATCTCCATTGCCCGGTTGCGGATACTGTTCATTTGTCCAATCCAAACCATCGAATTTTGCGCTTTGAGTGATTCAGTCACACCCTCACGTTCAGCCATCTGTTTTACCAGCTGGGAAATCAATTCCTCCGCCTGCCGGTCAACGTCGGCAAGGTAGCTGTTCAGCTTGCCATCGGTGAGCAGATTGTAATACAGAATACGGTGATGCTCTTTCAAAAACCGTCCGTGCCGCTGTCCCCATATCCCAACAGGCTGTTCTTCCTCGGCGGGTAAAGTCAGGTAAGGGAGCAGATAATCGCCCTGCTGCTTGTATTTTCCGCCCATTTGCTCAAATAAACTCTGTTTCATCTTGAAAAACTCCTTTCGATTTGGTATTATTGTGATAGGCTTGTTTTTGTGATAGGCTTGTTTTCGGTAAAAATCGAATGTGCGAATCGAATCCGTGCGCCGGTGTCGGTTGTGATTTTATGAAATCCCTTATGAACACCCGCACCATATTGCATATTGTTTCCATGAAATAGCTGTTTCATGGAAAAAGCCCGAAAAATCGGGCTTTTTTTCTGACCAAACGCCGAAAAAATAAGGGCAGAAACTGAAAAAAAGTTCAGGAAGAATCAGGGCAGATTTGAGAGATCAAACTGGTTTTTGTAAATTTCAACATGAAACCATATTAATTTCGACAATATCGAAGACAAAAACAAGAAAATATGGTAATATGGATATGGCAGATAGAAAGGAGATCAGGTGATACAGTTTGCCTGTATTAGAGCGTGTTGACACTATTTAATCCAAGTGAAGATGGAAGCAATTTGAATGAACGAGAGAAAGATAAAATCAAGTTTATCATATCTGGTACAGACTCTGCGAAACGCTTTAAGCCAACGAAACAGTCTTTCAATACTATTTCGCTGCTTGTACAGTTCATGATCATATTCCCATGGTTCTTTGCGATTTTTCTTTGGCGGAACTACCGGCTCGTGTCCAAAAGATTGACAGAGTTTTCTTGTTTTGTCGCCTTCATAGGCTCTGTCCATCAAATACGGAACTCCCGAATATTCATCTCCTATGTTTTTGATTGAGATTCTTCCTTGCGGTGCATCGTGACAATTTCCTCCGGACAGGTGCATTTCAATAATGACCTTGTCATTTGCGGATACCACGTGAAGCTTGGTATTCCATCCGCCTTTGGATTTTCCGATGGATTGCTGTCCTCGTTTTTTAAAGCGCCATGTGCATCAGGGTGCAGTTTACAAGAAGTACTGTCCAAAGCCAATACTTCTACCTTTACCGCAATAATCTGCTCTTGTTGTAATGCGTTGAAAATACGCTGTATTACACCGTTTTCGCACCATCTTTTAAACCTTTGGTATATGCTGTTCCATTTGCCGTATTTTTCTGGAAGTGCCCTCCATTTGCACCCATTTTCGGCAATATATAAGATAGCATTGATAAACGTGTAATTATCAATCTTTACATTCCCACGCTGAATCGGAAAGTATTTTTCGATTCTTGCGTACTGTTCTCTTGTGATATTCATGTATATAGTATATCACATTTTTCTCTTAGTGTCAACAGGCTCTAGTCTTCTTGCAATTTGAGATGAAGTGTATAAAGCCGGATTTAAATCTGTAAAATATTGTCCATCTCCATGTCTAGCATCTTTAGGGTTATTAGCTTTTAATGAGGGCAATAACGCTTTAATTATAATGTTGATTGCTTCCTCTTCTGTTATTTGTCCATTTAGATGTATTGTTGGACCTGTCAACGAAAAATTTCGTTCTGCTAAGTATACTTCAATTTCTTGATTAGGGCGTGTTGACACTAAGCCTAAAACGCATCTTTTTGGCAGAATTTTACGCATACTGCGTCGAGAAAACTTGCCGGGCGACAGCCCACCTGCGTTTTCTCTCCTTGTCTGCGCAGAAATTCTGCTCAAAAATTTGCGCATTATTTTAGTGTCAACACGCCCTAATAAAAACAAAATAAATTATATTAATTATTTTCTATACTGTATGTTACTTTTTGACGACCAGCACCATATCCACTTTGGTAATATATTAGACCTTTGCAGCGCAAAAAGCATCGCCGCAAGGCGGTCGATGTGCATTGCAATGATGATGAGAACAATCGGCAATTTTTGTGTCTGCATCCTTTTTTGATCTGCCGAGACTTTTACCGAAAAGACGAATACTTGATCTGCTGCAGCGCACAGGTCGCATCAAAAATCCGTGTGCCGGTGTTTTCAGGTGCATTTGTTTCTTCCTGATAATCACACGATCGTCATCATCAGGAAGATTGTTTTTCTGTGTGTTGTATTCGATGATCATCTCGTTGATTTCATTCAGTACATCTTCAGAGAGACGTTTTCTGAATTCGACAAGGAGCGATGGCACAAACGGAATCTAATCTGCATAAGTGCAAGCTTTTTTCTCATTTTCTGCCTTTTT
>CANRPK010000043.1 GCA_947632455.1 uncultured Bacilli bacterium
TCCTTTATAGACAAGTACTTTTTTACCTTTGATTTTACGATTTTCAATAAAAAATTCATTAAAAATAACATTTTTATCTTCCATATTTAAAGATTTTAAGATAGAATTAGATATAGACATAAACAACTTCCTTTATCAGTTTTTAGCTAATATAATTGTAACAGGACAAGTTGCTCATGTCTATTTTTTTTGCAATAAAAAGAAGCGATAAATTTTACTTCATCACCCCTTAATGTTTAAGAACCCAAATATGGAGGCTTTTTTAATTCTTTTTATATCCCTTAGTTGTATATTTATTACATTTAATAAAAGCTTTATATAAAGCTAC
Organism: uncultured Bacilli bacterium; assembly: GCA_947632455.1. Classification (GTDB taxonomy): domain Bacteria; phylum Bacillota_I; class Bacilli_A; order RF39; family UBA660; genus Caccenecus. The sequence goes on from CANRPK010000043.1 coordinate 329, forward strand.
ATTATTTTTACTAACTTCAACATAACCATCACAAACATCATTATTATACTCTAACTTTTCTAAATATCCTTCCTTAATTAAAGTATCTTTTGAAATAATTATTTTCTCCCCTTCTGGAGGATATATAAAATTATCCGAAGAATATTTTTCCCCACTAACTTTTAAAGTATCTTCTAAATATCTATATTCTTTATTAGTTTTTTTTAACATAAAACCTAAAGTTGTCAGTAATCCTAAGATAACTACTACTAAAACTCCCCAAATAATAAATAAAATTTTAGTTTTCTTCATTATTCTCTCCAGCTTTCATAACCACTAGTCTCATATTTTTCACAACTAATATATGGTTCAATATTTACTATAGCTTTTGATTTATTAACTCTCACATAACCATTACAAGGCTCACCATTATAATCATATAAATCAACATCTAAACCATACGCTCTTAAAACTTTCAAAGAAATAGTTACATAATCATTAGTTAAAGTATCTTCATAATATTTATCTAAATAAACTTCTGTCGCATTTTTTAATTTATTTTCTAAATTATCATATTGTTTATTAATAACATCTTTATCAAAATTAGCATATAAAATATAAATATAAAATATTGCAATAAATAAAAATATCGCTAATAAGCCCGATAAAAGAAGCATTTCTTTTAATCCCCAACCTTTTTTATTTAACATTTTTACCACCAATATAATTATATCTATTTCTTTAAAAATAAGCAATTAAAAAGAACTATTTTGTTCTTTCTTTCATAAAAAATGGTCCAAATTCTAAGTTAGCTCCAATACTAGATCGATTATATCTATACATCTTATAACCAAGACCTGTACAAGAATAAACTGTACCATCATCATATTTTTCTGTATTCTCAAAAATACAGAAAATTGGATCTTTCATTTGTCTTGCTCTTAAGTAATCAATAAAAAAGCAAATAATCCACATTATAATAACTGTTAAAATAATAATCTTGATAATATTTTCTCTTTTACTTTTAGCATTTTCAACTTTACTTGCCATAATCTCGCTCCTATTATATATAAATAATTATATATATAATAGCCTCAAAAATCAAGCTTAAAAGTAATTTAATATAAAAAAAATGCCCTAAGGCATTTTTATTAAGCAAGTTCTACTTCTGCTCCAGCTTCTTCAAGTTGTGCTTTTAAAGCTTCAGCTTCTTCAGCCGGAATATTTTCTTTTAAGTTACCACCATTATCAGCGATAGCCTTAGCTTCAACTAAACCAAGACCTGTAACTTCTTTAATAATCTTGATAACAGCAATTTTGTTACCACCAGCATTTTTAAGAACTACAGTCTTAGTAGAAGGTCCTTCTTCTACTGCAGCTCCAGCTTGAGGAGCAGCAACTGCAACAGCACTAGGATCTACTCCAAATTCTTCTTTCATTGCGTCAACTAATTCTTTTACTTCAAGAATAGTCATTTCTTTTAAAGCACTTATAAAATCTTCTTTTGTTAATTTTGCCATTTTACATCTTTCCTTTCTAATTTTCTAATTTCTCGGCATATAAATTTAAACCAATCGCTAAATTTCTGACATGTTCCATCATACCAGCTGCAAGCATTGTAAGTAATCCTTCGTAAGATGGAATAGAAGCGTATTCTTTAATTACTGCTAAATCTGCAGGAGCTCCATTAATAATACCAACTCTAATAGTCATTTTATCATGGTTCTTAGCAAATTCAGTAATTGTTTTAATTGGTTCAAGTAAATTCTTACCAAACATAATTGCATTTGGTCCTTCTAAGAAACCATCTAAGCTTACATTAATGTCATCTAATGCTCTTTTTAAAAGAGTATTTTTATAAACTCTAACTTCAGCACCATCAGCTCTTAGTTTTCTTCTTAGTTCACTAACTTCACTAACTGTTAATCCTTGATATTCAAATAAAATTACAGATTCACTATTTTTTAGTTTTTCAATAATTTCACTAACAGTTTCTTTTTTAGTGTCTAATACTTTAGTACTTGCCATATTTCCTCCTTGTTAATCTATTAAAAAAGCTTCCTTTAGGGGAAGCATGACTAATCATTTACTTACTCCCCTCGGTAGGATTATTAAAGTATTCACTCCCTACTGTCTTTGGTTCGCTTTTCTAATGCCTATTATATTATAAATTTAATTAAATGTCAAAAGTATTTTTATCTAATTTAATACCAGGACCCATTGTACTACTAATGGTAATTCCACTTATAAACATACCTTTAACACTAGCAGGTTTAGCTTTAGCTATTGTACTAATTACATAAACTAAATTTTCTTTTAATTGCTTTTCTGTAAAAGAAGCTTTACCAATAATTGTATGTACATTACCAAAACTATCATTTTTGTAAGCAACCATACCTTTATTAATATCATTTACAGCTTTAACAACATCAGTAGTAACTGTACCAGTCTTAGGGTTAGGCATTAAACCTTTAGGTCCTAAAACTTTACCAATTTTACCTAATTCAGGCATCATATCTGGAGTAGCAACAATAACATCAAAATCAAACCAATTTTCATTAGCTATTTTGTCTAACATGTCTTTATCTCCAACATATGTAGCTCCAGCTTCACGAGCTTTATTAGCCGCATCGCCTTTAGCAATAACTAAAACTTTTTTAGTCTTACCAGTTCCATTAGGAAGAACAAAACTTCCTCTTAAACTTTGATCAGACTTCTTCGCATCAATATTTAATTTAACAGCTACTTCAATCGTACTATCAAATTTTGTAACACTTGTTTCTTTAACTAATTTTATTGCTTCATCTAAAGCATATAATTTATTAGCTTCAACCTTTTTTGATGCTTCCACATATTTTTTACCGTGTTTACTCAAAATTATTCCCTCCTATCTGTGGTTTTTTAGGATTTCTTTTTATATATTATTCTTCAGTTTCTTGATTTTCTTCTTTAGCTTCATCACCAATTACTGGTACTTCAGCACTAAATTCTTTAGCTTCAGCTTCCATTTCTGCAAGTTCAGCATCACGTTTAGCTTGTAATTCTTCTTCTTTACGAGCTTCTAAAGCTTGTTCAGCTAATTCTTTATCATTAACACCTTTAACTGCAATACCCATATTACGAGCTGTACCTTCTATGATATTCATAGCGGCCTCAACATCATAAGCATTTAAATCTGGTAATTTAGTCTCAGCAATTTTTCTTAAATCGTCTTTGCTAATAGTAGCCACAATTTCGTTTGCACCCTTTGTAGATCCTTTTTGAATCTTAGCAACTTTCTTAAGTAAGAAACCTGCAGGTGGAGTTTTTAAAACAAAATCAAAACTTCTATCATCATAAACAGTAATTTCACAAGGAACAACATCACCCATTTTATCTCTTGTTGCTTCATTGAACTTTGTACAAAATTCTTGTAAGTTTACTCCAGCAGGTCCTAAAACTGTACCGACTGGTGGAGCTGGATTAGCTTTTCCCGCTTCAATTTGAAGTTTTATCTTCTTTACGACTTCTTTTGCCACGAAAACACCTCCTATAAAATTTTGCTTTCGAGTTAGTGGTCTAGGGCAAATCCCAATTCCCTCCCACTAAACTATATGCAAATACACAAATTTGCAACTATGATAATACCATAAACAATTTAAAATTGCAAGTATTTTCCCATTTAATTAAATGCTAAAACTCAAAATATTTCGCATATTTTTCATAATTAATAATTCCCCCTACTTTTGTCTCTCTCCAACCTTTAAAATCATGTGACCAATCACTTAATTCTTTTGCCGTTTTCTTACTTAATTTTTGCTTTATTTCATCCATTATTTGAATATCTTGAGCATCAAAAACTTTTAAATCTGGTTCAACATTTATCTCATAAGTGCTTTTAACATCCCCATTAACCAATATCAAATCTCCAAGCTTTAACTCTCCACTTTTAGCCATTATATCAAAAATAATCTTGTAATTATCAACCACCGGACCATAAGGTAATTTCGCATATTTAAAACTTGTAATCGCATGACTTTTATTTTTATAACTTAAAAAATCACAAGCAAATAAACATTTTAATATTTGCATCATATATAATTTTGATCCTTTTAATAAATATAAAATAGTATTTCTTGATTTATAATCTACATTTAAATTTATTTTATTAATTATCTTATAATAAATATCTTCCTCAATATCATCTTTATTTAATCTAAGAATATCTAAAAAATAATCTTTATTTTCTTTTAATCTTTTATAAGTATTTAAATACTCTACACTAGGTATTTCCTCTCTATTTTCATATCTAATAATACTTTTTTTACTCCATCTAAGTCCATAAGCAAATAATTCTTGACTTAAATTTAAAGATTTCCTTATTTTTATAAAACTATCTAATGATAGTCCATATAAATTTAAATATCCATTATAAATATTTTCTAAATCTTTATCTAAATTTAAAGAACATACTTCATTTCCACATATAGAGCAATACATTTTAGTCTCTTTAACTTTAAAATCTTTATTTCGAAAACTATAGTTTTCATTTACTTTTTTCTTTTTATAACTAACTAAATCTTTGCAAAAATCACAATATCCTTTTTCCATTTCCTATACTCCTCTATCTATCACTTTTATGAAATGAAATACATAAAACTCCATAATTATTTATAGTTAATTTTACATAAGTTTTAATATTATTAACATAAGTTATAAATTCATACATATCATCATTATAATCCTTTTTTAAATTATAATCATGACTTATATTAAAACAATCATCTACTCCTAAATTACTAATATACATAGCTACTTGTCTTTTATTAACAATTCCTAAATCTATTAAAGCTTGTTTATAATTAACAGTTTTCCCATCATATTGTATATTATTTCTAGGAATTAAAACCAAATTCCCTTTAAATACTTCTCTTTTTACTAAATTAAGAAAAAATATTACTGCTTGCCTATCTATATTCATTTTTCATTTCCAAAATCCCCTTTCAATAATTAAAGTATAGCATAAAGCTAAATCAGTGTCAAATGTCACCATTTAGTTAAAATAAAAAAAGTAGTAATATTAACAAATATCACCACTACTAGAAGCATTAAGAGTATAATCACTAAATTGTTTTTTTAAATATAAAGGATAAGCCGCCGCTCCAATCATTGCCGCATTATCTGTACAATATAATAATCTTGGAATTAATAGTTTAGCTTGATACTTATCACAAAGTTTTTCCATTTCTTCCTTTAAATAACCATTCGCTGAAACTCCTCCAGCTACCACTAATCTTTTAATATTAGTTTCCCTAAAAGCTTTTTCTACTTTTCTTACTAGTTCATTAACTGCTACTTCTTGAAAGCTTCTTGCTAAATCAGCCTTGTTTATTTCAAGTCCTTTTTGTTTTTCATTATGTACTAAATTTATTATAGCACTTTTAAGTCCACTATAACTAAAATTATATGTATCATCTAACACCGGTTGGGGTAATTGATAAGAAGGTTTACCTTCTTTAGCAAGCTTTTCTACATTTGGTCCCCCAGGATATTTCAAATCTAGTACCCTTGCTACTTTATCATAACATTCCCCTATCGCATCATCTAATGTTTCTCCTAGTTTTTTAAAATTAAAATCATCTTCCATAATAAGTAGCTCAGTATGCCCTCCACTTACAATTAAAGCTAGCATAGGATATTCCATTTTATCTTCAATATTATTAGCAAAAATATGTCCAATTAAATGATTAACCGCTATTAAAGGTTTATTATATATAAAAGCTAAAGCTTTAGCTGCCTCTATACCCACAATTAAACTACCAGTTAATCCTGGCGCATAAGTAACCGCTATTGCATCCATATCTTCAATCTTCATATTTGCTTTTTTAAGTACATCTTCTAAAACAAAAGTTATTGCCTCCGTATGCATTCTACTAGCTATTTCTGGAACAACTCCCCCATACAATGCATGAGTATCTATTTGAGTTGCAATACTTTGCCCTATTACTTCTTTTCCATTTTTAACTATTGCCATACTAGTTTCATCACAAGAAGATTCCACTGCTAAAATATAGGCATCCATTTTACTCACTCTTTCTAGCCATTAAATATGCATCATCATCTTTATAGTAATTTTTCCGCGTATAAACTACCTCAAATCCAAATTTCTCATATAAATTAATCGCGGGAATATTTTTAGTTGCCACTTCTAAAGTCATTAACTTTAAATTTTCTCCACCCTCACTAATTAAATAAGAAATTAAATTAGAAGCAATATTTTTCCTTCGATATTGTGGATCTACTACTATATCTAAAATATCACAAGTATCATATAAAATTGTTCCACTAATAAACCCCACTACTTTATCATCTTTTTCATAAACTATGACTTTTGAATAACCATCATTTAACATTTCATTAATATTAAATACTTTTCGAAAATTAGGATTTAATAATTCACCTAATTCATTAATTCTTGGTATATCAAAAATCTTTGCTTCTCTAATCATGTTGTACCTCAAGCTTTTTAATATATAAAGGTTTTAAATTATGTGGTAAAACCCCCGGTTTATCTTTTAGAAAAGCATATACTTTAGCAATATCTATTTTATCCGCAACTAAAGTTATTTTTAACTTATTATCATCTTTATTACTTACATAAAAATAATCATCTACTAACATATGCTCCTTATTAAATTTTCCTGCAAATACTCCATTTTTATCAGCTAAACCTAAAAGTATCTCTTCATCATAACTTAAAGACGCTGCTTGTAAATAAGATATTGGTTTTAAAATAATATTTTTTGTATAACCCATTATCTTAGCTATAACAACTCCTATTCTAACTCCTGTAAATGAACCAGGACCATTAATAATTATTATCTCTTTTATATCATCTATTACCACATTACAATCTCTCATAACTTCTTGAATTAAATTCATCGTATATTGAGAATGCTTTGCACTTTCTATAACTTTTTCTTCTACTACTTTACCATCACGTAATATAGCTATAACTAAATTAGAGAAATGAGTATCAATATATAAACAATACATAATACCCTCCTTTCTAAAGCAAAAACTCACCTTTTAAAGTGAGATTACAATACTGCACTACATAATTCTTCGTATTTAATACCATGAGGTTTAAATACTAAAATTCTCGTATTTTCATCTACAATTTTAATATTTATATCTAATCTTTCCTCAGGTAATCTGTCTTCAATTAATTCTGCCCATTCAATTATGCATACACCATCTTTATTAAAGTAATCTTCTACTCCAAATTCTTGAGATTCATCAATCCGGTAAACATCCATATGATATAAATCAGCTTCTCCGGTAGTATATTCTTTTACTATTGTAAATGTCGGACTTGTTATATTGTCTTCGATACCTAAAGCTCTTGCAAAACCTTTTACAAATACCGTTTTTCCACTTCCAAGATCACCATTCAAACATATAACCATTCCTGGAAATTTTTCACTTTCAATATTTTGTGCTAACTCTAGCGTATCATCTACACTCTTAGATGTATATTTATAATCCATTTTACTCACCTAAAGCTATTATAACAGACTTTTATTTTCCAGTTCAAGTATATTTATAGTATTTGACATATTTAATTTTATATCACAAAAATATATTAGAAAAATCTATCCTTTATTATATTTTTAAAACATATTAAAATATATATGAGGTGTGAAAATGGATTTTGTTGTAAGACAAACAAGGCA
>CANRPK010000044.1 GCA_947632455.1 uncultured Bacilli bacterium
GACGATATGAGCTATTTTTTCTTGAAATTTTCTAATTTCTCAAAGACAAAGGGAATGCAATATATTGGTCTTTAATTGCAAATAATCTACTTGCAAACTATTTGCGTTTTGCCCTTATGTTTTTTTCCATAAACTCGAAAGCAATTTCCTCAATATCTTCTGCATTTAAAGCATCAAGAATAGACACTGCACCATAATGATTCAAATAGGAGTCACAGCATTGCCTGAACACAGGTGTGCTTGCATTTCCGGTTTCCTCTTGAATACGCTTTAAGGCCATAAGCAATCCCTTGACCACAGTTTTATTCATACTCATTGACTGATCAAAAAGATCTTTTTGAATCTGTTGTGCAGAAAACAATGTTTTCGTTAAGTGATATGGATCAGTTTTTTCACTATCTTCATCATAAGTTAAATATCCTGACCACCAAAGACGTGAAATTGCATTATAATAACAAAGCGATGCTCTTCCTTCTGTTGCAAAAAATCGTTGATCAATGCGAACGGTGCCGTCATCTTTTTTCCAACGTTTGAGAACATAATCTTTATATGTTATATGACACAATGCAGACCAAAGTGTCGGGTCTGAGGCTTGGAGCGGAGTGATTTTATCTTTGTATGATCCATATAAAATGCGAATATTATTCAAATCGTCCTGATTTTTAGTTTCATCACTGTCACCGCTATACATCAAGTCAATGTTAGGAACTACTATGGAAGAAGTTTTAAAATACTCATCAATGCCGGCCTCCGCAAAATATTCTTCCAGCCACGGATCCTCGCTATAATAATTTCCCTTATTGTTTTCCAAATCTTTTTTGAGGAGCTTATATGCATCTTTACTAAAATATATAAGATTCATAAAGTCGGATCCTCCTCTCTAATCGTTGACCATTCGGTAAGTTTTTGCATAAGATTACTGATTGAATCGCTTGTAACATTTCCCAACAGCATATTGGCTATTTCATAGTTCGACATTTGACTATCATCAATGTCGATTATTCCCAATTTGTTCAGCGCATCATAGATAGAATCAGCCCAAATCGTTCCTTTATAATGAGTTATAGTGTCTCCATTATCATCTGTCACAGACTCTTCGGCACGAAGGTTTGCTATAGCCTCAGTAATCGCAGGTAGAATAACGGATGCCTGGACAAATCTTTCTACTCCGTTCTTTAAGTGTTTTTTAGTCATCAATTTGGCATAATTTTTATAATCCATATCAGGAAGTGTTATAACAATATAATCGGCAAGATCTGGTCGTTCTTCAGTTGTCTCGGCAAAATGTACGCTCATACTTGTTGCTTGCATATCACCTCGAACTTGAACAATTCCAGCCATGTTTTTTTCAAGCATGGTATTGAGCTTAATTCTAAATCCGGGCTCATTTGCAAGAATGTCGCCCTTTCTTATGCTAAATCCAACAGTACCAAAGTATTCCGTATTAAATTCCGGAAGACTGAATTTATCAATAGATTGAGTTGCAACAATCATTGCCTGTAAATCAATGCTATCGGTAATTCTCTTTTTTTCTATTCGAATTATCGTTGAACCGGTCGGATTCAAATCAAATATTTCACGCAAAGATGTCCGATAACATGTCAGTCTCAAAATCGGTTTTGCTTCTCCACGTGCAATTGATTTGACTAATCCCTCGCAGTCAATCTGACATTCTACCTCGATAATTATTTCTGCGCCACTGTCAGAATGAGAAAGCACATCAATTTCGAAACGACTGTTAATATAGTCCTTTGCGTATTCATTTAAAACCGGGTGCGGATATTCAATTGCTCTGTTTCTCATTTGATGTAACCTCCATTGTGAAAACAGGAATTACCGCCATAATCTCATTGTTTTCAAATTCGACATAGAGACTGTTTCCACCGGATTTTATTGGAATCGGTCCCGCCTTTTCGCCATGAACTTCGATAAGCGGAAGCTCACCTGCTTTGATGTTTTTTATACTGACTGCATCCTGCTTTTCATCGTCTCGTCCGGCATAGAACTGAATATACACCTTATCATAGCTTCTTGGAGCATTTATGACAAGGCAGTATTTGTTCCCTGCCATATAAAAAATACGGTGATCCGATAAACTTAAAGAGGATATCTTTACTTTTCCAGAACCGGTAGAAACACCCTTTTCCTCTTTACTCCCGGGAACAACAACCGGTATTTTTTCTTTCTTTCTCTTTTTATGCTTTTTCTTTCCGACTTTTATGCCGGAGTTTACCGTACCGGTGCCCTCACCCGACATAGCACTTTCATATTGGTTGTTATAAAATATTCTTCCTTCGTAAGAAGCAATTTCGCTAATTTTCACATCCGTGCGAAGTCCGTCAGTCCCTTCCTCGGATTTGCCTTCAGATGAATCGGGAAGATAATTACCAATGCCGGCATCCATGCGTTCGGTAATGTCTGCTCGTTCAAATTCATCAAGAACTTTTTGGACTGCTTTGGTTATATTTCTTATATATCTTGCAGCAAGATTATGTAGAGTTTTGTTATCCGTAATGTTTTTTGCTTTCCACTCAGTATGCTGCGGCGGTTCTGCTTCTCTCAAAGTTTTACTGAGAAGCATATCTCCGACATCATTCACAATGATAACTACAGAATAATGAGGAAGCGATTCAGTTGTCGTGTTGATCAGCATCCCTGTTGATCTGAATCTGGACAGTGCGGCAGAATATCCGTCATCGTACCGAACATAAATACTGAGATCATCTTTTTCTGCAATAGTCGCTGTTTGAGGTTTTGTCTTTGTGACCGTTTCATATATTTGTCTTGTCCACTTTAGCGCTATTTCATCACTAAAGCGTTTATATAGCAATTCTTCTATTGTTGTTTTTGAAACTATATAATGTGCAGAAGGTGATTCGATTTCAACCTCCAGTTTCCCATCATTTATAGCAAGAATAAAATTTTTAAGAACGGCAACAGCTACGGATTGTTCCCAATTTTCATATTCTTCGGTTTTGAAACCGAAGACTGCTACATCAGTTCCGGTTACACTTCTGTTAAATTCATCTATTTCGGCAAGTCGACAGTTATCCCCCGGAATAATTGGTCTCCCTGTGTATTCATCCTCAAGATACAGGTATTTACCGGAAGAATGAGTAGGGCGCATTTCACCTTTATATTCTTTTTGGGTCGTGACAAGGTGTGTTACTCCTTCAAATCCCCTACCGCCATCTTTAGCTAAAGTATTGTAGAAAACTGTGCTAAGTCCCGAATAGGCAAATGGAGCATTTTTACCGATACCAAACGATCCGGCACTGTTTTGATTCTGCTTAATGGAAATGCCCTCTGTATTGACAAGTAATTCCCAATATGATGTTTCTCCCGGTACCTGATTGACACCGTTAAGACCTATTGTATTATAATCGCTCATTATAAGAACAGGAATTTCATCCATTGAAAGATATTTTTCTACTGTATCGAGGAAATCTGTAATTTTTTGTGTCTTAAGTGCATTGTTATTCCAATAATCACGTGCACCTTTTACGGCTTTTTCAAATTCGGAGAACATCGGATAACAATCTCGCTTTAAAACAAAAAGCTTAAACTTCACTTTGACAGGATCAGTTTCGGGAACATCGCTGTCACGAGCATCCAAAGAGTTCTGGCAAACCTCACGTGCGAGTCCGTCCATGATTCCGGACCCCTTAAACATTGTGATTGCCGCATCATTACTTCCGCTCAAACTTCCGGTTCCGAGTAAGGGGAAATTCCAACAAACCTTGCCCATATCCTACACCCCCCTTATTTCAGAGTGAACCTTTCCTCTTTTGCATCCAGACCGAGAAATCGGTTTTTCGTATTTTTCAGTTCTTTTTCCAACGCAGAAAATATTTGTTTAATGTCATCGTCTGTATATTCGTAATTTGCTTTACTTGAACAGTTCCCGAGTAGACGCATCATTTCAAGAATTTTATTTGTGCGAGCCTCAGACAATCTTACAAATCGTTCTCTTTTTGTTTCAGTAGACATATTTCACAGCCCCCTATTTTTTATTCGACACCATTATACAGCATACGACGCCATTTGTCAATACATTTTGAAAATAATTTTAAAATATATAAAAATATTATCATGAATTACAAAAAAAATAAAAGCGAGCAATAAAGAGACTCGCTTTTAATTATTTTTAAAATATATCGCTATATATTTGAATTATTTTTAATAATATCAAAACATCTCAGCATAAATTCAGCCATCGTCTTTATTACAGGTATTGTAACTGAATTTCCAAACTGTTTGTATTGTTGGGCTTCACTTAACCCTTCTGGAAAAGAAAAATGATCCTTGCCATTCTCTACAAATGCATATCCTATAAATCCTTGTAATTTACCCCATTCCCTGGGCGTCATAAACCTGACGCAACTATTGTTTAGCGGTGTCGTTTTAGTAGGATATTCCATTCCCGGAATTATATCTTGAGGGTCATAAACAAGATTGCGTTCTTTTCCGGAGCCTCCGGTTGCTAATATGGTATTTGCAACCGGATGCGGAATATTAGGGGCATTTACAACTTTATACCCAAATCCGTTTCCATTTCTATGGTTCCTCTCACGATGTCGTATTAGAGTATCGAAATATCCGGACGCCAAATAATACTTCGGATCTGCTCCCATTTCTAATACATTCCTCAGATCTCGATACAAAACCAACTGGTTTTCAACAGGGAGGATGTCCGGCAAATAATTCACAGCATCACCAAAATGCTTCCTGCTAAAAGCCATTATATATGTTCTGGGTCTGTTCTGAGGAATTCCAAAGTGTCTTGAATTTCTTATAAAATCTCTGCCGTCATATTCCAGAGTCCCATCAACTTTTCTGTGTACGCCGATGACTTTATAATTCAACTGATATTCCAATATGTTTATAATTGTATGAAAAGTATTTCCCTTATCATGTCGCACCAGATTATCGACATTTTCTAAAAAAAGAGCTTTCGGAATTGTTTGATTTATGATTTTTGCTATATGCGAAAAAATAACGCCCCTTTTTTCGTCATCAAATCCTAATTCATTGCCTTGTCTGCTGAAACTTTGGCAGGGAAAACCGGCAAGCAGAACATCGTACTCTGTTTCCGTCACTTGCTTTTTAAATTCATCCGATGTCAAATCATTTTCCGCATTTTCTCCGTACAGTTGCATATATGTTTGGCAAGCATATTTATCTATCTCAGAGGACAGAACATTTACAAATTGTCCTGTCATTTCAAATCCTTTTCGAATGCCTCCGATTCCTGCACACAGGTCAATTGTTTTGTAAGGCATTTTTTCTCTCCTTTACATTTTCCTCTATAATATCAGCACAGCCGGATACATTCTTTTTAATTTCATTACCCCAAAATCGCAATATAATCCAACCGTCACTTTTTAATATTGAATTCACCTTTTTATCTCGCATGATATTTTGCTCTATTTTCGCAATCCAAAAATCCCTATTACTCTTTATATCATTTTTTCGATTTTCCCAATCATATCCGTGCCAAAACTCAGAATCGCAAAAAACTGCAATTTTCAGTCCTTTAAATGCTATATCTGGACATCCGATAATACTTTTTACATTTTTTCGGTAATGCAATCCTCTGGCTCGCAATTCCATCCTCAGTAATAATTCAATTTCCGAATCCTTATTACGAACGTTCTGCATGTTCTTACGGCGTTGTTCAGGTGTTAGCTTATCCGCCATAGAAACCCCTCCTACATTTTATCTGCTGATATAATTTTTTCATACCACACTAAATTCACATTTCCCATCTCTTTCGCCCTGTCCACGCACCCTTTGGTGTACCCTGACTTGGCGAAAAGATAGAAGTGCTTATGCTGATACGGGAACAGCTCGCTGCGCTTGACCAATGTTTCCAACACACTGAGGTCGACTTTTTCATTAGTCCATTTACACTCCCCGAAAAGAGCCGTATTTTTATCCTGCTCCGCAAGAATGTCGATTTCTGCCTGACTTTTTTCAACGGGATCGTTGCCCCACCAGCGTCCGAGTGAGGAAAACTCAACCGGACATTTACCGGAAAGCAACAACTTCCAAAGATACTGCTTACAGATATCCTCAAACACTTTGCCCATATAATCAGACAGGAGTGGCTCAATGCGCTTATACGCAAGATCGGCAGCTCCACGGGCAATAATGGAATTGTTTTCGGGAATAAAACGATACCAAAAACGGAACATATTATCCTCGATAGAGTAGACTGATTTCCGAGATGCTTTTTCACCGTATGGTGTTTCTCTTTGAATGATTCCGAGGGATACAAGATTCTTCACATAAGCCGAGCAGATATTTGTATCCTCGCCTACCTTGCCGGAAATTTCCGACATTCGGGTGGAACCGGTGGCGATGGCCGTGATAATGGCGTTGTAGAGCGCAGGCTCCCGCACCTCCTGTTTCAGCAGGTTCTCCGGCTCCTCAAACAGCGCCGAGGTGGGGTTCAAAAACGTATTTTTGATGTTTTCCTCGACGCTCATTTTGTCATTGATTTGGAGTAAATACTGCGGCGTCCCGCCGACGATTCCGTAGAGCAGCGCCTTGTCCTCATCGGAGAAATTTTTGAAATAACGGCAGGCTTCTTCAAACTCAAAGGGGACAACCTTCATCTGCGCCGTTCTCCTGCCGTAAAGCGGCGCTTTGTAGGCAAGGACGTGGTCCTCCATATAAGACATGGACGAGCCGCATAAGATCAGCATCAGCTTGGAATTGTCCTTGTATTTGTCGATAAGCAGTTGAATTGTGGACGCGAGGCTTTTTTCCGACCGGGCGACATAGGGGTACTCGTCGATGGCGAGAATGAGCCGCTCCTGTTCGGACAGCTTGAATACATACTCCAGCGCCGCCTGAAAGGAGTGGAAGGAGCCGTCCGTCTCGATTCCCGTGCGGTACTCCAAAATGCTCTTGCTGAAATTTTCGAGGTTTTGCTTTGCATTACTCTCCACGCCCATAAAATAGATAGCGTTTTTGCCGCCGATAAACTGATTGATTAGCGCCGTTTTTCCCACACGCCGCCGTCCGTATATGACTGTGAATTCAAATTTGTTTGAGGAATACAGATTGTTCAGAGTCTCAAGTTCCCGATCTCTGCCGATAAACATAGAACTACCTCCCATCTTTAGGGTAGATATAGTATAACACAGAAAAACAAATTAGTCAAGTAGGATTCGGCAAATCCCGTTTGACTAATTGTGAATTTTTTGAAACTTCATAATAACGGAACAGGCGAAGGGCTTGTCCCTCACCTGTTCCAAAATGTACTATGCGTAAATCAACTCATTATTGACAATCTCCATTGCCCTATTGCGGATATTGTTCATTTGTCCGATCCAAGCCATTTGGTCTTGCGCTTTGAGCGCTTCGGTTACGCCCTCACGTTCCGCCATCTGTTTTACCAGCCGGGAAAACAATTCCTCTGCCTGCCGTTCAATGTCGGCAAGGTAGCTGTTCAGTTTACCATCGGTGAGCAGGTTGTAATACAGAATACGGTGACGATCCTTCAAATACCGCCCATGTCGCTGTCCCCAAATGCCGATAGGCTGTTCTTCCTCGGCGGGTAATGCAAGATCGGGAAGATAGTAGTTGTCTTGCATAGTGTAGCCGACGCCCATCTTTTTATCAATAATTTGTCTGTTCATCGTGTAATCCTCCAAAATAAGTTTTCACTTCAAAACCCATTCCGCTGTCATAAAAC
>CANRPK010000045.1 GCA_947632455.1 uncultured Bacilli bacterium
CTACAGGGTTTCGTGATGTCTTGACCAACGACTACACGGTTTCGTGATGCTTGACCCACGACTATGCCAGAAGAGCCGTTTATACATACTGATACTAAGATCAACCAACCCAGTCAGTTGAGCGAAAAAAGCCTTTATTTTTTAATATTTTCTAATGTTTTGCCGTGATAAAATTAATTCACTTTCATTTATACTTTTGATTATTAAGTTGATGAAATTGAACAATAATTTTCATAACTATTTCTATCTGTTCTTCCGTCAAATTATAATCCTTTATAGCTTTATTATCTGAAAGACCTAATAAATAATCAGCTGATACATTGAAATAATAGCATAGCTTTACAAGAACTTCAATAGAGGGATATTTTGCACTTTTCTCATATGCTGAAATAGAGCTTTTAACTAACGACATTCTATCAGCTAGTTGTTGTTGAGTTAAATTTTTGCCTTTTCTTAATTCTTTTAGTCGAACTCCAAAATATATCATAATATCCCTCCTAAAAGTAGTATAGCCTCATATTATCCACTTTAAATTGATAAATATATTTTAAGTTGACATTTTATTTGTTATTTATTATAATAAAAAACAAATAAGGAGGAAAATTTAAATATGAAACATTTTCAAAGAATTTTATTAATTTCACTTTTTATTCTATTATCAATAGGATGTACTGCTTGTAAAGCAAATACAGGAAAAGATAATAATGCAAAAAATGATATTTTATCAACTAAGGAAATGCAAAAAGGAAGAGTTGGTAATACAAACTATAATATTGCAAACGGTGGTCAAGTTGACGAAGAAAATGGATGGTTATTTTATAGTTTGGATGACGGATTGTATAAATGTAAAGAAGACGGAACAGAAAAAACAAAAATTTTTAATTCCGAATATGGGGTATATGATATCAATGTAATAGACGAATGGGTTTATTTCAGAGACCTAGGTATATATAGAATAAAAACAGATGGCACATATTATGAACAGATAGCCGCTGAGGACATAAGGGGCGGTGTGCATTTAGTTGATGGGAAAATTTATAATGGCAGTGAATACAGAATGAATTTTGATGGTTCAGGTAAAGAACGGATATATAATAACAATGTAGCAAGTGGCTATACATTAAATATTGTGGACGGCTATATTTATTTTTTTGATACAGAGTCTTATACAGAAAACGAAAAAATTTACAAAATGAAACTAGACGGATCTGACCCCCAAGCTATTTATGATGGAAGGACAGACTATATGATTGTAGATAACGGTTGGATTTATTTTGCCGATTATGACAATAAAGATCTGTATAAAATGAAGACAGATGGCACAGAAAAACAACTTGTTGCCGAAGCGCATGTTATGTGTATACTTGAAAATAATGGTTGGATTTATTATGTATCTGATGGGGGAATATATAAAATAAAGACTGATGGTACAGAAAAACGACTTTTATCAAATATAGATGGTTTGCCAGAGTTACAACTACATGGAGATTGGCTCTACTACAATTTAGGTGACAAATTGTATAGTATTAAAACAGATGGAACAGAAAATCATATATTTGCTCAATTAGGAGAAAAAGTAATAGAGAATCAAGTCTCTAATACCAACAATAATACAACTTATGCAAAAGATATTGTATTAAAGCATTCATATACAACAAAATTTAGCAAAAAGAACGCTGTCACATACCCAAACTTTACTATTTCATATCCAAGTAATTGGATGATTTCACAAAATAGCGTAACATCAGCAGGAGAAACAATAATTCTTACAAATGAACGTGGAGTTAAAATTAAATACTCACATATTTGTGATGTTGAAGAAGGAAATTTAGGTGGTGGTTCGCACGTCTTAATGAAACGTGTTGAAGTTTCACAAGTAGCTGAATCAAGTTTTATTCCCGGTTATGTACAAGCTGCCGACTACAGAGATTTGGGCGAATTTGCCGTTGCTAAATTAAAACTGACAGGTACTTTAGACATGCTAAATGATACCGATTTTACTGATATTGACGGTTCTGTATCGTTTGCTGTACTGCCTAAATCAAGATTAGGCATTGATGACAGTGTAACTACTGCATATGAAGGGGAATTTGCTTTTTGGTATAGTGGTTATATTTCTTTAATTGCAGATGCACCAGATGGGAAATTCACTAAGCAAGAAGAAAAAGAAGTAATTTTAATATTATCAAGTTTTAAAAATGAAAATGCAAATTAGGTGAATTCTAAAAGTAAAGTTTGAGGATATACTGATTGTATAAAATAAATGGGGAGAAAAAATAATGTTTAAGAATTATGATTATGATTTAAAAAATGAATTAAAGCAATGTAAAAAAAGCAAAGTAGATAATTTATATAAGTTCTTACTATATAAATCTGATACATCTCCTTTTGATTGCGATAGATGTGATTATGCAAAATTAGTTTATAATAAGCTTTGGGGATTTGATAATAAAATTAGAGATAGCTTCCAATACATAAATGTAGGAAATCAGAATATATTAATGGGAATGGATACTATGAATTCCTTTTGGATAACATTCGCTTGGGCACTAAATAATTGGTGTCTTAACGATATAAAGAAAGTTTTAGGAATTTCGTATGTAGTAACAAGTTCTGCATCAATTTTACTTTCAAACTACAAACAGTTAAAGAAAATAATAATAAAAAATTTGTCGGAAGATATATTTAATAAATTTAACACCTTTGCAGGACTAACACATACTATAGGAAATCTTACGCTTGTACCGAAAAAGGTAAATCCTTTTACTAAAGAAAGACAAAGTTTTAATCAGGCTAGAGCCTCTGCATGGAATGATTATTTTGACTTATCAATGATATGGCTTCGTAAAAGCACAGACTGGGATCAAAACACTTTGAAATTATATACTGAAAAATTTGAACTTGAAGATTATCTTACAAGTGATTTGCAAATAAATCCTTTAGTTAGCTCTCATATACCCATTATACAAGGAAATGAAACTTTAGAAAGCCGACCTAAAACTATTGAACAACTTTCTCAACTATTAGATAATATAAATTATAGAATTGTCAAAAGAGGTAAGCTTCTTTATTCAAAATTGGTTGGTAATTATAATGATAACAATAATGGTAATAATATTAAGCACGCGCCTAATACAATAAAAAATAAAATTAAAATACTTAAAAAAGATAGAAACAAAAAAGGAATTCCACTAAAAGAAAAACTATTTACAGAAGATTTTACGAACAAAATTTTAAACATAACACCTAAATTAATTATTGCGACTTCAGCAATTACTTTTGCTGTAGCATTAATTATATTTATAGTGTCAGGAGGTTTTACAAGTCAGGTTCATTATTTAAAAAAGAATGGAATGAGCTTAAATAATTTACAAAGTCAATTAACTACAGGTAATGTACATATTTTTTACAGTGTTCCAGTTTTAATTATTCTTGGGATTTTAATAGGAATTTTCTTTATTTACTGGCTAATAATCTATTTTAAACAAGCAAAAAAGTATAAGAAAATTTTAATGATTATTTCTTTAGCTCTAATAGGGATTTCATGTTTAACATGCATAATCATTGAAATTTTATGTAATCTCAGAATTGTAAGAGACGAGAATGGATTTGTGTTACCTAATGATTCATATTCTTTTCTATCAAATGAAAAAATAATGCAATCTATTGTAATTGTAACTCTTATTACTTTTATTATAGGTGTAATTATGTTTTTTATATTATCCCATAGTTCGAGTTATTGGGATGAATTCTTCTTTTTCTTGGTAACAGTTATATTAGCTTTAGGTGCACTTCCTTTACTTCTACTAATTATTCAAAATGCAGTACCTCTTTTTCTAATTTTTATTTTTCTTCTAATAGTAGGAGTTGTACTATCTATTATATTACTAGGTACGTTAGGTGGTGGCTCTGCAAATGATAATGAATATAATTCAGGAAAAAATGGCTCAAAATTTAGTGAGAAGAAAAATTATGAATACATTGATTCCGGTCTACTTGGCATAAAAGTATTTAAGGTTCACGGTTTAACTCATGATTATATTGAAAGAGATAATGGTATTGCTACTGCTGAAATTTGTTCTCTAAGTGATTTAGAAAATGGTAATTACCATATTTATGATAAAAGAACTAACAGAAAAGTTACTGCAAGTCAAATCCCATGGAGAGAATTTAATTAAAAATTTATATAAAAATGTCTCCCTTATGGTACTATTATTAATAATTTACCATAGGGGAGATTTTCTTTTAACTTGCTTATTAAGACATCTAAATACGTTTAACACTTTGATACTTTATTATAAAATATTAATTTTTTTAATATATTCAACATCAATATAACACTTTTATCATTGATATCTATTATAAAGATATAACTAGCTAGACGATAAAGAAGTTATCAATTATATCTAGTTTTAAAAATAAATAAGTAAAATATATTGCCTTATAATCATAACAGGAATTATTTTTTTGTAAAAGTAATCTAA
The DNA here is from genome assembly GCA_947632455.1 of uncultured Bacilli bacterium. Lineage (GTDB taxonomy): Bacteria > Bacillota_I > Bacilli_A > RF39 > UBA660 > Caccenecus. The sequence goes on from CANRPK010000045.1 coordinate 4,485, forward strand.
GTAAATTGCAATATCGAGATCTAGGCTTAGCTTATGGAAATAGTTCCCCTTGATTTTATTCGTCAACGTCAATTTAAATAAGGCACCTTTGTTGCATTATTGAACTATTATGCACCATAACAAACAAGTTGACAAATTTTTTATTTATGATATATTTAAATTAGAAATATAACCACTGTGCAATTTATTAGTGTAATTAATTATTATTAATTATGAGTCCATGGAGGAAAAAATGGTAAATATAAATAATCACCTATGGAATGAACTAACTTTCGAGGATATTGAAAGACAAATATCATTGGGTGACGAAGAAAATTTTTTCTTTGAATATAAGGATGACAGAGTAAGCTCAGAAAAATTGATGAAAGAAATATCAGCTTTTGCTAATACATATGGTGGATATATTTTCTTAGGAGTTAGCGATGACAAAAAAATTATCGGATGTCAGGATTGGAATGAAGAAAGAATAAATAGTGTTATTCATGATTCTATTACACCTATTCCTGTATTTGACATTAGAAAATTTGAATCACCACAGAATAAGATAGTTTTAGTAATAAAAATCGAAGAAGGAATTGACCCACCATATATAACAAATAGGGGAAAAATATTTGAAAGGGTTTCTTCTGGATCCTATGTAATTAATGATTCTTCAAAATTAACACAGCTTTTCTATAAAAAGCAAGAAAACGATAAACGAATTCTTCAAAAAATAACAATTGAAGACATTAACGATTCATTAATTCCACGAAACATATACGGATATTTGGATATGGGATTTTCTTTGAACACCTCGAATTTATCAAAAATCAATCATTATTTATTTAATACAGATTTTCAAAGGATTGCAGATTATATTAAAGGTATTAGTAATCAATTTAGCATATCAAAATTGGCAAATTCTATTTTAATAAGTATTGGAAAAGCAGAAATATCGGACGGAATATCTGCTCTTCCATCAAATTTGCACAACTTTATGGAAATAAAGGCTGATGGTAGTGTTAAATTAAGAATAATATTTAATTCAGTGGATAATAATCATAAAGTAGATATATCATTTCTTACTTCTAATATAATATATTTTAAAAATATATATCAAATCCTTTTGGGTGATGTGTTATCTGATTATTTTATAAGTGCTTCTAAATATGAAAAGCTTACAGTATTAAAACAGTTTACCCCTTGTTATAATGATGATATACCTGTATTATGCGATACTCTAAATTATCATAGAGAAAAATATGGTAATAATCTAATTATAACCGGGAATAGAATTCCTAGTAGTGGATTAGAAGTAATTGATAGATGTTGTTTCGATAATTATGATATAGAATATAATTGTGAAAATTTAATCAGTGCATTGTTTAATTTAAGACATCTCTTTCTGGGCTTTGTTGATTTTCCCGAACAACAAAATGATTGAACAACTGAATTTTATATTGGGAATGTAATACCAATATTATAACCATGTTTTATAGTTTCAGTTTAATAATAAGATAAACATTACTAAATAATTAAATAGTTATAGAAAAAAGAAATTAAAGTATTTATTTTTTTATTAAATACTTTAATTTCTTTTTAAAGTTTTTTATCTTTAAGTTATGTTATAGCAGAAGTTATAAAAGTGTAGCCACTGTTCTAAAAAAGTTCTAAACAAAATTAAATTAACTTACATTTGATAATTATTTCTGAAACATTGAGAAATGCGTAAATATATTAATATCTTGATATTATATATTCTCCATAAACAAACATAAAACATCAAAAACAAGGACTGAAATTTCTCATAACCCGAAGGTCGTTGGTTCAAATCCAGCCTCCGCAACCAACGTAAAATAGGCGTTTGCAGGCTTTGCAGACGTCTTTTTTATTATTAAAAAAATGATTTGGGGACTACACGGGGACTACATTTTGTAAAATATAAGAATACAAAAGCCCTCCAAGTCGGATAATTTCGACTGGAGGGCTACCATTTATGTTAAATGAATATAATGCGATTTGATGTTTTGAAGGTTGAAAACTCATTATAAAATTTGTTATAAATTTAGTTGCATAAGCCATGTAGCAATTTGGTCTTTCGCGACTAAGAAAACAATAAATAAAATTAAAGAATAGATCAAATTAGCAAAAATACTGATAAATACACTTTTCCAAAACGCTGGCTTGTCCTGTTTTTTCCTAAATTCATTTTCTATATTATTTTTAAATTTGTCATAATAAATTTTTGCCGAATCTACATAATTTGTTAAATTATCTTTGTTTAACAAAGAATCAACAATCGTTTGTTCATCTTTCGTGGAAGGATATGAATTATGTGATTCAAAATAAGTAGAAATTGCTGCATAATAACTATCCAAAAACTTTCGAAGTACATAATCTCTTTCAGCTTGAATTAGTACACCATCGGTTTTTTCAGTGCAAAATTCATTTATTTTATCATAGGTAGATTTATTCATTATTAATACCTCCTATGCTTATTTCAATGGTAATTCATCTGTATCCCATTTTTTTAATAAAAGTTCTAGTGGCATAAAACGACTTATTTTTTTATCTGTGCGTGGAACAGATGCAACTAAATTATAATATCTTTTATAAAAATCAATCATATCAAATCCTAAAATCATCTTAATATAAAGTTCGTCATACAATCCCTCTTTAATTCCAACAGCTAATTCATTATATAAATATAAAACTTTAACAATTGTATTAATGTAGTTTTTTGAAACATCCCACGGTTTTTTACAGTTTTCTTCCATTGAATTGAGTTCATTTGTTATATTATCAATTTTCTGTTGCTTTTCTTTTACTTCTTTTTGAGTAAATTTGAGCGTCTTGTTTCTATAATATATTTTTAAAAAATTTCGTAACAAATTTTGTAACAAGCAGAAAAAAACTAAAATCATAATATAAATTGTTAAAGTTATCAAAAAAGAACCAATGTAATACATTCTAAACACTCCTTACATTTTTTATAATATTATACATATTTCTACAATAAGATTCAAGTTATTTACACACAATCGTATGATTATCCAAAATTCAAATGAACTTTTTGTCTAATTATAACAATAATATTACTTTGATTCACTATCAAATCTTTTATATAAATACTCTTTTCATAACAAAAACAGCCCCCTTACATTATGTTTAAAACAAAATGCAAGAGGGCTTTTCTTTATACAAGTATTAAATTGTCCTTATGTATCGT